>JBIOII010000081.1:0-9803 GCA_044449785.1 Candidatus Limnocylindrales bacterium
CGATGGTCTCGAAGACCATCCGGGTGGCGCGCTCTCTCAGTTCAGGCGGGTAGCGGTGGGACTGTTTGCGGCTGCTGACGTTGTCTGGCATGGCTCCATTCTCCAAGAGATGGAGTCTCCATCAAAGTCAGGACGGTTCAAACTGAACACACCACATGGCAGTAGCGGAAGTCACCAGAAGCCTTCAACACCGTGTTGCGCTTGGCGAGGGCTCGCACTGGCACCAGCTGCTTGACTCGGACTACGACCTCTTCCGGATCGAGCAGACGGACTTGACAGACGGGGCATACGGGTTCGGCATCCAAGGCTTCAGCCCACCGTTCGCGGCCCGAGTGGAACTTGCGGTACAGGCAAGAGCCAACTCTGGCGGATCATCGCCCCATGAGCATAGGCCCCCAAACACCTAACAATTCGTAAATACGGTCCAGCCACCAGTGCTGACGGAGACACACTGACGCACGCATCGTGTTGGCCGCTGCGCCCTTAGGTGGAGAGAGGCGGGGGTCAGGGATGGCCGGCCCGGTCGGTCAGGAGCCCGCAACTGGGCGTCATCTCGGGGAGTTGGAAGCCAACCTGGGTCCTATGACGAAACGGTTGCGTGCCAGACCTCAATCGGCGAGGAGTTGGCGTCCTGCCCGACGACGATCAGCCCGTCCGGCACGCTGAACAGACCTTCGATTAGTTGGCCAGGATTCGGAATCGAGTCGACAGCTCCAGTGAACGGCATCTGCCGCCAGGTCAGACCGTCGGGCGAGATCCAGACAGTGACCGTCTGGTCGTCCAGGGCGATCACGTGGCTGCCGTCGTCGACCATCATGAACGAGGGTATCCGTGGGGTCCCTGGCGCAGGTGTAGGCACGTCCGCGTAGAGCTGGCGATTGGCGATCGGCTGCCAGGTCCTGCCATCGACCGAGCTCCACGCGGTAGCTGTCTTGGGGCTCGACGCGGAGCCGACGGCGACGAAGCCAGCGGAACCACCGTCGATGGAGCCAAGGCTCGACCCGATCGCGTTAGCGCGATTGACTGTGCCCTTCGTCCAGGTCCGCCCATCGAGCGACCACCACACCGCCGCGGTCCCGGTATCAGGAGCGGCGACCCCGCCGCTGACAGGCTCGACGTTGCCCACGCCCCCGGCGAGCAAGTATTCGGAGGCAGTGACCCGAATCGACGAGAAATGGGCCTCCTTGAAAGTGGCCGATGAGAGGCTCAGGCGCTGCCAGGTCGCACCTGTCGCGGAGACCCAGATGGCGGGCTCCGTCCAGCCGGTGTCGCCGACGGCCACGAGGCCCTGCGGGCTCAGGGTGATGTCTGCGATCGTCGCGCCCTTGAACGGCGCCAGATCCGTGATCCGCTTCCAGGCGACTCCGTCGGCCGAGGTCCAGAGCATCACCGGGAACGGCCCGCAGGTCGTCCATGCGCCCTGGCCGGTGCAGAGTGGCTCGCCAGATCTTCCCCACGCGAGGAGACCAGACGGAGTCTTCACGATCCCGGATACTCCCGAGTCGGCAAAGGTCGTGGCCCCGGTGTCGAGACGCGTCCAGGTCGCGCCGGCGTCCCAAGACTCCCAAATCGCTGTGTCCTCGTTGGTTGCACTCGGGACTCTGCCGGCGGCGATCAGCTTCCCATTCCAGTCGACTACCATGTCGATGGAGGTCGCGTCTTGAAACGTGAAGGGGGCCGACCAGCTAAGGCCGTTCCCAGCGCCGCCCGATCCGGAGGTGGGCGACGGAGCCGCCGAGCCTGACTGCGACGCCGTGGCGGCAGCCGATTCGAGCGCGACGTTCAGGGTGGCAGCGGGACTCGATGGTGTTGCCGACTGGCTTGCCGAGGCCGATGTGCAGGCGAACGCGCTCAGCGCGACAAGAAGGACGACCGCAAAGTGACTGACCCGTCGCTGACGACTACGCCGGGATACGTGTCGCTGGTACATGCGATCCCCCTGTAACGACTTGTTCGCCGTGGGTATGACGGCAAATCACCCCTGTGGGTGATGAGCTTGTCCGGGCATGTGGGCGCGGCGTCCACGCAACCCGGGTTGGCCGAACATGATTCGAAGGATCGCGGCGTTCCGAGGCAAGCCGTCGCCTACGCTCGCTGCGCCATTCTTGATCAACGACGATGTGGTCATGGTGAGCAGGTTTGGGTGAGCGTGTGGTGCAGCCAACGTCACTAGTCCACGCCCGGGCCGAGCCGGTGCACCACCGGAGTAGAGTCGCTCCGCAGGCGGTCCGTTCCGCAGCTGGAGGTTCGATGGACATCGCCGAGTTCCGGCGTCTTACGGTTCGGGTTGTCACGACTCGAAACAAGGAAACGCCCGCCTTTCTCAAGGCGTTTGACCTGACGCCGGGGACGACCTCAGGGTGGCCGAAGCAAACCAGCGCCGACTGGCGAGTGTGGGTTTCCGCCAACGACGAGCTGCGAGGCGCAGTCGGCGAGCTGGAAGCATTTCTCGGCGCAGAGGGCTCCCGGGCTCTGTAAGCCCGCTAACCCGGGCCTGCAGCATCAAGCCATCGTGCGGCCGAGGCTGATCCGGCCTGGCACTGCGGTCCACACGAATGGGTTCGCCGCTACGCTTGGCGACATGGCTCTCCTCGCGCTGAAGCTCATCCTGACGCCACTTTTGGTCGGCACGGCTAGCCTCGGAGCCCGGCGCTGGGGACCCATGGCCGGTGGGTGGATCGTATCTCTGCCCCTGACTTCGGGACCTGTGGCGTTGTTTCTGGCGCTCGATCAGGGCCCTACGTTTGCCGCCGCGGCGGCGCATGCCTCGCTCGCCGGTTGTCTCGCGATTGCGGCCTACTGCCTCACCTACTCGCGCCTGGCCGAACGCGGCTGGCTCCTCGCCGTGGCGGTCGCCGCCGCCGGCTGGCTCGCTGGTGCGCTCTTGGCAGAGGTAACCTCATCGTGGCTGGTGGTCGGCACCTTGGTACTTGTCGTGGCCGTCAACGCGGCCGCGCTCGCGCTCATGCCCGTACCGGTATCACGTGGGTCGTCGGCTCCGGCGGGGCGCGGCGACATTGCGGTCCGTATGGCGGTGGGAGCCTTCGTGGTGGTCTTCGTCACCGGGGTCGCCCCGCTCGCTGGTCCGACCGTGAGCGGCCTGCTCGCCATGGTGCCGATCGTCGGGACGATCCTGGCCGTGTTCGCCCAGCGAGCCGGCGGGCCCCAGGACGGTAGCAGCGTGCAGCGAGGAATCCTCGCGGGGCTCTTTGGAACCGCCGCATTCCTCGCGGTCGTGGCCTGGGCGATTACGCCCTTTGGTGTCGCCCCGGCGTTCATAGCCGCCATCGCGATGGTGGCCCTCGTGCAGTTCGTCGCGCTTCGGGTGTTCAGCCCGATGCGGGGCGCCTCGCCCGCGTCAGGGTCCCAGCCCGCTCCATCGCAGCCAGCCTAACGAGAGGCAAACGGCCGACGAGGAGCGAGAGCGCTCGCACAATCGGGCGGTAGTGCGGGTTTCCGCTCTAGCAGGTGTACTGGAAGCACCACGCCAGGCGTCACAGCCACGCCGCCGCTGGAACACCCGTGCGCTTCACCGCGCAACGCTGGCGTCCAGCCCCGTCGTACGCCCATCCCGTCGTACGTCTACCTCGGCGTCCTGCGCAAAGAGGCGGTCTAGACGCCGACGAGCGATGGATTGGGCGGTCGGCGCGGACCTCGGAAGCCCCTTCGGCGAGGCATCAAGTCGGCGTCGCTATCTTCGCTCCGTCCAGACTCTTCACCGATGCCCCGGACTCGACTACCGGACCCGGGAAGTCAGACTCGACAACCGAAGGCCCAATAAGGCAGTTGCGTCCGATCCGCACGCCCGCCGGGATCCGGGCTCGCTCCCCGACCACGGTGATGCCACTGCGGAGGTGCTCGGGCTCCTCGACGTTGGGTGTCCCGAAGTCGTCCCCGAAACCGACGACCGCGCGGGCGCCGACCTCGACGAACTTGTCGATGATCGCCTTATCGACCACGGCACCCGGGCCGATCTCGGTATCGAGGAGCACTACTGAATCGCGAACCAGGGCACCCTCGTAGACCCTCACGCCTGGTGACAGGACCGAGTTCACCACGGTGCCATTGACGATGCAGCCGTGGCTGATCAGCGCGTGGCGCGCAACCGCATCCGGACCCATCTTGGCCGGCGAGCGTTCCTCCGAGCGAGTGTGGACGAGCCAGCTCCGATCGAACAGGTCGAGCTCGGGGACCAGCGCGGTCAGATCGAGGTTGGCCGCCCAGTACGCCTCGATCGTGCCCACGTCTCGCCAGTAGCCGTCGAAACGATGGCCGAAGACGGGAGCGCCGCCGGCCAGCATGGCCGGGATGACGTCGCGCCCGAAGTCGCTACGTGATTCGTCGAGCCACTCATGCAGCGCGGCTCGGGTGAAGACATAGACGCCCATCGACGCCAGGTCGCTCTTCGGGACTGCCGGCTTCTCCTCCCAGTCGGTCACCCGGCCATCGGCGTCGAGCGAGAGTATGCCCATGCGCGACGCCTCGGCCGGCGGCACGGTGCGTACCGCGACGGTCACGCCCGCACCTGTCTGCCGATGCTCCGCGATCATCGGCCGGTAATCCATCTTGTAGACGTGGTCGCCGGCCAGCACGAGAACCAACTCGGCGCCGTCCTGGTCGATCTCGTGGAGGTTGTAGCGCACGGCGTCGGCGGTGCCCAGATACCAGCCGGTACGCTCCTTGGACATGTACGGCTGGAGGATCTTGATGCCCCCTCCGCGCATTCGGTCGAGGTCCCACGGTCGTCCCGTTCCGATGTGGTCGATGAGTGAGCGGGGGTTGAACTGCGCGAGCACCAGCACGTCGTCAATGTCGGAGTTGACGCAGTTCGAGAGGCTGAAGTCGATCAGCCGAAACTTGCCTCCGAAGGGGACCGCCGGTTTGGAGCGGATCGCGGAAAGGCAGGAGAGCCGTTCGCCAGCTCCGCCTGCCAGTACGACGGCGAGCACCCCATTCATGTCTGCCTCCTTCCGTCTCAGCTCGAGAGCGCGAGCAGGAGGACCCATTCATATGATGAGGCAGCCGAGCCCGCCGGAGACAGTAATCTCGGCCCAGAGTGAGCGCTGCTCCGCGGGAGTGACCCAGCTGGCAGCTGGAACTTCTGCCCGAAGCGACCACGAGCTACTCATCCAAGACAGCGTTCGAGGTCAGTCCACGCGTTCCGGGCACCTTTGCCGCCGTTTGAGTGGTCGATCTCCTGATGGCTCCGCTTTACGCCCAGACCTCCGTCCCACGCGCGGTCGCCGATCTGACCCCACTCTTCGACGCGTCGCCGTTCAACCGCCCCTATGCCGCGATCGTGTTACGAGAAGTAGCTGAGCGACGCCGGCCTTTCCTCGGGTAATCGGCTAGGTCGCGACAGCTGGACCGAGGCGTCGGGGTCCAATCCCCAGTCCGTCGTTTACTTCTGCCGCGCGAACTCCAGGCTTGCGGGAGCGACGGTCAGGTCGAACTTGATAGTCTGAGTCCGGATGTTGCGACCGAAAACGCGTGCCTCGACTGAGTACGCCCCTGCTTCCAGCGACCACTCGGCCTTCTGCCAGAATGGGTAGGCCTGTGCCTCCGTGTTCAGACCATGGGCAATGACCTCGTCGTCGTAGATGAACGCGACGTCGAGTTCGTCCTTTCTCCCGGCCAAGACGGTCGCACGATCGATGATCGACGTCGGGTCGCCCCCCACCTGCCAGACCTGCTTGCTGGACCTCCAGCGAGCCGGAAACTCGAAGAGCACGCGGCCTTGCGCGTTTCGAAAGCGCAGTCGCGCGCTGATGTCGACGGCATCCGACTGCGGCCTCTCAGCGGCATTCTCGAAGACGATGAATGCGAAACGCCCTGGGCGTTGGGCCTGGGCAGCCAACTGCCGTCCGTGCGGCCCGTCGAAGACGGGGCCCAAGTAGACCGGCATGTGCTCGACCCGCGAGGAGATCCTCAGCCTCGGCCTGTTCCGCCATGCGTCGAACACGCCAAAGCCCGACCGCAGCTCGTGGAGGATGTCGAGAACGGGGATCACGCGCTCCCTCCTGGACGAGCAGAGCATAGCCGGCCACGACGCCCCGGGGCGGGGCTGGTCGGACATCGCCGAGATCGGGCGCCCGGGAGCGGAGCGCGGCCCAGTTGGGAAGGTAAGGTTGCCGCTCATCAGCGGCTTAGGTAGGTAGGTACATCGGTCCTGCGACATCGTCGCCCCGTAAGCCGCGGACCCGCAGCTGCTCGGCGGTCTCCCTCCGGCCCCCTCCGCTAGGTTCCAACGACGTGACAGGTGGGTCAACACGACTTGGTCATCGTGTGGCTGCTCCACGACAGAGGAGCAAGTCGTGAGCAGCCCGCGGCGCCAGCGGTTCCTCGCCAGTCCCATACTGGCCTTCAACGAGGGCACCCTGGCTGCTGCAGAATGTGGGGCTGGTGGTGACGGCAGTTTACGTGTGCGTGGACGGACCAGAGGGAAAACGGTCTGTTGCGAAGATCGTTGGCCAAGGAGACGGCGGATTCGTCGTGATCCCTCTCCTGGCGCCGCGTCCCTTTCCTGGCTGGCTACTAATGGAGATGGCAGTCGACTATTCGTTCAGAGGCGTGCTATCGGTACATCGGTCGGACCTGCTAGCAGAGTACCGGTCGGACCACCCCGTCAAGATGTCATTCCACAGGTCAGGTTTCGTCCAGTTCTCACGGGTTGGCGAGGTGGGGGTGCTCTCAGGTACGGACCCGGTGACGAAGGAGCCACGAGGGCTGGGCTACAGGACGCGTCCGATCTGGGATCCGCCGCGCAGTGGACCATCGTTCGGCGTGACAGCATGGGGATTGGCGCGGTATCCGGAGGCCAAGAGAGGACGGCGCGTCGAGGTGTTCGCCCAGTCGGACATCTACAGCGACGGGGAGCCGTGGAAGCGTGGGGTGGTGGCGTATGCGATCGAGCTATGGATTTTGCCCAGGGCGGCTCTACTGGCGTCGGAGGCGATGGGCCACGGTTCGGTGTCCGTGGTTGATGGGCTTCCTTACTACGCTGGCAGGCGCGTTCGGTTCCGCTTGCTCGATATCGGGAATCCGGTGGCCGTCCTTGGCGTCGTGATCACCAAGACCCACCTCCAGGGCTCCCCCATGGCCGACAGCGGCCTTCTCATGTCAGCCCTCTCAGACCTTCAGCAGGTGCGGTGCCTGATTGGATCGATGCCGGCACCCTGGAGTGACGGTGTCGTGTCTGCGGACTACGCGGGGAAGTCGAGAAAACTAAGGCTACGGCAGGTGCTCCCGGTGTCTCGGTGGGACAGAGTGTGGGGCACGGGCTGCAAGACACGGCACGATTGATGCCGGGGGACCCAGCCCCGGACCCAATGCCAAAGCCGAATTCCCGGCCCCTGGCACGCCAGACGATCCTCGGATAGCGTTGCTATTCCCAGGCGGCTGAGTGACTCATGTGGGCGACCATCTCGTACCCGAGGCGCCCACGATGACCGCTCAACCCCTCCCCGCTCTGACCAGCGGCGACCCCTCCGCCTGGGACCAGGCCCTCTACGGCTTCCTCGTCGAGAAGGGCAACCGCTCGGGTTCCCGACGAACCGTCGAAAGCTACGGTCGGATGCTCTGGCCGTTCTTCGGCGATCTCGGCAAGACACCCGATCGGGTCAAACCGGCCGACGTGCTGGCCTGGGTTCACGGCATCGGCAAGTCCGGCCGGACGCCCTCGTCGACCACGGTCGGCGCCCGCATTGCCTGCCTGTCTTCCTTCTACCGCTTCCTGATCCGGATGGGCCTTGTCGTCTCCAACCCCTGCGACGCCGTCGAACGCCCCAGGAGCATCCCCGCTCCAGCCCGCGGCTACAGCGCCGATGAAGTCAAACGGGTTCTCGCCGTCGTGCCCGACACCGGGCCCGGCAGACGAGATCGAGCACTTCTACTCACCTTCATCCTCGCCGGCCGCCGACGTTCCGAGGTGATCGGCCTCACCGCAGGTGACATCAGCCTCGAGGGTGAGACCGCTTTCTACCGCTATCGAGGCAAGGGCGGCAAGCGAGGTCAGCGGGAACTCCCCCACCCCGCTTACGAGGCCATCTGCGCGACCCTGGCCGACGCCGGCAAGGAGGTGGCGACGATGGACCCGGCCGAGTCGCTCTGGCAGGCCGGTGCGCGGTCGGCGGGCGTCACAAGCGGGACGTTCTACGCCCGCTTCCGACGCTACCTGAAGCTGGCCGGCCTGGCACCCACGGGCATCCACGTCCTCCGTCATACCGCGGCGAAGCTGCGACGGGACGCCGGCGAGTCGATCGAGGCGATCAGCGCGTTTCTCGACCACTCCTCGCTCGCCGTGACGAGCGTCTACCTGCGGCGACTCGAAGGTCAGGAAGATCTGGGCTGGCGCGAGGTCGCGGCGGCGATAGGGCTCTGAGCCCCTGCTTCACTGGAGGTTCTTCGCCCGCTGCTCGATCGTCCTGACGGTCATCGCATACCAGCGGACCGCTAACCCAGGCGGGGCGACGCCATCTGTGGTGAGTCCTGCGGCAATCGCTCCGTAGCTGCGGCCCGAGCTGCGCTCCAGGAGAACACGCCCAACGATGGTGGGCTCCACTTCGATCGGCGGTCGCCCGATTCGCGCCGGTCGCTGCTGCGCCCGACGAAGAGCCCGGCGTCGTGCATTGCCTGCCCGCCACGCGGCTCGGCATGCGAGACAGGGTTCTTCGCCATGCCGCCGGTGAGCGGCATATCCGGCGGCGGTCCTATGCACGATCGGCTGCGGGGGCCGCCCGAGAGGCCCGTAGGTCGTCACGATCTCGGGGAGCGGCGGCGTACGCCCAGCGCCGCGCTGGCCAACTCGGCGGCCGTGGTGGCGCTGACGCAGATAGGCTCGGTGGGCCGCCCGACAGGCGGGGCAGGCGGGCTCTTTTCTGCGCTCGTGGTAGTGGAACCCGGCGAGAGTTCCGAGCCCCGGATGAGTTGGTCGGAGCGCCTCGCGGGCGAGAGCCGGCACCGCGAGCCGCCGCTCGATCCGGCTCGCACTCGAGCGGGAGATCTTGAGGATCGCGGCGATCTGCCGCTGCGAACGCCCTGCGGTCGCGAGCTTCGCCACTTGGTTGTCGAACCGGTGGCTATAGGGGGAGCGCGGCGAGCTCAGATAGCACCCGCGGCACCTGGTCACGCTCTTGGCCGATACCGGCCTTCCGCAGATTGCGCAGTGACTTGGAGGCCCGGTCCGCCTGCCCCATCGCCAAGGCAGATCGCGTCGGCAGCTCTCGCAGTAGTGGCGCCTGGACCGGTGAACACGGGATAGGCGCACATAGCCGAGGGGCACACCACACACGCCCTTGACATGCGCGTGCCGGGCTGCGCGGCAGCCGCAGCGGATCTGGCGGCCTCGCCGCTGTGCCGGACGTGGGCCGCGCCGATCGGCCACGTAGTGCGCATGGCAGCAGTACCGCCGATAGCCGGGCACCTCCGCATGCTCTCCGTCGGCGCCCGCGCAGCAGCCGACCCAGGCACATGGCCGGGACTCGAGCTCGGGCCGACGCGCACGCTCGCCCGCCCAACGTCGCAGCTGGCCGTAACGCCGGCGCTCGTGACGGCAGGCCTCGCAGTAGCGCGCCGATACGCCGGGCTGACCCCGCCGGGGGTGCGTCGAGTAGGCCTCGCCGCAGGGAACGCCGTGGCCGTGGTCTCGACTACGGCAGCCGCAGGCCGCTGCGACTAGCGGCAGCGGCTCGGGCTGAAGATCCGATCGTGGCTCTATTTTGTATTCAACTATTCTACCGCCTGCACCGCGAGCTAATGCTGTTCGCGTGATGAACAGCGCAGCCGCCGCCATCGAACCCGCCGCC
>JBIOII010000082.1:0-9571 GCA_044449785.1 Candidatus Limnocylindrales bacterium
AGATGACCCCGGCCCCGTTGCAGTTGGGGCAGGCGCCCTCGGAGTTGGCACTGAACAGGGCCGGCTTCACGCCGTTGGCCTTCGCGAACGCGTCGCGGATCGGGTCTAGCAGTCCCGTGTACGTAGCCGGGTTGCTCCGTCGCGAGCCGCGGATCGCGCCCTGGTCGACCGACACCACGTCCTCGCCGGCGGGGATCGACCCGTGCACGAGTGAGCTCTTGCCGGAGCCGGCGACGCCGGTGACCACGACAAGCACCCGGAGCGGGATGTCGACGTCGACGTCGCGCAGGTTGTGCGCCGTCGCCCCACGGATCTCCAGCTTGCCGGTGGGCGTACGTACCTTCTTCTTGAGGGCGGCTCGATCGAGGAAATGGCGGCCGGTGATGGTGCCGCTGGCCCGCAGCCCCTCGACGTCGCCCTCGAAGCAGACTGTGCCGCCCGCCGTCCCGGCGCCGGGGCCGAGGTCGACCACGTGGTCGGCGATGGCGATCGTTTCCGGCTTGTGCTCGACCACGAGTACGGTGTTGCCCTTGTCGCGCAGCTGTAGCAGCAGCTCGTTCATCCGCGCGATGTCGTGGGGGTGCAGCCCGACCGTCGGCTCGTCGAAGACGTAGGTGACGTCGGTCAGCGACGACCCGAGGTGGCGGATCATCTTGACGCGCTGCGACTCGCCGCCCGACAGCGTGCCGGTCGACCGGTCGAGGCTGAGGTAGCCCAGCCCGATCTCCACGAACGAATCAAGCGACCGCCCCAGGGCTCCCAGCAGCGGCGCCACCGACGGCTCGGCCAGACCGCGCACCCACTCGGCCAGATCGCTGATCTGCATCGCGCAGGCGTCGGCGATGCTGATCCCCTCGATCTTCGAGGACCGGGCCGCCTCGTTCAACCGGGTGCCGCCGCATTCGGGACAGGGAGAAAACGTCACCGCCCGCTCGACGAAGGCGCGAATGTGCGGCTGCAGCGCGTCGACGTCCTTGGACAGGAACGAGTTCTGAATCCGCGGCACCAACCCCTCGTAGGTCATGTTGATGCCCTCGATCTTCATCCTGATCGGATCGCGGTAGAGGTAGTCGTGGAGCTCGTTCTTGGTGTACTCGCGGATCGGCTTGTTGGGGTCGACGAAGCCGGAGGACGCGTAGAGGCGATAGTTCCAGCCTCCCGCCTGGTAGCCGGGGATCGTGATCGCGCCCTCGGCGAGCGACTTGGTGTCGTCGTATAGCTGGGACAGGTCGATGTCGTTCACCGAGCCCATGCCCTCGCATCGCGGGCACATGCCGCCGATGATCGTGAACGACCGCTTCAACGCCTTCGGATTGCCCTTCTGGACCACGACCTGACCGGACCCGCTGGCCGACGCGACGTTGAAGGAGAACGCCTGGGGCGAGCCGATGTGCGGCTGCCCGAGCCGGCTGAAGAGGATGCGGAGCAGCGCGTTCACATCGGTGGCGGTGCCGACCGTCGAGCGAACGTTGGCGCCCATCCGTTCCTGGTCGACGATGATCGCCGTCGTCAGCCCATCGAGGACATCAACCTCAGGCCGTGCCAGCGTCGGCATGAAGCCCTGCACGAAGGCGCTGTAGGTCTCGTTGATCAGGCGTTGCGACTCGACGGCGATCGTGGCGAACACAAGAGAGCTCTTACCCGAACCGGAGACGCCGGTGAACACCGTCAGCCGGCGCTTCGGGAGCTCGATGCTGACGTCCTTGAGGTTGTTCACGCGCGCGCCATGCACACGGATCAGATCGTGGCTGTCGGCAAGATGCAGCGCAGGCGACTGCGTGTCCGTCCTCGTGGCGATGCTCATCGCGTCTCCATCTGTCAGGCGCCGCCCAGTGGCGAGCTCAGTTCTCAGCTCGCCGCCTTCTTCACGAGCGCGGCGATCCTTGCCTCATCGGCCGGGGTCAACTCCTTGAGCGCGTAGGCGACGGGCCACATGGCGCCTTCGTCGAGGTGCGCCTTGTCGCTGAAGCCGAGCGTCGCGTACCTCGTCTTGAACTTGGCCGTCTCCTGGAAGAAGCAGACGAGTTTGCCGTTCTTCGCATACGCGGGCGACCCGTACCAGGTTCTTGGCACGAGGTCCGGCGCGGCGGCCTTGATGATCGCGTGGAGCCGTTCGGCCATGACCCGATCGTGTTCCGGCATCGCGGCGATCTTCACGAGCACCTCGCTTTCCCCGTCGGCCTCGTCCGCGCGCGGGCCGGGGCGCCCAGCCGCCTTCAGCTCTCGGGCGCGCTCCTTCATGGCGGCGCGTTCCTCGTCCGAGAACCTCCCGGACGTCTTGTCGATCGAGGTGGTGCTCTTGGCGGACTTCTGCGTGTCGGTCATAGCAGGTTTCCTCTCTGAGAGGTCCGATGGGTCGACCCTGATGTGAGGGAGCCGCCGCCGCGACGGGTTCTCCAAAACTGCTCGGGTCATGACCTGATGCCGCCGATTATCGGTGTCCCGACCACATTGAGTGCACGAAGCGCCCGGCGCATTCGTTGTGGGCAACCCGGGACGCTGCCGCGGCCCGAGTGGCGGCTCACGGCCGAGATCGGCCGGACGGCTCAGCGCCGCTCCTGGATCCGAATCAGGTTGCCCGCGGGATCGCGGAAGGCGCAATCGCGGACCCCGTACGGCTGGTCGGTCGGCTCCTGGACGACCTCAGCGTCGCCGGCCTGTAACCGCGCGAAGGTGCCGTCGAGGTCGGTGGTGGCCAGGAGAACGCGGGCGTAGGTGCCCTTGGCCATCATCTCGGAGATGGTGCGGCGCTCGTCTTCGGTGATGCCGGGGTCGGCGAACGGCGGTTCGAGAACGATCGCCGTGTCGGGCTGGTCGGCGGGGCCGACCGTGATCCAGCGCATCCCGCCATATCCCACGTCGGCGCGAACCTCGAAGCCGAGGGTGTCTCGATAGAACGTCAGGGATGCGTCGGGGTCGTTGTGAGGAAGGAAGCTTGTGTAAATGGTGAGTTTCATGGCGGCCACTCTACGTCGGCTCGGTGGTCGCCGCTTCTCGATTCCTGACCGGTCTGGTGACCTGTTTCGCCACGCACGACGGGATTCCCGCCGTCGCGCGGGCGGCCTGGCGCCGGTACGTGCTGGGCGGCATGCCAACCAGTTCGGTGAAGCGAGTGCTGAATGTGCCCAGCGACGAGCAGCCGACCTCGAAACAGACCTCGGTCACGTTGAGGTCACCCCGACGCAGCAGCGCCATCGCGCGCTCGATGCGCCGCGTCATCAGATAGCTGTACGGCGATTCGCCATAGGCGAGCCGGAACTCGCGGCTCAGGTGACCGGCCGACATGTTCGCGCCGCGGGCGAGCGCCTCGACGTCGAGCGGCTGCGCGTACTCCCGGTCGATCCGGTCGCGGACGCGGCGCAGCCAGGCGAGGTCGCGCAGGTGCTGCGCCGCGGCGGGTCTGCTGGTCACCTGCGAGATCTTGCCACGTCGCGCCGGCGGTGCCTAGCGCCGCTGGCGTCCCACCCCACTCCGCGTCCGCTCTGACCGGTCGACAAGCACGCCATCGGCTGCCGGGGCGGTCCCCGCAGCCGTGCTGCCCTGGCTCACCGACTTACGAGACACGTCCTAGCCGTCGGGCCACACCGCGCACCACAACTCCAGGGTCGCAGCCACGGCGCGTGCCGCCCGGCGAAGGATCTCAGAACATTCGGCGCAGGCCTGGAAGCCGCTTCAACACCAGCGCGCTGAGGGCCAGCGATGCTGCGAACGTGACCGTGACAAGGACGAGCGCCTTCGCGATGGACGGCGCGCCGACGCCTACCAGGACGTAGGCGAGCGGGTAGAGGATCAGCGGATGTACGTAGTAGATCCCGTATGAGTTCCCGGCGACGGTCCGCCAGGCAGGCCCGGCGCGGTCCAAGACCAGCTGGAAGAGGGCCACTCCCCCGATGACGGCCTCCAGGCAGAAAAGGCTGAATAGGGCCGACTCGAACGCTCGTACAGGCACGGTGTCGGGCAGCCCTCCCATGCGCAGGCCCAAGTAGAAAAAGCCGGTGATCACGGCCCCCCAGCCCCACGGTCCGAGCTCGGGGCGGAAGCCGCCCGCCCGGAACCAGCCTCGTCGCTCCGCGTAGATCCCCAGAACGAAGTAGCCGGCATAGAAGGCGATCCGTGCGGGCTGGACGACGAAGAGCGCCATCGGCTGCCAGTCATCTATGCTCCAGGCCGGCGCCACGAACGCGGACCCGGCGGCGGCCACGGCCACGAACGCCACGAAGAGACGCGTCTGCGGCTGTTCCACACGCGCCGTCGAGGCTCGCAGACGCGGGCTCGCAACCCAGACGCAGGCGAGGACCAGGAACTCTGCCAGGAGGACGCCGAGATACCAGTAGACCGACTGCTGGTAGAGGGGCCCCCAGAAGTCATGAGTCCAGAACTGCAGATAGCCGACGCTTATGTGGCGGGAGACCTCCGTCATGTACGTCTCGATCGGCGCCAGGAGCGCGACACCGATGACCCAAGGAGCGGCCACGCGGACGAGCTTCTCGCGAACGAAGCTGCCGGGTCCGCGGCGCCCCAGCGAGGGGAGCGCGAAATAGCCGGCTACGAAGAAGAGGGCCGGCATGATGGGCACGTCGATGACCAGGACGAGCATCGTGAAGAGCACGCTGTGGTGCGGGTCGAGGACATACCACCACGTCGGCGCGTAAGCCATGTAACTGATCGATGCATGGAGCACGATCACCAGGACGATGGCCACCGCCCGGAGGTTGTCCAGGAAGTACAGCCGCGTCCGGTCCGCCGTCGCGGCCTCCTCGATCCGAGCCACCGGTGCCGCCGTTGTCGAGGCGGCCTCGGGAATGACGACGGCCTCCCGGCCCGTGACGGTGGCGTCGTTCATGGTCCTTCCCTCGCTTGTGCCCATCCTGAGCTCGACCAGAACTTGGATCAGGCCCGCAGTTCCCTGTCCAGCTCGAGCATCAGCTGCGCCGGCATGTCCAGGTGCAGCGTGACGCCGAAGTCTCCACGGTCCTCCGGGCCACGTTCCCACCCACCGTCTAGCGACACGTGGCAGGCGGTCACCTTCCCTATGGAGGCCACTCGGTCGATCACCGGCCGATAGCGCACCGCATCCTCGCGGGAAAGATAGCCAACCTTCCCCCAGGGCTGGCCCGACCTCGTCGGGACGATTACGACTCTGACCGCATCGGGGTCGGGCGCGCTCGATGGCTCCGGCAGCAGTATCGCGACGTGGTCCGGGTTTCGGACACCCTTGGGGGTCCGGCCACCGGAGACGATTTCCAAAGTGTCCTGGTAGTCGGACTCACCCGAAACGTCGACGGTCCCCCCCTCCTTGCGCAGGAACACGACCGCGGCGAACTTGGCGCTGAACGTCTCTCCGACCGGCCATGTTGTGATTGGGCCGGGAGCCGGCCACTCCTGTGCGCCTGGCGGGGGAGACTGCCGCCCGCCGCCGGTCAACCTTCGCAAGAACCCCATACCCATCGCTCCAGTCTTCGCACGGGTCTCAGGATGACAACATACGCCTTCTCGCGAGCGGGCCACAGCTGATGAGCCGCCCCGAGGAGCTCGTGTGTTCGCGGGAACGCCGTTGCGCGCCGGCTTCACAGGCACCGGCCGCTACGTACAGAGATCACGTTTTCGTGCGCCCCTCCGGGTTCCAGCCGGTCGCGGCCGCAACCGAGGCCGAAACCGCTGCGATCGATGAGGTTGAAGTCGCCGGCCGGTATTCATAGACGACGACGAGTTCACCTGCCGGCTTCGCTGCGAGCATGTAGGCAAGGACGATGATCCCCACCAGGATCACAACGGAGAGGATGGCCAATACCCATGCACGCGTGCCCCAGGATCCCTGGACGTACGTCTGCGAGACGGGAAACCAGTGGTGGAGGGCGAGTTCCTCCGCTTCCTCCTGGGCTTCTGCCGCCGCCCATTCGTAGTCGCCTTGATGCCGGACGGTCCGGGTCGCGCCGGGGGTAGTCGGCCGCGCGAACCATGCCAGCTCGTGATCTCCCGGATGGGACGGAGGCAGGAAGCAGGGATATCCGTCGGGGTCGGTCCAGGCGCACCGTTGCCACTCGTGGCGTCCTTGGTGCGACACGAACCGGACGCAGCGATATCCCTCACGGTCGGTTGCCGGACAACGTAACCATTGGCTCGCCACGGACCTGGATCCACCGCCGAGATGCACCGACGCACGATGGCTCGTGGCCTCAAGTATGCGACGTCGATGCATGCCCGACTTGGGAAACCAGGTGGCCCCGCTACCGGGTAGGTCGCCTCTGGCTTCCACCGTGGCGGCCTGGCGGGCGTCGTCATGTCATAGACTCGGGAGCCAACGCGCCAATGGCGGTTCGCGCGCCGAACCCGGAGTTCCGGCCAACAGCACAAGGAGAACAGCAAAGGCATGCCGTTGCTGACGGTCTTCGGGGTTGGGATCATCGAGATCTGGTTCGCCGTGCCCACCGGCCTGGCATTGGGCCTGCCGGCACCGGTCGTCTGGATCATGACCGTCGCCGGAGCAATCGCCAGCGTCACCATGGTGGCATCGACCGGAGATGCGCTCCGGAGCTGGCTGGTCCGCCGGCGGGGCAAAGACTGGCCACCCAAGACCGGCCGGATCTATCGCATCTGGGTTCGTTACGGCGTACCGGGGTGGGGGCTCGCGTCGCCGCTGTTCATGTCTCCGCCGATGGGCACCGCCGTCGCCCTGATGCTCGGCGCGCCGAAGAGGCGCTTGATGTGGTGGATGTTCGCGGGCGTCCTGCTGTGGGTAACGATACTGGTCGTCGCCGGGATTGTCGGCATCGGCCTGATCCACAACATCCACTGAGCTTGCCGGCAGGCGTCGCTACCGCCGCCTCGCCGGCTCCGCGCCGCGCTGCAACTCATGCGCCGGTGGTAGCGAGCGGAACGCACGGTAGAGCAACAGGTCGTAGCCGATCTTGAGGCCGCCGGCCAGCAGGAACGGGAGGGCGGCAAGGCTAGCAACCCCGAACAACGGCGCCGCGATGATCGGCGATGCCGAGGTGCCGAGGGTTCGAGCGATGCCGGTTACCCCCGCCGCAGCCGAGCGCTCGTCCGGATCCACTACCGCCATCGTGTAGGCCTGGCGCGTCGGTACGTCCATCTGGCTGATCGAGAAGCGGAGCAGGAGTACGGCGATCGCAAGCGGCAGCGTCGGCATCAGCGGGATCGCGGCAAGCAGCACGTTGGATGGGAGGTGCGTGAAGACCATCGTCCGCACCAGGCCGATCCGTTCGGCGATTCGAGCGGCGGCCAGGGCCGACAGGCCGGCCAACAGGTTTGCGCCGAACAGAGCGGCGCCGAGCACGGCCACGTCGGCGCCGAACCGGAGGTGGAACCAGTACGCGATCAGGCTCTGCACGACCAGGCCTCCGGCAAAGGCGTCGATCACGAACAGCGCTGAGAGCCGAGCGACGATGCCGCGCGATCGGTGCAGCCCGAGCCGGCGGGCAATCGATACGTCGGCCGGCGCGGCAACTTCCACCCGCGGTGAAAGGCGCCAGAACAGGGCGGCGAGCAGAAGGCCGAGGCAAGCGTAAAGGACGATGACGAACCGGTAGGCGTCGATCGACGACCGGCCGGCAGCCATCAGCGCCCCGGCCACCACGCCGCCGACCAGCGCGCCCGCGGCCGTCGCGAAGGACCCAGTCAGGTTGAACCACGCAAAGACGCGCGTTCGGGCCCGATCGTCCACCGTCTGCGACAGCGAGGCCTGCTCGACCGCCAGGAAAGGCCCGACTTCGTTGCCGCTCGGGCTGATGACCCCGATCGTCGCCGCCAGAACCAGCACCGGCAGGAAGCTCGTCGAGGCGAAGCCGACCCCTGCCAGGCACATCAGCGCAGAGCCAACAAGCAGGACCCGTCGCCGCCCAACCCGGTCGGCATGCGTGGTCAGCCAGAGCGAGATCGCCGCGTCGCCGAGAAGCGTGAGCGACAGCAGCAGCCCGATCGCCCAGTCCGCCAGACCGAGTGCGGCGAGGTACAGCACGAGCACCACCGAAGCCAGGCCGTAGCCGAACATCCGCACCGCTCGGGTCGCGAAGAGGAGCCGTCCGTCGCGGCCGAGTCCCCCGCCGGTCTCCACGATGGTTGCCATTGACCCTCCCCTGCATCGTTGCCCGAAACCAGCGTCAGCGTAGGGGCTCGATCGGTTGGCTGCCGATCCCGCGCTTCAGCAGCCTCGAGCCGGGCGCGGGACAATCAGCCGGCGGAACGGTCGGCCGACGAGACAACGGCGCCGGGCCGCCCGAACTGGCCAGGAGGGCCGATGGAGTCAAATCTGCCGCCCGGTCGCCATCTCATCCCGATGGTCCACGATGGGCTCGACCGGCCGTACATGCTCCAGGTCCCGCCGGGCGCGGCCGCCTCCGGCGCCGCTCTGCCGCTCGTGCTGGAGCTCCACGGCCGCGGCATCGACCCTGGCCGGTTCGACCAGATGACCGGCTTCGGGAAGCTGGCCGACGAGGCCGGCTTCGTCCTGGCCATGCCCGCCGCACTCGATGAGATATGGAACGACGGCCGGGGAGCCGGTCCGCCCGAAGTATTGAGGCCGGACGACGTCGGGTATTTGTCGGCCGTTCTCGATGACGTCGCAGGCCGAGTACCGATTGACGAACGGCGGGTCTATGTCGTCGGAATGTCCAACGGGGCCGCGATGACGGGTCGTCTCGTCTGCGAAAGGGCCGATCGATTCGCCGGCGCGGGGCAGGTCGCCGGCACGATTGGGGCGGAGATCGCGGCGAGGTTCCACCCCGCGCGGCCCGTGCCGATACTGAACATCGCCGGCAGCGCCGACCGCGTGGCGCCCTACGAAGGCGGCGTACGGAGGGGCCTGCTGAGTCGGGCGATGATCCGCCACGCCGCCGGGCCCAGCCTGGGAGTGGACGAGTGGGCGCAGCTGTGGGTAGACGCCAACGGCGCGCAGGACGGCCCGGCCACAACCACCCTTCCGCCCGACACCGCGATCCGGACGTGGCACGGCCCAACGCCGTCACCAGACGTCGTGTTCTATCGGATCGAGGGCGCCGGCCATACCTGGCCCGGCAGTCGATTCACCCTGCCGGCGTTTCTCTTCGGGCGAACGACCCGGACGTTCGACGGCGCCACCGTCATCTGGGAGTTCTTCGCGGCCCACGCCGGCCCGGCCGCCGGGAACCGGCGGACCGGCTAGCGGAGATCGCCGCTCATCACCTTCGGAACGATCGGTGCCAGGGCGGGACCAACCGTAACCGCAACGATCCGTCCGTTGAAGACGGCGAGGTTCGAGATCACGTAGACCGGCGATGGGCTGCTCGCCAGCGCAGTCCAGTTGCGCCGATCGGTGGATGCCCAAAACGCAAAACCGGAGGAGGCAGCCGTGCTCGTTCCCAGATTGGCCGCCGTTCCGGCGGAACCTGACACCGCAGCGGCGACGATCGTTCCTGAGACTTCAGTGCCGGCCCGGCGCCGCAAGTCAGGATCGCGTTCCCCTGGCACGCCGTGGCCGAGCACGGATAGGGTGTTCCCCAAAGGGATCAGCTGGAACGGGAAGAAGGACGGGTCCGACGGCGACTGCACGACACTCCAGGCGGCGCCATCGTCA
>JBIOII010000083.1:0-9433 GCA_044449785.1 Candidatus Limnocylindrales bacterium
CGATCTGCACCACGGCGTCCAACGCCGACAACAACAAAGCCGCCGGCAATGCCAGCAACCCGGCGAGTGGCACCGGCAGCCCGAACATCGTCAGCCACCCCGCCACGAATGCCACCGCACCTGCGGCCATCACCGGCGGCACGAGCGGGACCGCGACGAGGTTGGCCGCCGGAGCGATCAGCGCCAGCCGACCAAAGGTGAGGAGCGCGATCGGCAGCGTCGCCGCCTGGGCCGCGAGTGAAACGCCGAGGCTGTCTCGTATCGGGCCCGGGATCCACGGGGCCCGAATCGCCAGCCAGCCGGTGAGTGGCGTCGCCCAGGCCACGAGCCCCGCCGTCGCCGCCGCCGAGAGCTGGAACCCGACATCGGTGGCTGTGCCCGGTTCGGCGACCAGCATGATCGACGCCGCCCACGCCAGCCCGACCGAGACCCGGGACCCGCGGCCGCTCTCTACCGCCGCGAGCGCCACGACGGACATAACCGCTGCTCGCACGACCGACGGCGTCCCGCCGGCGAAGAGGGTGTACGCGACGATCGCCAGGAGAGTGACGATGGCCCGGGAGCGGCGGCTCAAGCGTCCCCGCAGCAGTGCCGCCACCGTGGCGGCCACGATGGCGATGTTCCAGCCGGAGATGGCGACGATGTGGCTCACCCCGGCCGTGGTGAAGGCCGCGGCGAGATCGCGATCCACCCTGTCACGCAGCCCGATGAGGATGGCCGAGGCCAACCCGCCCTCCGGTTCGGGGAGGACCTGCTGGAGGGCGTCGCCGGACGACTGGCGCAGGGCCTCGAGCCGGCCAGCCGGGGAGTCGTCGTGGCGGACGATCGCCAGGTCCGTGGCCCGGCAGCTTGCGGCGATCCCCTGCGCGGCGAGGAACCGGTCGTAGTCGCTGTCGGTCAGCGGCCGGACGGTGCCCGACCAGGAAATCGTGTCCCCACCGATCAGCCGCGGGTAGACCGGCAGCTGCGCCGAGCAGCGCGTCCGGTTCCCGGCCAGCGCGATCGTCGCGACCTGTTGCCCGTTGCCCTCATGAGCGCTCTCGACCCCGGCGAGCCATGGACCGGTCCCCGGCGGCAGGGTCGTGGTCTCGGGTGGGGCCGTCCCACCTCCGATGACCAACCCGACCGCCAGCCTCGCCG
This sequence comes from Candidatus Limnocylindrales bacterium, assembly GCA_044449785.1. Taxonomy (GTDB): domain Bacteria; phylum Chloroflexota; class Limnocylindria; order Limnocylindrales; family CSP1-4; genus Fen-1039. The sequence continues at coordinate 1,141 of JBIOII010000083.1, forward strand.
CCACGATGGCCGCGCCCAGGGACGCGACCGCGAGCGATGCTCCGAGCCGGCGGCGGCCTGCAGCGCGGGCCATGCTTGATGCCACTCCAACGGCCACGGCGGTAGCGGCGGCAATGACCACCGCGGTGGCCGAATCGCCGCCGAGTGGCTGGTACGAGGCGGTGCCCGATGCGACCACCACGCCGAGGGCAAGCCATGCGGGCCTGGGCAGCATCGGCCCTCAGACCGTGACGAGGTCGCGGAACTTGGCCAGGGTGGACGCCGAAACGAGCTTGCGGCTGACCAGGTCGTCGACCGAAGCGAACGGCAGCTGTTCGCGTGACGAGATTATCTTGGCCGCGGTTGCCGGTCCGATCCCCGGCAGCGAATCGAGTTGCTCGGCGGTTGCGGTGTTGAGGTTGATCGGCGCGCCTGGCTCCAGAGAGGAGTGGGTCCCTGGTGAGCCACTGGCGACGTCTCCTCGTCTCGGCACGACGATGGACTGGGCGTCCTGCAGCTTCGCCGCCAGGTTGAGTTTCGTCTCGGCGGCGCGCGGGTCCACGTCCGTCGAGTAGCCGCCTGCCGCCTGGATCGCGTCTGCGACACGGGAACCCGCAGGCAGCGAGTAGACACCGGGCCGCAACACCGCCCCGGCCACCTGGACGACGACCATGGTCTGCGACGCCTGAGATCGAGACGCAGGCGACTCCCCTGGGACGGAAACCAGGTCCACCTGTCCGCCCGGCGTCAGCCCGACCACGACCACCACCGCGAGGGCACCGATAGCCACGAACAGCGCGAGCGCCAGAATGAGATGGTTAGCGGACGGTCTCCAACGGCTGGGCGTCGGCTCGCCCGGGCTTCCGTCCGTTCCCTCCAGCGCCCGCCAGGGCGCGTCCATGCCCATCCCTCGTCTCCGGTTCGGCGCGGCGGTGATCTCGCCGGCACCGTATCGGAGGCCGCTTATCCGCGGCTTATCAGCCTTTCGACGCCGCCGGCCCTACCGGCCCACGGGTGTTGTGGTCGCGGCCGAGGAAGGTGTTGGCCCAGGCGCTCGTCCGGCGCAGCGCGTTGTCGCAGATGACCGGCGGCCGCTCCAGGACGCCGTCGTTCTCGCCGTACGGCGCGAGGCGGCCGTATGCCCGTGCCCAGATGCACCGCTTACCGGGGATCTCGCACTCGCCGGCGTGGCTGCCGCCGCACGGGCCGTTGCGCTGGCCCTTCACACACTGGCCTTCCGGGCAGAGATACGCGATGTCGGGCAGCGAGCAGTCGCCGCAGTCTCGACAGTCGAAGAGCGGCACCTTGATCGCCTGCTCGAGCACGTGCAACGGGTGGCCGAGCCCGGTCCGCTCGGCCGCTCCGTAGAAACGGCCCGCGATCTTCGCGCCCCGGCTGGCCGGATCGAAAGCCAGCCGGTGAACGAGACGGTTGGCCCGGTAGGCGAGGGGAGCGCCGCCGAGGAACCCGTCGCCGCGTCGCGTCCGCGGCGTCGGTTCGGCCGTGTTGAGGCCGGTCGAAGGGTTCCGGCGGTAGGCGTACCAGGTCCGCGGCACCGGGAAGGTAGCCCCGGCGACGAGGGATCGCCAGTCCGCCGTATATGCGTCCGCGAGCTCCAGGACCCGGCCCACATCCTCGGCCTTCGAGGCCCCGCCCAGGTAAATGCCCCGGTAGCCGAGCCCGCGCGCGATGGCAACCTGACAGGCCGCAAGATCGAGGAAGAAGGCCTTGCCCTTGTCCGACGCTGCCCCCTCACGCTCGGCCAGCTCGAGAAGCCGCGGCGGCATCGTCACGCCCGGAACCTCGCCGGCGGCGAAGATCCGGGCCGCGCCGCGGGATAGCACGAAGACATTCGCGAGCAGGGCGAGCGGCAGTGCCCGATCCGCGACATAGCGGACGAGCTCGTCGAGCTTGCGGACGTCGAACCCGACCTGGGTGACCGCATACCGGGCCCCAGTTCGGGCCTTGAGCTCGAGCTTGAGATACTGCGGGACCTGGTCTCGCTCGACGACCTTGAACGGGTTGATCGCGACGCCCAGGTGGAAATCGGTTCGCGCGGGAGTGCGTGCCGCACCGCGTGCCGGTACGAGGCTCGGGACGTCCGCCATCCGGTCTCGGACGATCGGCCGGCTGACGACCCCGCCGACATCGCCCTCGTTGAGGCCCCGATAAAGGTGGAGGAGCCCGACCGAATCGATGTCGAAGACCGGCTTCGCGATGCCGAGGTAGCCCTCCGTCGGGTAGTCGCCGGAGATAACCAGCAGGTTCTCGATGCCGGCGCTGGCCAGCCGCCAGCCCAGGCTGAGAAGCTCGTTTCGGTTCCGGTCGCGGCAGGCGACGTGGACGATCGTCTGCTGGCCGCCCGCCGCCAGCTCCCCGGCGAGGACTTCCGGGCTGAGCATGGCGTGCCCGCCCGCGTTGTCGGTGATGCTCAGGGCCGAGATTCGGGGATCGCCGTCGAGGTCGTGCGCCAGTCTTCGCGCTCGCTCCCCGGCGGCGTCGTCGAACGCGCCCCGCCATGGCACCAGCTCCACGACGACGCCGGCTCGTTCCGGACGTGCCAGGACGTCGCGGACGCGGAGGCGATCGATTGACGATGCCGGGAGGCCGCTGTGACCAGCCATTTCGATCTGACTCTAGCGCACCACGATGTTGACCAGCTTGCCGCCGGCGTGGATCACCTTGAGTGGCTGTTTGCCCTCGAGCGCGGCCACTATCTTTGGGCGCGCCAGGACCACGGCCTCGAGGTCCGCGGCGGAGATTCCCGTGGGAACCATGACTCGGTCCCGCAGCTTGCCGTTGACCTGGACCGGGACCTCGCGCTCATTCTCGGCCGCTGCCGCCTCGTCTACCGCCGGCCAGCGCTGCGCGTGGATCGACGACCACGCCTCGCCGCGGGCCTCGGCCAGCCGCGCCCACAGCTCTTCCGCGATGTGGGGCGCGCCCGGGGCGAGCATCAGCAGCATCAGCCGGATCGCCTCGTCCCACGCTCGGGTTCCTGCCGCCGCCGTGCCGCGGTAACGCTGGAGCAGGTTCGAGAGCTCCATCAGGTGCGCAACCATGGTGTTGAAGCGCAGCTCGGAGTATTCCTCGGACACGACCCGGAGTGTTCTGTGGGCGGCCGTCCTCAAGACCTTTCCTGCCGCGGCGGCATCCTGGCCGGCCGGCAGCACGCCCGACTCGGAATCGCCCGGCTCTACGCCATGCGGGTCGAGCGCCACGTGCCACACCCGGCTCAAGAAGCGGCTGATGCCGCCGATCCCGGTCGGGCTCCAGGGCCCGCCCTGGTCCCAGGGGCCCATGAACATCAGGAAGAGCCGGACCGCGTCGGCGCCGTAGCGCAGGACCAGCGCGTCGGGATCCTCGACGTTGCCGCGCGACTTGCTCATCCGTTCGCCGTCGGCGCCCAGGATCTGGCCCTGGTTGAAGAGCCGCTTGAAGGGTTCTCGCTCGTGGACCATGCCCAGGTCGTTCATCGCCTTGGTGAAGAAGCGGGAGTAGAGCAGGTGCATCACCGCGTGCTCCGCGCCGCCGGTGTACTGGTCGACGGGGCCCCAGCGGGCTTCGATTGCGCGATCGACCGGTGCCTTCGTATCCGCCGGGGAGAGATACCGGAACCAGTACCAGCTCGAGTCGATGAAGGTGTCCAGCGTGTCGGTCTCGCGCCGGGCCGGGCCGTCGCACCTGGGACATGTCGTGTTTACGAACGAGGTGTCGTGCTTGAGCGGGTTCTCGCCGCGGCCGCCGTAGTCGACCTTGTCGGGCAGCCGAACCGGGAGCTGGTCGTCCGGCACCGGGACGATGCCGTCGCGGTCGCAGTAGACGACCGGGATCGGCGTGCCCCAGTAGCGCTGCCGGCTGATCAGCCAGTCGCGGATTCGATAGCCGACCGTCGCCTTGCCTTTGCCCTGCGCCGCGAGCATCGCCACGATGTGGTCGAAGCCCTGGCGGGCCGGCTTGCCGCTGTGCGGACCGGAGTTGACGAGCCGCTCGCCTTCGCCGTGGGAGGCGAAGGCGACCTCCATCTCCGCCGCCACGTCCGCATCTGAAACCTCCGGACCGGCGACCACGCGCCGAATTGGGAGGCCGAACTTGCGGGCGAAGGCGAAGTCGCGCTCGTCGTGGGCCGGGACGGCCATGATCGCGCCCGTGCCGTAGCCGGCCAGGACGTAGTCGGCGATCCAGATCGGGATGCGCTCGCCGTTGACCGGGTTGATCGCGTACGAGCCGGTGAAGACGCCTGTCTTCTCGCGCTCGGTGGACATCCGCTCGATCTCGGTCTCGCGGCCGGCAGCCGCGACATACGCCTCGACCTCGGCCTTCCGGCTCGGGTGGGTGAGCTTGGGCACGAGCGCGTGTTCGGGCGACATGACCATGAACGTGGCGCCGTATAGCGTGTCGGGCCTGGTCGTGAAGACGCGCAGCTCGTCGCCACCCGGCTGGTAGTCGTCGGGCGCGGTGGTGAACACGACCTCGGCGCCTTCGGATCGGCCGATCCAGTTCGTCTGCATGAGCCGAATCGGTTCCGGCCATTCGATGCCCGAGAAATCGAGAAGCTCGTCGGCGTACTTGGTTATCCGGAGATACCACTGGTCGAGTTGGCGCTTTTCGACCCGGGCGCCACAGCGCCAGCAGTGGCGATCGGTGCCCTCGACCTGCTCGCGGGCCAGCGTTCCGTCGTTGGGGCACCAGTCCACGGGGGACTTGGCGCGGTAGGCGAGGCCGGCTTCGAGGAAGCGCAGGAACAGCCACTGGTTCCAGCGGTAATACTCCGGCTCGCAGGTGACCACCTCGGCGTTCCAGTCGAACAAGGCGCCCATCGACCGGAGCTGCCGGCGCATCTTGTCGATGTTCTTGAGGGTCCATTCGCGGGGGTTGGAATTGTTCTTGATCGCGGCGTTTTCCGCGGGCAGCCCGAACGCGTCGAAGCCGATCGGCATGAAGACGTTCTCGCCGCGCATGCGGTGGAAGCGCCCGAGGGCGTCGGTCGGCGTCTTGACGTACCAGTGCCCGATGTGGAGGTTGCCCGACGGGTAGTCGTACATCGTCAGCAGGTAGTACTTGGGCCGCGAGTCGTCGCTCAGGTCCGTGTCCGATAGACCGAGCTCCGCCCACCTCTTCTGCCAGCGCGGCTCGATGGCCGCGGGATCGTAGCGATCGATGCGGGTTCGCTCTGATGCCGACACGGTGGACCTCGCATTGGTTGGGTTGCGCCGCGGCCATGCTCCCGCGGCACCGGACTCGAGTGAGGCTCAAGTTTAGCCGAGGGGCCATCTCGGGCCGAGCCTGGTTTCCGACGTGGCGCCAACGCGATCGGACTGGCGGGTACAACGGGCGGGTTCGTACGCGTACGCCTGGCACGATCACGGTCGCCGGCTGACGTGCCCCGTGACTCTGCCCGCCCCTACGCGTGGCTCCGCTCTTCGAGCCGGCGGCGATCGGTGGTTTCGAGCTGGAACGTTGAGTGCTCGATGTCGAAGTCGTCGGCCAGGCATGTCGCCAGCGAGTCGAGCGCTTTAGCCGGGTCCGCGCCCTCGGCCAGGACAACATGCGCGGAGACCACGTTCACGCCGGACGTGATTGTCCAGGCATGGAGATCGTGACAGTCGACGACGCCGGGCGAAACCAGGATGTGCTGTCGGACATGATCCATGTCGACGTTCTTGGGGCTGGTTTCCAGCAGAATGTCCGTCGCCTCGCGCAGGAGCGCGAAGGTCCGGGGCAGGATCAGCAGACCAATGAAGGCTGAGGCGACGGCGTCTGCCCGCGTCCAGCCGGTGAGGGCGATCGCGACCGCCGCCCCGATGACCGCGGCCGACCCGGCGAAGTCGCCCATGACTTCGAGGTAGGCACCTCGCATGTTCAAGCTCCGGGCCTGCGAGCCGCGCAGGAGGAAGAGAGAGACGGCATTGGCGACGAGGCCGACGATCGCGACCGAAAGCATGAGCCCCGATGCGACTTCTGGCGGCTCCGACACCCGCTGCCATGCCTCAAAGAGCACGAACGCCGCGACCCCGAAGAGAAGCACCGCATTGGCGACCGCTACCAGGATCTCCAGCCGCAGATACCCGAAGGTGCGATCACGCGTGGGTGGGCGACCGGCGAACCAGATCGCGAGGAGAGCAAGCCCGATGCCTGCGACATCGGTCAGCATGTGCCCCGCGTCGGCGAGGAGTGCGAGGCTGTTGGCGAGCAGGCCGCCTGCGACCTCGACCGCGAGGATCGAGACGCTCAACAGGAGGACCGCGGCGAGCCGGCCTCGGTGCTGGGCAGCGGCGGACGCGCGTGAATTGGGCATCAGGTCATCACCGCAACTACCGCTCGAGCCACCCCGCAAGTATGGCGGACGACAGTGTTCCCGCCGGGAGCCCAGGCTCCCGCGCCCGTGGAGTAGCCGCCCACGAACCCCGCGTCGCGGTGCGACAATCGAGCCATGACAACCTTGCTGATCCTCAACGACCCGCCCTACGGCACCGAACGCTCCTACAACGGCCTGCGGCTTGCGCTCGCGCTGGCCAAGCTCGAAGGTAACGAGGTCCGGGTATTCCTCATGGGGGACGCGATCGGCTGCGCCAAGCGCGACCAGAAGACACCCGACGGCTACTACAACCTCGAACGAATGCTGAAGGGTCTTACCGCGAAGGCGATTCCGATCGGCGCCTGCGGCACGTGCATGGACGCCCGCGGCTTCGTCGAGGCCGAGTTGACCGACGGTGTCCACCGTTCCTCGATGGCCGAGCTGGCCACCTGGACCACTGAATGCGAGCGAGCCCTGGTCTTCTAGGGCCCGAGGCCATCTTCCCTGGAGCGTCCCAATGAACCAGATCTACCTCGACTACAACGCCAGCACGCCTATCGACCCTCGGGTTGCGGCGGTCATGCGCCCCCTTCTCGACGGCCCGTACGCCAACCCATCAGCGACCCATGCAGGTGGACGCGCCGCTCGCGCGATAGTCGAGGAGGCGCGTGCTCAAGTGGCTGCGCTCCTGGGTGCCGCTCCGGATGAGGTCGTCTTCACCAGCGGCGGGAGCGAGGCCAACAACCTGGCTCTGAAGGGCGCCTGGTTCGCCCTCCGCAATCGCGGCGACCACATCGTCACGACCTCGGTCGAGCACCCGGCGATCGTCGAGCCGGCCCGCTTCCTCGAGCGTCTCGGCGCCCGCGTGACGTTCGTCGCGGTCGACCGGACCGGGCGGGTTGATCCCGACGACGTGCGTCGCGCCATCACGTCCCGGACGATCATCGTGAGCGTCATGCACGCCAACAACGAGGTCGGGACCATCGAACCGATCGCGGAGATCGCCGCCATCGCGCGCGAGCGCGGCGTCCTCATGCACACCGACGCCGCCCAGAGTGTCGGCAAGATCCCCACGCGCGTTGACGATCTCGGGGTCGACCTGCTGTCGATTGCCGGCCACAAGCTCTACGCCCCCAAGGGCATAGGCGCTCTCTACATTCGCCGCGGGGTGCACCTCGAACCGCTCATCCACGGTGCGGGCCACGAGAGCGGCCGGCGTGCCGGTACCGAAAGCGCCCTCCTGGCCGCAGCCCTCGGCGCGGCCTGCGAACTTGCCGCCGACCTCGAACCGATGGCCGAAACCCGCCGCCTCCGCGACGTCTTCTGGGAACTGCTCCGGGCGCGTCTGGGCGATCGGGTCGTGCTCAACGGCCATCCTCAGGAGCGTCTCCCGAACACTCTCAACCTGTCGGTCGTGGGCCAGGTCGGCGCGGATATCCTGGCCTCGCTCGAAGGGGTCGCCGCCTCCACCGGCTCCGCCTGCCATTCCGGATCGGTCGACCTTTCGCCGGTGCTGCAGGCTATGGGAGTGCCGCCTGGGGAGGGAATGGGAGCGCTTCGTTTCAGCCTCGGGCGCGGAACGACAGAGGCTGAGATACGCGAAGTGGCCGAGCGCTTGGTCGCCGCGGCTGAGACGATGCCGGCCGTCCCGGTACCTAACGCCTGACACCGCGCCCGGCCGGCAGCGCACGCGGTTCACTATAGCCCCGGCTGATCGGTGGGACGCGACGCCGTTGCGCTGTCACCCGGCCGACTCGGGGGTTCCTCCGCGTCGCGTTATCGCCTCTGGATATCCGGCCTACCTACCGGGTGCGGCATCCGAAGTTCGCATACTGGGGATTTGGTGGAGCTACAGGGATTCGAACCCTGGACCTCCTGCATGCCATGCAGGCGCTCTCCCAGCTGAGCTATAGCCCCACGATTCACGCTCAATCAGAGCGTAAAACTGTTCGGAGGGCCTACCTTGACCGCTCGGAGAGCCTAATGTGGTTCTCCAGATGCCAGGTCAGGCCCCGA
>JBIOII010000084.1:0-9338 GCA_044449785.1 Candidatus Limnocylindrales bacterium
CGCTGCACACGGGTTCACTACCGTGGTCTGGGAGGTCCAGTCGGGGAATCTCTCGCAGAACACCGATGTGAGCACAATCCAGACCGCGCCGCCCGCACATGGCTACGTCGTCCCGGGCGCAGTTCTTGACGACGGGAAGCTCCATATGATCGTCGATGAACGAGTGGGCGCCACCGGAACCGGGAAATGCGCACAAATGTCCATGCCCTGATGACGGGCGACACCAAGTCCATCAACCGGGCCGGGGCGATCGCAGATCCATCCAGGGGTTCGCTGGGTGGCGAGTCCGAGGCGATGACCCCGGATCTTGTGCGCCGGCGCGAGTTCGAGGCGGCGACGGGACCCCTATATGCCGACGTGGTACGGCGTCTCGTCTTTGTGGTGCGGGATCTGGAGGATGCAAAGGACATCGCCCAAGAGACGTACTTGCGGGCCTTCGAGGCTTGGGATCGTTTCGACGGTGCCGATGCTCGCGCATGGATCTACACGATCGCCCTCCGATTGGCTCTCAACCACGTTCGTGGACGACGGCGTTGGTTCGCCGTCATCGCGCGTCACGGGGATCGATCCACAGCCTCCCTTGATCCGATCGACCTAGATCTCTGGAGCGCCCTGAAGACGCTCGATCGAAGGACGCGAGCAGCCCTGATGCTGAGCGCGGTGGACGGCTATACGCACAGGGAGATCGGTCTGATATTCGGAGTTGCCGAGGGAACGGTGTCGTCCTGGGTGTCGCGAGGGCGCGCGGCCATCCGAGCCGCACTTTCGGGCGGCTGACAGCACGATGGTTTCATGGTGACGGCCGCGACCTGCAGCGCGTGGGCCCTCGCCAGGTCAGCTTGACCACCTACCAGGAGAACGAGGAGTTCGGGGACGGCTCCCCGCTAAGGGCGCTCAAGCGGGACTTCACCGAGTTCTAAGTCAAGGAAAGGCTTGCCCCATAACAGGTCGCTCCGCGTCCTTAGTCGCCCCAGCGGACCCGGACGCCATGCCCGGGACCGGCAAGCGGCATTGACTCAGCCTCCGCCTCCACGGCCTCGCGCTCCGCGGGCGAGAGCCGGCGCCACGACTCGACCGTGACGTCGGTTTGCGCGCGTCTCCACGTCCCGACGATCTCGCCTTCCACAAGGACGGCGCCGGGCCAGACTCGAGGGGTCCAGAGCTTGCGACGGTTGTCGGAATCGGGGACCAGGAGCTCCCGATCGGCTCCTCGGAAGAGGAAGTACGCGTCGCCGCTCGGGAGAAGACGCGCGGACGCTGCCGGTCCGCCGGAGGCCCGGAACGTCGGCTCGTCGCCTGTCAGGATCAACGCATCGCCGCCGGGCGTCCGAACCCGCGTCAGTGATCGGTCGAGCGCGTCGAACACGGCGCGACCATCGGCAGGCCTGATCCCGGCCCACTGAGCGAATGCCGCGGGCGTTGCCGGACCGAAGACGTGTAGGTACCGGCGTGCGAGCTCGAGGTGCGCGTCCCGCGGGTTGACGTCAGGCGGCGCCACGGTCCAGACGGTGGCCTGGCGCGCCCCGTCCCACCGGATCAGCACAGTGCCAGTCGGTGCCGCGTACCGCAGCGAATTCGGGTGCACGCCGAGGCCGCGTCCCACCTCGCTGTAGGGCATCTTTCGGCCGTCAAGGAAGGCGTGGAGCCGGAGGGCCAGATCGTCCGCCCTGCGTCGTCCCTCGACGGCGTCGGGGAGCCGCCCGAGCGAAAACACCGCGTGGTCGGGCGCAGCGACGACGTAGGCGCTGAACCGCGGTCCCCACAGCTGCACGAGCGACGAGTCCTCCCACGCGTCCGGTCCGGTCCCGTGGACACGAGCATGGATCGAGAGGACGGCGGCCCGCGGCATGCTGTCCTGCAGCCCCGCCCAGGCGGCGCGCCTGAGAGAGGTCGGGCCAGGTGGCAGCCGCGCGTCGAGAGCACCAGTGGACCGCCGGTACGTGAGGATCTGCTCGCGGGTTAGCTCGAGCCGAGCCCTCGTCACGTCCGATGCCATTTCCGTGCGGAACCCTCCGAGCGAAACAGGGTACCCGAGTGCTCATTCGTTGTGGAAGAACCCGGCTTCGGTGGCTCACGCCGCGAGGTGCCGCCACCACGATTGCCTCATCGTGGCGGCCATTCCCGGCGTGATTGGGTCAGCGTTTGTACGCGACCACAACTGCTAGCGACGCTCTGACGCACGGCTCAGGTCATGCAATCGGATCGAAACCACCGGCCGGGCGATTCGACCGTATGGTAAAGCGACACAATCGGATCGAACCAAGGAGCAAACGAGATGGCTAAGACACCTGAAGAGACAGCCTGGAACGACGCGGTGGTCGCCGACTTCCGTGCCCATGACGGTCGAATCACCCAAGGACGTCTGGCCGGGGCGGTGATGCTGATCATGACCTCAACTGGCGCTAAGACGGGCCTGCCGCGGACGGTTCCTCTGGGCTATCACCGTGACGGCGAAAGGTACGTATTGGTCGGGTCCAACAACGGTCGCGACGAACAGCCAGAGTGGCTGGCGAACCTCAGAAAGAACCCGATCACCACCGTCGAGGTCGGAACCGAGACGTTCCAGGCCCGCGCCACGGTGACCGATGGATCCGAGCGCCGCCGCCTGCTCGACGCGCGCATCGCCGCCGTCCCAATCTTCGGCGACTACGAACGAAAGGCGAAGCGGGAACTTCCCGTCATCGTCCTCGAGCGCATCGATTAGCCCGGATGGGAGTGAGATCCGGTCTTCTCCTCCCGCCGGGTCAGGACTACGGGCGTGGAGGCCAGCTTCGCCCGCACCCACCCCGCGGCGATGTCGAACGCCTGCCTGCCCTCGCCGCACTTGTCGAGGGCCTCGGACTTCGCGGGCTCCACGAGGTCGGCGACCAGTTCGGCGGCCCGGACCGCCAGAGCATCGGGGTCTTCGGGCAGCGCGGGTTCGAGGCCATCGAGCTCGGCGGAGCGCACCGCGGAGACCGCGATCTCCTGGCTCGATCTCAGCTGCTTGTCGAACCGGGTCGCCTCGTCTGGGAAGAGGGCGGAATGTCCCTCGAGGTAGCGGGCTTCGACACTTGAGCGTGCCTCCCACGAAGCGAGCAGCTCGTTAACGCGCAGGAGAGTCAGCCGGCGGCATAGCTCGAGGCGGCTCCGGTGGGAGTCGCCGGCGACTTCTCTGTCGGGAACCTCGCCAAGAAGCATGGCGAGCTGCGAGGCGAAGAGCGCCGAGATGAGCTCCTCTCGATCGAGAAACTCGTGCGCCGTGACGTTGATGCGCAGCACGAGTTCGTATCGGAAGACGGTCTCGCGCAGGGCGTTCCTCACCGCGGCATCGACCTGCTCGGGACGCTTGCCGCGCATGGAGGTCCGAGCGCCGTGGACGGCCTCCCGAGCCAGACGATCGAGCGGCGCCACCGGCGGGTCCACGGCCAGGAGCGAGTTCACGTAGGGCACGAGATCGCGGTAGGCGTGAGCCTCGGCCAGCCAGCGCAGGACGAGCTGCGTCGGGCTGAGCAGGGTTTCAACGGCGTCGATGCGTCGCTTCTGGGTCATCGGGGTTCTCCGCGGGGAAGGCGGCGTCATCGGTGGAGCGCTCCTTGGAGCCGACGGCGGCCTCGAGAGCGACTAGGCGGTCTTCGAACTCGCCGACCTTGAGCAGGTTGGTGGCCGCCACGGCGGTCGAGATCAGCGCCCGGAGTCTCGGGATGCCGTTGTCCATTCCCACGCCGTCGGTGACCACGATGTCGAGCAAGCGGCGGATGCCGGCCACGGTGTCGAGCCCGGGCAGGTCGTAGGCGACCGCGATCGTGCCCTCCTTGCGTCGGCGCAGTCCACCGAGCTTGCGGGCCTCGGTGGCTTCTGCTGCCCGCTCGGGGTCATGGGCGAAGCAGTAGAGCCGGTCGAACTGCGGTCCGGCCCGACACCCGCGACCATCGGGCATCACGAATATGCAGGTCCGCCGGGCTACCATCGGGCTACCTTTGCTAGCTCAACGCCCATTGGTAGCCCTGCTAGCCCCCGCGGGTTCGTCAACATCTCGCCATGGTGTCGATCCTTCGGGCCCACGCTTCTGGCCCCGCCTGAGGGCCACACAGGCCCCACGTGCGCTGCTAACCGCCGGCCTGCCCGCTTACCCAACCGAGCGATCCCTGCTCGCCCACGTCGGTTGGCGGCTTCGCGTCCCGCCGTCGGCCGACCCGATCTTTCGACTTGCAATCTGGCCGGTACCGAGCCTGTATGTGACCTAGCAGAACCAAGGAGACCAAGATGACGACCCAGACCAGCGGCACCGACCAGGACACCCTCGACGCCCTGCGCGAGGGGGCCAAGACCAAGGTCCGGCTTGCCGAGATCGGCCTCAACGCCCTGGTGGCGGACGCTCCGCTGCGCTACAAGGTCGCCGCCTCCCGCCGCCTGCAGGCCCGCCCTCGACGAACTCGCCGAGATCGAGGAGCTCGAGGCCGAATAGATGCTCACCCTCGCCGAGGCTGCCGCCGAACTCGGCATCAGCGCGGCTACCCTGCGCCACCAGGTGCAGGGCGGGAGGATGAAGGCCCGGCTCTTCGGCAAGACGTACGTGGTCACCGACGAGGAGCTGGAGCGGTACCGCGCCACCAGCCTCGGTAAGCCCGGTCGTCCTAGCCATCGATCCGCTCCGCCGTCTCGCCGCTGAACCGCTCCCAGCGCGCCAGTGCCACCTCGACGTAGATCGGATCGATCTCGATTGCGTAGCAGCGGGCGCCGCAACGCTCGGCCGCAACGAGGGCGGTGCCCGAGCCGCAAAAGGGCTCGTAGAGGGCCTCACCGGATCGCAGGTGGTTGCGGATCGGGGTCTCGAACAGGACCAGCGGCTTCTGCGTGGGGTGGTCGAGCCGTGGCTCGGCCGAGCCACCCATGATCATCTTGGGTGACGGTGCGCGCCAGATCGTCGCCTGGTCGCGTGAGCCGTAGAAGCGGACCTTGGAGCCCTTCTTTCTCACCACCCAGCAGGGCTCATGGCTCCAGTGATACCAGGACCGGCCCATGGCGAAGAGGCCCTTGTCCCAGATCACCTGGGCCACGATCTCAAAACCGATCCGCTCCAGCCCCTGTGCGACTTCGGCTGCATGAACGCCGGCGTGCCAGACGTAGCCGACGGCGAGCGAGGGAACCAGAGCGAACGCCTCGGACCAGTCCACGCGGGTGTCCCCTGAGATCGTGGTGTTGCGACCGCCCTTCCTTCGCGGGTGGGCGCCACCCGGCGCCGCTGTGGCGTGATCTACGTCGGGGTGCCCATCGATCCGCATGTATGTCTTCTCGGCCGGTCCGAGGGCGTTGTACACGCCGTCGCGCCAGGAGCCATCGAGGGAGACGCCATAAGGCGGGTCCGTTGCCAGGAGTCGAGGTTCCGCGCCATCGAGCAGTCGGTCTACCGTCGCAGCATCGGTGGCGTCGCCACAGAGCATCCGATGGTCTCCGAGGACCCACAGATCGCCGAGCTTGGCGCGCAGTGACCGTCGAGCTTCTTCGAGCGCCTCATCGAGATCGAAGCTCTCGACGCGCTCGCGCTTCTCTCGGACTTCAAGCGAGCGCAGCAGATCGGCGATCTCGTCCTCGCCGAACCCCGAGAGGCTGAGGTCGATGTCTGGCGTCGCCTGGAGATCGGCCAGCAGGCGAGCGAGGAGCGCGTCGTCCCAGGAGCCAGAGATCTTGTTCAGGGCGAGATTCAGGAGGTGAGCCTGTTCGACCGAGATGTCGAGGAAGGTGACTGGGACCGTCGTGAGGCCCAGGCGTCTTGCCGCGACCAGGCGCTGGTGGCCGCCGATGACAACGTGGTCTTCCTTCCGAGCGAGGACGGGCTGGACGAAGCCGAACTGGCGGATGGAACGCTCCAGGGAGTCGAGCTCCTCCTCGCTGATCCACCGCGGGTTAGCCGGATCAGGGCGGAGTTGGTCAATTGGGACCTGCTCGAGGGTGAGGAGCGTCGGGGCGGTCATGCCGACTTGACCCTCGCGGCGGCCAGCCACTCATCGCGGCCATCGATGGGAATTCGGTAGGTTGTTAACGCGTGTCCGACTCCTGTCGGGCGCGCCAGAACATGTGTTCCAGTTCTCTCTACCTCGGAGCGACTGCCGGGATGCGCCGAGCGGCGGCGCGACACGTCGTCGAAGCGTCGTACCGTCCCGGCCCCCCAAGTCAAACGCCAGGCGCCGCTCTGCCCGAGGTCTCTGGATCGTAAGCGGCGACCTCGGCTGCCACCTTCGCATAGCCGTCGGCGAGACGGACCGAGGTCGAAGGCGTAAGGAGAGGTTGCACGGGTCGGCGCGCCGGGCTGACTCAGAACCCACGCCGCAGGTCAGCGGGACAGGGCGGGGTAAGGACCGGCGCCTGTGCTCAGCGAGCCCATGGAGGCCGCAGACCGGAGCATCCCTTCCACGCACAACTTCCGCCACGTGGATCATTGCCCGTCTCTATCTTCGCCGCGGGGCTCCTCTCGCCCGGCCGCAGTACGATTGCCCAGACTCAGAAGAGGTGCGTGCGATGAACGTCGAGGCCATCGCCCGCGCGGCGGGCGCGGACAACCTCACGATCCGGCGGGCCGCGGCATGAGCTTCGACCACCACGACCCGCAATTCGTCAAGGATCCCGAGAGCGTCTTCGGCCCGATGCGGGAGGAGCATCCGCTCGTGCACTCGAACCTGTACGGCGGCTTCTGGGTGCTGACGCGCTATGACGACGTGACGGCCGCGGCGCTCGACTACGAGTCGTTCACCTCGGCTGTCGTCGGCACGACCCTGATCCCACCCTCGCAGCCAAGGGAGGACCCGCTGCTGCCGATCGAGCTCGATCCACCGGAGCACACTCGGTATCGCGCGCTCGTCAACCCGCTCTTCGGCAAGCCACGCATCGACGCCATGCGCCCCGACCTCGAAGCGCTTGCGACGAGGCTGCTCGAGCCGATCGCGCGTAACGGCGGCGGCGACATCATGGCCGGGTTTGCCCATCCCATGTCGCTCGGCTCGCTCGCCCGGCTCATGAACCTCCCCGAGGAGGACGAGGAGCGCTGGTTCGATTGGGTCGAGCGGATGTTCTCGAGCGCCCTGCTCGACAAGGCCGACCAGGCAAAGGCGGTGCGCGACGCGGAGGCCTACATCGATGCCCTCATCGCGGAGCGCAAGAAGGAGCCTCGCGACGACTTTCTCGGGACGCTGCTCCAGGCAGAGGTTGAGGGCCACCGCCTGTCCGACCTCGAGTTGCGCCAATTCGGAATTCTGATGCTGCTCGCCGGCTACGAGACGACCTCGGGCGCGATGGGTCTGAGCCTGCTGCACCTCGCCCAGCACCCGGAGCAGCGCGCGCAGCTGTTCCGCGATGTTGACGGGCTCAAGCACACGGCAGTCAACGAGCTCCTGCGCGTCGTGTCGCCGGTGCAGGTCTTCTGCCGCAACACCGCGCATGACGTCGGGATGTACGGCCAGACGATCCCTTCCGGCGATGTCGTCCTGCTCGCCTACGGCGCGGCGAACCACGACCCGAGCGCCTTCGAGCATCCCGAGCGCTGCATCCTCGACCGCCAACCGAACCGCCACGTCGCGTTCGGCCACGGCCGCCATCTCTGCCTGGGCTCCAATCTCGCCCGGCTTGAGCTCACGATCATGCTCGAGCGCTTCGCCGTCCTCTTCCCCAGGTTCAGGGTTGATCCTGAGCGTCCGCCAAGGTGGAAGCCGCGCGGCGACGTTCGCGGCCTGGCGTCGCTGCACCTGGTCGCCGACACGTCGTAGGCAACGCCGGCCAAGGCTGCGCCTGACTTCGCCGCTTCGACCGAAGACCTCTCAGAGATGTTCCCGGCGACCACAGGAGCCGGGTGTCCTCGAGCCGATCGCAGGGCGAGAGAGGACATTCAGGTTACGGCGCTCGGCTCAACTACCCTCGCCGGCAAGCTACGCCGTTCTCGCGTCCACGACGGCTCGCCGAGCGTCCGCACCCGTAACAGGAATACGCTTCGCGACCGCTATGGCGTCCGGGACATCGAATCCTGTCGGGCGCGCCAGTGCAACCCCGAACGGTAACGCGAGAGCGAAGCCGTGCGCATAAGCGTCGGGCGTCAGGCGGATCGCCTCGATGGCGGGGCCCCTGACCGTGATCTCGGCGTAGGTTGCGGCGATCAGCTCCGCCCACTCCTCCTCGGTCGCCTTCGCCGACATGCCCGCCATGTCGCGGAGGCGTGCCACGGCGCGCGCGGGCGTGACGGCCGTGGACTCGGGCGCCGCGTTCCCCGCCTCGCGGAGCCGGGCAACGGCGGCGGTCGACTCGGAGGCATGGGGCCGGCCGGTCACGATCGAACAGGTCTACCTCGCTTCAGGCACCGCCTGCCGGTAGCCGCAGGATCCGCTGGCTGCGCGAAGATGGTGATGCCTTCGGAGGGCGTCACGTTCTGGATCCCGCGGTCGCAATGCGCTACTGGCTTCCACCGCCATGGTAGAATGCATGCCATGAAGGCTACCATCGACAGAGCCGGACGTCTGGTGATCCCTCGTGCGTTGCGGGACCGGATCGGGCTATCCCACGGCGGCGAGGTGGAGCTCGAGCTCGATGGCGCTTCCGTCCGTATCGAGCCGGTCACGGGGCGCGACCTGAGAGAGGACGACGGGCTGCTGGTCATCCCGGCAACCGGGACGGTCGTTACGCGCGCTGCGGTGCGCGAGTTGATCGATGCCGACCGACACCGTGGCTGAGGATCCCGGCGTCGCACTGCTCGACACGAGCGCGGCGATCGCGCTCCTGGTCGAGGATCACGAGGCGCACGGGGCGACGCTCGATGCTGTCCGCGGCCGCCGCCTGGGCCTGGCCGGCCATGCCTGGTTCGAGACCTACTCAGTCCTGACGCGGCTGCCGGCCCCGCTGCGCCGCTCGCCGGCGGATGCCGGCCGACTCCTGGCCCACAACTTCCCCGCGACCGGGTTCCTCGGCGAGCCGGAGTCAGCGGCGCTCGGCGTCGAGCTCGCCCGGCTCAGCGTGTCGGGGGGCAGCGTCTACGATGCGCTTGTCGGCGCCGCGGCTCGCCAGCACGGTCGCCCGCTTGTGACCGGCGATGCCCGCGCGCGGCCGGTCTATGAAGGACTCGGCGTGGAGGTCGAGAGCGTTTCGTAGGGCGACCGACGGCGGACGCTCGGCGCCGCAGCACGCGAGCGCTCTTCGGGGGGATCTTCGATCGCACCAACGCGTCCAACACCTGTCGGGCGTGCCATCACTTTCCCGAGCGGCTCAGCCGCCTGAGGTCGTGGCCGCCGGTCGCTTCATCTTCCGCGCCAGCTGAGGCCGGAATAGTGCGTGAATCCGGCGGCCTTGCCGAGCAATTGACGCCCACCCAGTGCCCACCC
>JBIOII010000085.1:0-9288 GCA_044449785.1 Candidatus Limnocylindrales bacterium
AACGTCGTCGGAAACCGTGAGGGTAACTACACTCTGGCGGACCATCAGGTAGCTCGATTGGTTGTTCGCGCAATCACGCATCCGGGGCGCAAGATGGTCAAGTGAGCCTGGAAACCGCCATCGCTTCCGCCGAAGCCGCCTGCCTGAAAGGGTGGGCGGTTTTGGATTCTGTCTTCACACCGCGAGAGCTTGGTTTGCCCATCATCAGCTCTGATGAGGTTGTCGCCGTGGCCCATCGGGTCGGCGTGGACTGGCGGCGATTCGGTCCCGATGTCGTGATCGCCTGGGAGCTCAACGGAGACGAGGCAGAGTGTTTTCTGCGGCTGGCGGAGCGCCTGCGGGCCAGGCGTTGATTCGCCAAAGACTTGCGTTTTGTCTTGACACGCTCATACTCGAGTAGATGTACGCTCAAAACCTACTATTGGCTTGCGATAAGACACCTTTTAGCAAGCCTTCGAGCCCTCTACTTTGACTGTCGTCCAGATTTAGTTACGGTCGTTCTGAACCCCCTGAAAGCTGACAAAGATGCCTAAAAGGACACTTCCCCAGCCACTCGAGCCCGAAGAGTTACGGGCTGTTATCAATCGGACCAACCCCCGTGTTCCGACCGGGCTTCGTAACCGGACGATCCTGCTTGTGATGGCGACGATCGGTCTCCGGGTCGGGGAGATCGTCAGCCTCAAAATG
This sequence comes from Candidatus Limnocylindrales bacterium, assembly GCA_044449785.1. GTDB lineage: Bacteria > Chloroflexota > Limnocylindria > Limnocylindrales > CSP1-4 > Fen-1039. The sequence goes on from JBIOII010000085.1 coordinate 688, forward strand.
GCCGACCTGTCCCGCAAGCGCGATCGCCTGCGGATCATCGACGGCAAGGGCGGAGACCGCTACATCCCGATCCCAGACGCGCTCCGGCTGCAGCTCGAAGCGTGGTTGGCCGAGCGGGCCCGCATCGCGCCGAAGAGCCCATGGGTGTTCTGCCAGGTGCGGTCGACGACGTGGCGGGATCCGGCGGCCGAGACTGGAGCCAAGCTCGCCGGGAGCGCGATCTCGACGGCCTACCTGCGGGAGCTGTGCGCGCGCCTCGGAAGAGAGGCTGGGGTCGAGCGGGCGACCAACCCCCATGTTTTTCGCCATACGGCCGCCACAGGGCTTCTGGACGCCGGCTATACGCTCGCCGAGGTCCAGACGATCCTCGGACACGCCAACATCGCCACGACCTCGGTTTACCTGCATGTCGCTCAGGGCCGCCTCGCCGAGAAGCTGCGCTCTTACGACGCGATGGCGGAGAGATAGCAGGGCAGTCTGTGGAACGATATGGGCCAGAAATGACCACTTCGTTCCAGAGACTGCACGGCGGGGTCAGTTTGCGACACTTCCAGGGGGTCTATTTGCGACATCCGGTTCTAAGCGCTGGATCTTAGAACCGGTTAGAAGCCCTTAGACGCTATCCCGTCTGATCCGCCAGGTCGTCGCCGATCCCCGCCGCGTCCGCTCGAGATCCCCAGCCCTCTCGAGCTCTCTCAGGAGCTGATCTGCCAGGCGTTGGCTGTGGCCCGATCGCGTTCCCCACTCCCGAGCGAGCAGCGACACCGAACGTCGCCCGTGGTTGGCGACCAGGTAGGCCAGGAGCTCGCGGGATGCGTCAGACGCCGACCCGACATGTGTCGGCTCGGGACCTATGTTCACTGATCCCTGAGCATCGGCCTCATGTTCAGCGGGCCCGCTGAATCTCGATAGGAGCCGACCGTCAGGGCCGAAGTGCCAGCAGGGATGCCCGTCCCGGCCGTGAGCGAGGAAGCTGTCCCAGTCGCTCCGGGGCTCTCCGCGCAGTCGCCGGACCGCCAGGGCGACTTGGGACGCGAGCCAGCCAAGGATCTCGTCGGGAGCATCGGATTCCATTCTTTGACTGTCGTCCGGTCGGCGCTCTTGGCAAGCTTGGCCGCCTTGCGCGCAAGGTCAATGCGCAAGGCGGATGCGCAAGGCCAGCGGTTATGCCAATCCTTGACAAGCGCCGGGACTTGATTACAGTCCCCTCGACAGGCCCCGGTTGAGTTGAGTTTGGAACCTCGCTCCTCCCGGGGCTTCGTTCTGCCCGGTTTCAGTTTGTGTTGCGATGTGTGTGAAACGCGCACATCCCAACACATGTTGTTGACGCTACGCCCACCACAGGCGCGACTCGATCAGCGCAGCGACCCAGACGAGGCCTAGGGCGGTCGCCAGTGCAAACGCGGCCCGCAAGCGACTCCCGGCCCGGACTGCGCGCAGGAGAATGACCCACGCGACCCCGACCATCACGCCGACGCCGACGAACCACTCGGCGACCTCGCCGGGGAGAGTGCTCAGATCATCGGGCTGCATGAGGAGCGTCAGGGCAACCAGGATCACCACGGTTCCCAGGATTGCGATGACGGCGATCAGGACACCGGAGCCGAGCATCCTCCAGCGCCCGAGCAGGGCGACTGGGGTAATGGCGAACCCCGCGAACAGGGCAACAATCGCCATCAGGAATCCGATGATGACGAAACCCGTCGCCACCCCGGACGAGGAAAAGACCAAGAATCCCGAGACGGAAACCAGGAGCCCGGCGAGGGCGCCCAGGTTAGCCCCAACGAGGCGGGGGCAGACGCGCAGGGCATTGTCCATGGGTCAAACCTGCGCCCAGATCGCCCGCGGCGCAAGGGCGGCACACACGAAATAGGTGCGCGCACGCACTAACTGTCTGTGGCCTATCCTGTGGCCCATCTCGCCGTCCGGGGGCCGACAGCGGGAGTGTTGAGCGCATCCCACGCTCGCGGGCCCGCTCTCGCAGTGTATAAGACGCCTGCTCTAACCGCTGAGCTACTCCCCCGAGTGTTAGCTGCTCAACTCTCGCACGAACCGACCTACTGTACGGCCTCGATGCTCCCCACGGTCGTTAGCACGTCGCTTCACTGCGCGCTGGCTTGCCGGGGACGGACTCGCGTGGGACGCCGTCGCCGAGGACGACCTCGACCGCCCTCAAGCGCGCCTCGGCTTCTCTCTTCCGGGCGAGCAGACTCAGAGTCCGGCCGACACGAGACCGGAGCAGAGCTCAGTTCCTGGCCCTGCCCGTCGTGTCGATCGACACGTCGCTCGTCGCGTCAGCGATCGCCGACAGTCGAGAATGGCAGGCCTCGATATGGGACGCCCTGATCCTCCGGGCCCCCGAGGCGTCTGGGTGCAGGTTTGTCCTCAGCGAAGACCTTGGCGATGGCCGTAGCTACGGTTCGATCGTGGTCGAAGACCTCCTGCGTCTGGCAACCTGACCTGCGCCGCACCAATCGCCCGGCGTACAGCGACCCCATTCCGCAGGCAGCTGCCAGGCAAGGGTGAGCGAACCCCCGGGGGTCTCCATGCCCCTCATCAGACTCGCCACGCCCGGCGTGATGGCCGATCGCCGAGATGGGTTCGACGTCATCATTGAGGGTGCCCCCAGCGGGATCGCCGGAGCGCGAGAAGGCCCCGAGCATGCAGAAGCGCGACGTTGTCAAGGCAGTCCTCGGCGGCAGACGCCCGCCATATGTGCCATGGTCCATCGGGTTCACGAAGGAAGCTGCGGAGACGCTGCAGCTCCACTATGGAGCGGACGCCCTCGAGGACCGGGTCCAGAACCACTTCGTCAGATTGGGCAGCGACATCGGGTTCTTCGACGACCTCGGGGACGACCGAGTGCGGGACGCCTTCGGCGTCGTGTGGAACCGCAGCATCGACAAGGACATCGGCATCGTCGAGGGACACGTTCTTCCAGACGCGACCTTGGCTGGGTATGCGCTCCCGAATCCTCTCGACTCGCGCTTCTTTGCCGATATCCCTGCCAGGATCGCCCGGTTCCCGGATCGCTTTCGCGTCTTCCAGATTGGCTTCTCCCTGTATGAGCGGGGCTGGACCCTGCGCGGCATGGAGAACCTCATGATGGATTTCTACGACAATCCGGGGTTCGTCCAGGAGTTGTTCGAGGCAATTGCCGACTACAACATCGCCCAGGTCAAGGAAGCCCTTCGGTACGACATCGATGCGGTGTACTTTGGAGACGACTGGGGACAGCAGCGTGGCCTGCAGATGGGACGGCCCCTCTGGCGCGAGCGGATCCTTCCCCATCTCCGGCGCATGTACGGCACCGTCCGACAAGCCGGCAAGTACGTCATGATCCACTCCGATGGCGACGTGGATGAGCTGTTCGACGACCTGATCGATGCGGGCGTGAACTGCTACAACCCGTTCCAGCCCGAGGTGATGGACGTCGACCGCCTCCTGCCTTCGTATCGTGGGAGGCTCTGCTTCCACGGCGGCCTGTCCACCCAGAGGACGCTGCCCTTCGGCACGCCCGAGCAGGTCAGAGCGGAGGTTCGGCACCTGCTGGAGCTGGGTTCCGAGGGTGGCTACATCTTCGCGGCCTCCCACGACGTCGAGGGCGACGTGCCACTGGCGAACATGCTCGTCATGATCGACACCGTGCAATCGCAGACACTCTCGTAGATCGTCGAGAGCCATGACAGAGGTGCCCGTGCCCCATCTCATCCCCTTGCTGCGCACGACGTTCGAGCTGCCGGACGGCCGACGGATCCACGTCTACGGGGATGTCCGGGGCGGTCCATCGGCAGATCACCCGGCGATGGACCCGAGCGGCCTCCACATGCGCCGCGATGAGCTGAGCGCGTCGTGGATCGCGGTAAGCCCGGCCCGCAACGTCCGGCCGCACCGCTCTGTCCCGGGCGGTTCCCGTGCCATCCCCGGGAGCCCGGCGGAGCGCTTCGGGTGCCCGCTCTGCCCGGGCGGCCCGGAGCTCGCCTTCAGCTACGAGGCCGCCGTCTTCGACAACCGGTTCCCGTCCTTCGTGCCCCAGCCACCGCCGGTGCCGGATCCGGCGGAGCCGCGCTACGGCGCGTCGCTGGGCGCATGCGAGGTGGTCATGTTCACGGAGCGCCACGAGGGCAACTTCGCGACGCTGACCGCGGAGGAAACGGCCCGGGTCGTCGCGGTCTGGACGGACCGGACCGGCGAGCTATGGAGGGACGGCCGGTTCGCCGCTGTGATGCCGTTCGAGAATCGTGGCAACGAGGTCGGAGCGACGCTCTCCCATCCCCACGGCCAGATCTACGCGTTCGGCCACCTGCCCCCGCAGATCGAGAGGCGGGTCGTCGCGCTCGCGGACGGACGAGCGCGGACCGGTGGCTGCCTGAGCTGTCGAGTCGTCGCCGAGCAGAGCGCCTCGGACCGGACCATCCACGCCGACCCGCACTGGGCGGTGGGTGTCCCGTTCGCCGCCCGCTGGCCGTACGAAGTGCACATCCGGGCCGTCCGCCACGGGGCGCGCCGCCTCGCCGACCTGGCGCCGAGCGAGGCGCGATCGCTCGCCCGCGCCCTCCACGCCGTCGTGGAACGCTACAACGGTCTCTTCGGGTTTGAGCTGCCGTACATGATGATCGTCCACGAGGGGCCCACCGGCGTGGAGGACTGGCACCTCTCGGTCGAGTTCCTCCCGCCGCACCGTTCGGCTCGGCTGACCAAGATCCGAGCGTCCGTCGAGTCGGCGACGCTTCTCTTCATCAATGACACGCTGCCCGAGGCGAGCGCCGAGCAGCTCCGGGCTGTCCCCGTCGAGCCGCGCGAGGAGCACCCCGGCTTCGTGGTGACCGCGGTCCCTTGACCATCGATCGGGCCGCCGCCCTAGATGCGGCGCTGGGAATCGACGCGCTCCGGGCGCGCCTGCTTGCGGTGGAGCAGCGCGCGGTCGACCACCCCGGCAGGATTCGGTTCGTCCGGGCGCCCGGTCGGGTCAACCTCATCGGGGAGCACACCGACTACAACCTCGGCTTCGTCCTCCCGGCGGCGATCGACCTCGAGATCCGGATCGCGTTCGTCCCGACGGACGATCGCCGAGTAGAGCTGGTGAACGGCGCCACGGGAAATCGGTCCGGCTTCGACCTCGACGCGATCGGGCCGCGGCGGGACGCCTGGATCGACTATGCCGCCGGAACCGCCTGGGCGCTCGGCGAGGCCGGGATCCAGATGCACGGCCTGCGCGGCGTGATCGTCAGCTCGCTGCCGACGGGGTCTGGCCTATCGTCGTCGGCGGCTTTGGAGCTGGCGGCCGCATGGGCGCTAGCCGATCTGCCCGGTGGCGGCATCACTGCGCTTCAGCTGGCGCAGATATGCCAGCGCGCCGAGAACGTCCACGTCGGGGTCAACTGCGGCCTGATGGACCAGTTCGCCAGCGCCTGTGGCGCCGACGGCGCGGCCATCCTGCTCGACTGCCGCTCGCTGGAACACCGCGAGGTTGCCCTGCCATTGGCGACCCATACCCTGGTTGCGCTCCACTCCGGGTCGCCCCGGAGCCTCTCCGCGAGCCAGTACAACGCTCGCCGGGCGCAGTGCGACGCGGCGGTCGCAGCGCTCGCCCGGGACGACCCGACGATCGGTTCATTGCGCGACGTGACGCCGGCGATGCTGTCCCGGATCGCTGCGCTGGTCGACGACTCGACGTTTCGGCGCTGCCGCCACGTGCTGACCGAGAACGTCCGTGTGGGGGCAACGCTCGCAGCCCTGGATTCTGGGGACCTCGCCGCGGTGGGAGTGCTCTTTGCTGCCAGCCATGCCTCGCTCCGGGACGACTACGAGGTCAGCTCCGCGGAGCTCGATGCGCTGGTCGAGATCGCGAGTTCGGTTCGCGGCGTTGCCGCGGCCCGCATGACTGGGGCGGGCTTCGGCGGCTGCACCATCAACCTCGTTGAGCGTGACGCCGTCGAGACGCTCCGGGCGGCCGTGCTGGAGCGATACCCGGCTCGGACGGGCCTGACTCCCCGCGTCTTCGCGGTCGACGCGGTCTCCGGAGCCGGCGCGCTCGACGGCTGACGCGAGTCGGCCGACGTCTCCGGCGGGAGCTCTCGCAGGCAGGCTCCGGCGGGCCCTGCCTCGATCCTGGGCGCCGCCCGATCTCTCGGACCGCTAGGTGGCTAGACAGCGGCGTACAGGTGGCGGGCGATCACGTGATCCTGGTACTCGGGCGCAAGCTCGCAGAAGTAGCCGCTCCATCCCCAGACCCGAACGATCAGGTCGCGGTGGTTCTCTGGATGGACCTTCGCGTCCCGGAGGCGTTCGCCGTTGAGCGCGTTGAGCTGCAGCTGCTGACAGCCGAGGCGAGCGAACGCACGCACGAGCAGGGCGACCTTGCGGATCGACTCGCCGTCGCGGAAGACCGAGTCCGAGAGCTCGAGCGTGATCGGTCCACCGTTGCAGACGCGACGGTAGTCGATCGTGGCGTAGGACTGGAGGACGCTGATCGGCCCGCGAAGGCGGGTCCCGGGCGTTGGGGCGAGATTGGCGCCGAACGGGTCGCCCCGCCGTCGCCCGTCGGCCGTCGCGCCAACGACGGGTTCGGCGAGCGGCACGCCGTCCCGTCCCCGGGCGAGCCAGAGGTAGTACATCGCGGACCCGGTTCCCGGGCGCACGATCGCGCCGGATTGAGGTTCCTCGGCCTCGCAGGCGTCGGCCAGCCGGTCGTAGAGCAAGCGGACGAGGTCGTCGACAGCGGCCTCGTTCAGGCCGACGCGGGGGCTCTCATCAGCGAGACGCCGACGAAGGCCCTCGTGGCCGACGAAGTCCGCGTCGAGCGCAGCCAGCAGCTCGGCCGGGTGGACGTCGCCGAGCTCGAAGACATGTCGACGAACCGCCGCGAGGGCGTCCGCGGCACTGGCCGCAGCGGCACCGTGGATCCCGAGGTTTCGGTACCGGGCGCCCTGGCCGTGATCGACGCCGGCCTCGAGGGCCCCCGTCATGAGGACGGAGTAGTAGGGTGCCGGTGCCCACAGCAACCGGTCGTATGGGATGGCGCGTTCATGGACCTGCCGCCGGACCTCGGCGTCCGTTCGAGCCAGGATGGCGTCGAATGACGCCCCGTCGGCGAGCCCTTCCCGGATCGCCGCGTCAGCCGCCGCCGGGAAGGAGACGGCGCCGATATTGGGTACGTCCATGCCGCGGCCGGGGATGATGAACTCCCAACAGGCGGCCACCGTGTAGTCGCGCGCGTCTTCGAGCGCATAGCCGTGCGCCGCCAGGGCGGGGACCACGACGTCGTCGTTGGCGTACTGCGGGAAGCCGAGGCCCTTGCGGGTCAGGTCGGTGGCGAGCTCGAGAAGCGCGAGCTCGGTCTCGGCCGTGATCCGCAGGTTGATCTTCGGGTCGATGAGCCCAACGTCGCGCGTGACCCGGAGCGCCATCCACGTGAGGGGGTTCACGGCAGAACTCCCGTCGCGCGTCAGCCCCCCGAGCGTGATCGTCTGGCCATTGTCGCCCTGCTGAATGCCGGGGTAGAGATCGGAGTCGCGATTGAGCGCGATGAAGAACTCGGCCAGCAGCTCCTCGGCTGTCGCAACGTCGAGCCTCCGCGCGTCGAGATCGGAGGCCAGGTAGGGCCACAGGTACTGGTCCAGGCGGCCAAGCCCGACATGGTGGTGCCCGGAGAGCCAGGCGACCGCGTGGAGCAGTCGGAGCGCCTGCAAAGCCTCGTGGAAGGTGCGCGGGGGTTTCGCGGGGACGTGCTCGAGCATGCTCGCGACGTCGACCTTGCCGAGCCGACGCGCCTCGGTCGCGTAGCGTCCGGCGAGCGCGAGAACGGCGTCGATGGTCTCGGTCGCTGCATCGAGGAACTCGATCGCCTCCGCGTTGCCGCCTAACGCCATGCGGGCGCGGGTCTCGCATGCCACGCGACGCCGGCCGAGCAGCCCCTGCCCGAGCGCCGTCTCCCAGTCGGCGCACACGTTGTTGATCAGGCCGCCTTCGTGGAGCGTCCGCCCCACCGTGAGCGCGGCCTCGGCCTCGGCCGAGTAGACCGCCGGGACCGTCGCCACGGTTCGCGTGAAGACGATCAGCTCGTCGGGTTCGATGACGACCTGCTCGGCCTCACACAGCCGGCGAGTCAGGCGGGCCATCCGCCTCGGCCACGAGAGGCGCTCGCGGTCACATTCAGCCACGAGATCGGGCCCGTGCGCCTGGCGATACCGGCGGAAGTGGCCGTCGCGGGTGCGGGCCCGCAGGTCCTCAAGCCTCTCGTTCACGAGACGCGCACCTCGATGCCCGCGTTCCGGAATGGGCGCACCTCGACGTTCAGCTGCCTGTCCTCGTCGAAGCCGGGCAGGAACGTCCTCCCGCAGGCGGCGTACTTCCCGCCCGCGGCGCGGTTGTACGGCAGGAGCTCGACCCGCACCAGCGTTGGCTGAGATGCCACGGCCGCGGCGATTGCCGTGAGGTTCTCGTTCGTGTCGGTGACCCCGGGCACGAGCGGGACGCGGGCGACGAACGGTCGCCGAAGATCGGCCAGCAGCGCGAGGTTCCGGAGGATCGGCGCGTTGTCCTGGCCGGTCCACCGCCGATGCGCCAACGGGTCCATGACCTTGAGGTCGAAGAACACCA
>JBIOII010000086.1:0-9241 GCA_044449785.1 Candidatus Limnocylindrales bacterium
CAGCAGCTCGTCGTCGGAGGCGGCGCGGGTCGCTGCCACCGTGGACAGGATCCCGCCACCGGCTTGCAGAATCTCCAGGTAGCCCGCCCCGGCCGACCGCATCCGCCACTCCGCCTCGCGCGTCCCGGCAAAGACGAGGTGGGTGTGGGCATCGATGAGCCCCGGTGTGACGAGACCACCGGCCGCATCCACGCGATCGAACGATTCGATCGAATGGCCGGCGGCCGCGATCTGGCGGTGGACCTCCTCCGCCGGCCCGGCGGCGAGGATGCGGCCGTCCCACGAGGCAACAGCCAGGGGACCTCCGCCGAGCTCGGCCGTGTCGCCCTGGGCCGCGCCGCATCGCAACCCGCCGGCGAGGGTAGCGATCGACGCTGCACCTTCGACGAGAAGGCCTCGGGCCGACCCGGCTGTCTCGCTCACCGGGTCATGCTCCACGCGCGGCCTCGAGCCGCAGCTCGAGAGCCTGGAGCGGCGAGAAATCGCGCAGCTTGAGGAAGGCCGCCGCACCGGCCAGCCGCTCGGTCTGCGGCAGTCGCTTGGAGATGCCCGCGTGGTCGGCAACATCGAGAAGCGACCCAAGCGGGGCCAGACCGATCAGCTCTGACTCGGCCAGGTGGACCCCCTCCTCGGCCGCATTGGATCGGACGGCTTCCCACACGAGCCAGATCGGCGTCGTCCGGTAGTCGAGCAGGTTCATCGACACCTGCGCCCGGTCGAGCTCCTCGATCCAGAAGCCGTTCGCCTGGACGCGCGGCAGGCCCCCGCTTGACTCGCGGATCCGGCGCGCTATCCGTTTGGCGAGCTCGACGTCGCGGCTCTCGAGGTTGATGTTGTACGCGATGAGGAACGGCCTTGCGCCGACGGCCATCGCCCCGGCGCTGGCGTGGAGCACGGCCGGCCCGAAGTCCGGTTCGCGTCCGGGTTCTCGGATCTGCGTCTTGAGACCTTCGTACTGGCCGCGCCTGACGTCCGCCAGACGCCTCCTCGAAGGCGAATTCGCCGCCTCGCCGTACAGATAGACCGGCAGCGCGAACCGGTCGGCGACGCGCGCTCCGAAGGCACGCGCCAGCTCGATACAGTCGACCATGGTCGCGCCGGCCAGGGGCACGAATGGGACGACGTCGACGGCGCCTATCCGCGGGTGCTCGCCGGAGTGGCGGTCCATGTCGATCTCGGCGACGGCAACCGAGACCGTGCGCTCCAGGGCCTCCAGAATCGGCGCGGGCTCACCGGCGAGGGTCAGGACGCTCCGGTTGTGGCTGGCGTCGCTGGTCCGATCGAGCAGGAAGGCACCCGGCACGCTCTCGACAGCCGCGGCCAGCTTGTCCACGACCTCGATGCGCCGGCCTTCGCTGAAGTTGGGGACGGACTCGACCAGCTTCGCCACGCTGCCTCCGTATCACCCGGGATGTCGTTTCGAGGGGATCGTCCGGCCCGGCCGGGCCACAGGCGGTACCCCGGCACGGCTACGAAAGTCACTACCCATCGGGTATCGCCGACCATATCGTGGCACACCGCCAATGCGACTGGTCGCTTAATGCCCGGTTTATCGGCGACCGATACGATGCCGCGCGATGAAAGGACGGGCATGACAGGCATCTCGAAGCCGACGCTCTGGCGGCAACGCGACTTCCTCAAGATCTGGTCGGCCGCTACCGTCTCGGTCCTGGGCAGCCAGATCACGATCATCGCCGTGCCGTTCATCGCCCTGACTATGCTCGGCGCCAGCGTTTTCCAGGTCTCGTTGCTGACCGCGGTCGAGATGCTGCCGTTCCTCCTCTTCACCTTGCCGGCTGGAGCGTGGCTCGACCGCGTGCGGCGCCGGCCGGTCCTGATTGCCGCAGACATCGGGCGCGGCGTCGTGCTGATGTCTATTCCGGTGGCCTACCTCGCCCAGGCGCTCACGATCTGGCAGCTGTACGTGGTCGCCTTCGTAACCGGCACCTTGACGGCACTCTTCGACGTCGCCGACCAGTCGTACCTTCCGGCCATCCTGGACCGTGACGATCTGGTCGACGGCAACGCCCATCTCCAGGTCAGTTACTCGGTGGCTCAGATCGGCGGCCCCACCCTGGGCGGAAACCTGATCGCGATCGTCGCCGCTCCGCTTGCCATCACAGTCGACGCGGTCAGCTTCTTCGTCTCCGGCGGCTTCCTCAGCTCGATCCGCCGCCGTGAAGAAACGCCCGAGCGCCCGCTGCACGCCTCGGGCGGACCCACCTCCATGCGGGCCGAAATCGTCGATGGCTTGCGGTACGTCCTCGGCAACCGCTACCTGCGGCCTATCGCCGCCTGCACCGGCACGTCGAACCTGTTCGCGGCCGCGCTCTTCGCCGTCTTCCCGGTCCTCATCTGGCACGACCTCAAGCTTCCGCCTGCCTTCTTCGGGACGGTCATGGGGTTGGCCAGCGTAGGTTTCCTGGCAGGTGCTGCGCTGTCGAGCCGGCTGCCGGGCGCAATCGGCATCGGGCGGACGATCGTCATCTCGGCGGGCTTCGGCGCGCCGGCGTTTCTTCTCCTGACGCTGACACCGGCCAACCTGGACATGGCCGCGGCGACACTCTTCGTCGGCTGGTTCGTGGCCGGGATGAGCCAGGTGATCTACAACGTGGCCCAGATCAGCCTCCGTCAGGCCATCACGCCGCCGGAGATGCAGAGCCGAATGAACGCCACGATGCGTTTCATCGTCTGGGGAACGATCCCTATAGGCTCCGTGATCGGCGGCGTAATGGCCACGATCCTGCCGGTCAGGGCCGCGCTGATCTTCGCCGCCTTGGCGTCTTTCGCATCGGTGGTGCCGGTCCTTCTCTCGCCGCTGCGCTCGCTGCGCGACATGCCCGGCCCGAGCAAAGGTGCGGCCCCGGTTCCGTCGGTCGAGATGTCGGAGCCGGAAGAGAAGGCCCCGCGCACCGAGCCCCAGCGAGCCGCATAACCGGGGCATCATCTTGTTCCTGCTGGTCCGCGACTGAGAAGGCCCTATCGACCGGGCTCCCGCCGCCAGCCGGCGCCCAGGTCCCAGGGGCTCTGGTCGAGACCCCTGGCCTCGACCAGACGGACCGCGCCAACCTGACCGCCGGTCACCGTCCCAATACCGAGACCCGGGGCGCCGTCGGCGAAGCCCTGCATCTCCGCCACCACGTTCCCGTGAAGCGGATAGCCGCCACTGGCCAGCTCCTCGGTGTCGAGGAGCGTGACGGCCGGGATCAGCGACAGCTCCTCGGGCGGGATCGGCGGCTCCTCGGCGGAGCCGTCGCTGTAGAACGGCTGGATGGCAAGCGCACCGCCCTCCCACCGGAGCAGGTACTGGCCGAGCTTGTCGCCGATTACGTGGAGACCGTCCGGCGTCGCGACGGCGGCGAAGTCCAGGACCTGGTCGTCCGAAACGAAGCCGAGGACGGGCTGAGCCAGCGCCCGCGCGGCCACGGCCGAAGCCGTGAGCCACGCGAGCTGCTCGAAAGGCTCCTCGTCGCCTGACAGAACTCGCAGCGCGTCGACATAACTCGGCGCAAGCGGTCGTGCCGTCCGAATGAGCGCGCGGTCGCCGGGCTTGGGCACCGGTACTCCGAGGTCGACCAGCCAGAGGCCGTGGCCGGGCAACTCGAACAGCCTGTACCCGTAAGCGTGCTCGAGCGCCGCCAGTGCGGCGGGAAGGGGCGCGGTTCGGAAGAGGACGCCTTGGACGCGGTAGCCCAACCTGTCTCCCCTTGATTGTCGCGCGCGATGACCTACAACTCGCCTTGGCGGCCGCCGTCGAGCATCGGAATGCGAACTCCGCGCTCGCGTGCCACCTCGACGGCCCGTTCGTAGCCTGCGTCGGCGTGACGGATCACGCCCGTGCCGGGATCGGTCGTCAGCACCCGTTCCAGCTTTTGCGCGGCGAGGTCCGAGCCGTCGGCGACCACGACCATTCCGGCGTGTTGAGAGTATCCGATTCCGGTGCCTCCGCCGTGGTGGATGCTCACCCAGCTCGCTCCGGCCGAGGTGTTCACCAGGGCGTTGAGGAGCGGCCAGTCGGCGATCGCGTCGGAGCCGTCGCGCATCGATTCGGTCTCGCGGTTGGGCGAGGCGACCGAGCCCGAGTCGAGGTGGTCGCGTCCGATGACGATCGGCGCGCTCACCCGGCCGGACCGGACGAGCTCGTTGAAGGCCAGCCCCGCCTTCGACCGCTCGCCGTAGCCGAGCCAGCAGATCCGCGCCGGGAGTCCCTGGAAGGGCACGCGGGCCTCGGCCATCTCGATCCATCGCCGAAGCGAGCCGTTTTCGGGGAATAGCTCCAGGATGACCCGATCCGTGGCCAGGATGTCGGCGGGGTCGCCGGAGAGCGCGGCCCACCGGAACGGGCCCTTCCCCTCGCAGAAGAGCGGCCGGATGAACGCCGGCACGAAACCCGGGAAGTCGAACGCGTTGGCCACTCCGGCGGTCTGGGCCTGGGCGCGGATGTTGTTGCCGTAGTCGAATGTCACGGCGCCGGCGGACTGGAGTGCGAGCATCGCCCGAACATGCTCGGCCATCGACGCCATGGAGCGGCGGACATACTCGTCGGGATTGCCGCGCCGCAGCTCGACCGCTTCCTCGACGGAGACGCCTGCCGGCACGTAGCCGTTGAGAGCGTCGTGCGCCGACGTCTGGTCCGTCACGACGTCGAACCGCTCGCGGCGCCGGACCAGCTCGGGCTCGACCTCGGCGGCGTTGCCGACGAGCGCGATCGACTCGGCGCGTCCGCCCGCTGCGGCCGCGCGAGCCCAACCCAACGCCTCGTCCAGCGAGCGGGTGAGCCGGTCGACGTACCCGATCTCCAGCCGCCGCCTGGCGCGGGATTCGTCCACCTCGACGACCAGCGCCACACCGTCGTTCATCGTGATTGCGAGCGGCTGCGCCCCGCCCATGCCGCCCAGACCGGCGGTCAGCGTCACGCGGCCGCGCAGCGTCCCGCCGAGGTGCTGCCGGGCCAGCTCGGCGAACGTCTCGTAAGTGCCCTGGAGGATTCCCTGCGTGCCGATGTAGATCCACGAACCGGCGGTCATCTGGCCGTACATCGTCAGACCGGCCCGCTCGAGCTCACGGAACGTCTCCCAGTTGGCCCACTTGCCGACCAGGTTCGCGTTGGCGATCAGCACCCGCGGCGCCCACTCGTGGGTGCGGAAGACGCCGACCGGTTTGCCCGACTGGACCAGGAGCGTCTCGTCGTTCTCGAGGCCGCGGAGCTCGCGGACGATGGCGTCGAAAGCGTCCCAGCTGCGGGCCGCCCGGCCGGTGCCGCCGTAGACGACGAGGTCGTCGGGGCGCTCGGCCACCTCCGGGTCCAGGTTGTTCATCAGCATCCGCAGCGCCGCTTCCTGCGCCCAGCCCTTGCAGGTGCGCTCCGGACCTCGCGGGGCGCGGACGGTGCGGGGTCCAGCGTGGGATTGTGAGCCGGTATCGATCGCCATCGGAAGCCTCCGAGAAGAGGGCCCGGGCCGTGCCAGAGCGCTTGGGTTCAAGTGTGCTCCGGTCGCGCCGCGACGTCATCCCGCATCGGGCTGCGTCGCTCCGATCACGCGCCGCCGGCGATCTAGTAGAGAGCCTGGATCAGCAGCCGGCCGTAGTCGAGCGGGCCGTCGCCGAACATCGACAGGACGACGCCGTTGCCGAGGGAGAGGGTATAGACAGTCGGGCCGCCCACGCAGGTCGCCTGGTCCACCGGGTCCCAGTCGCCGATCTGCACCTGGCTCGTGGTAGCGACCCCGCTCGCCTGCGAACAGGCGCCCGTGGCGTACTCGCTGACCCAGGCGGTGTAGGTGTCCGGGCTCTGGACGTCGGGCCGGAAGTGACCAACCGCGATCTCGAGCCAGTTGGCCTCGCCCATCTGCCCCACCGACGCCGCGGCATAACCATCGAGCGTCTTGGGCAGGTTGGCGTCGTTCAGAGCTACGCCTTCACTGGCGGCGTCCTCCACGATCGGCTCGGCGTCGACGAATTGCGGCAACTTCGCGAGCAGGCTCGGGTCGACGTGGAGGCCGTACTGGCCGGTCGTTCCGCTTGGCCAGGGCGTCGCCACGAGCGAAACGGCCGTGTACTCGGGAGTGGGCGTGGCGTCCCCCATGCCGCACGCGCCCAGCGCGGCGGAGATGAGGATCATCACGGCCCCCGTAGCCGCCGCCGCGAGCCGGCTCCCGTGGCGGCCGCGCCGCACCTCAGAGCTCACGGCGCACGACCGGGTAGCGATCGTCGTGGACTGCCAGAAGGAAGCCGGCTCGGATCCAGAATTCAGGTCTGGCGGCAGGCGTGGAGTTCTCCTTTGCCCGCGCCTCCGGATAGGCTTCGACCGCCGCGAAGCCACGGCCGGCCAGATCGTCGCAGACCGCGGCCACGAGCCGCAGCGCGTAACCGCTGCGCCGAACCTCGGCCGTCGTCGCGACGCAGGTGATGACCGCGGGCAGCGGCGCATCGGGCAGCTTTGTGTAGAGCGCGCGCAACCGCGACGCGCGCGGATACGCGGAAAGCGGCCCGAACTGGCAGTAGGCCGCAGATTCGCCGTCGACGAGCAGCAGCTTGGCGTAGCTTCCGAACACACCCAGACCTCGGCCCAGGAGCTGAAGCTTGCGGGGCGCCTCGGCGGCGATCGCCGGCCTGGCCGGGCGCCTCGGCGCGAACGGGTTGTCGTCCGGCGACTCGCCCAGGTCCTCGAGAAATGGGTTGCGCGTGGGGGCGCCGCCGGCGGGCGCGAACGGGTTCGCGGCAGCCTTCGGGCTGGGCAGGAACGGGTTCGTCGCGGATCTGCGTGCCGGTGCAAACGGATTGCCCGAATGAACCGGCGCGGACTCCCCGCCCGAGCTCGACGCGGGCACCGCCGAGCCGGCGGGAAGCCAGCCGGCGCGGCGCGCCTTGGATCCCCGATCCGCATCTTCCCAGTAATCGCAGGTGCGGTGATCGAACTCGGGATCCGCGCAGGGCGGGACCAGTCCGAACCGCGCTTCGTCGGTGACGTCAACGATCTCGAAGCGTGCCATAGCCTGACCACTTTACGGCAACAACGCGGGGTAGCGTCGATCGGCCCGAACCCGGGCGCCGCAGCGCCCCGGCGCTCCTACTCCCGCACCGCCCAGGCGATGCTCAGGCCGCCCACTCCCGCGACCAGGGCGAAAAGCATCGCGCCGGTCAGTGGCGCGGGCAGGTTAGCCCGGACCGCCAGCCAGGCGAGGAAGAGGGCGAGGATCGGGCCGAGGAACAGCTCCCAACGATCGCCGACCAGGAAGTCGTACCAGAAGCCGAAGAATGACCTGAGGTATTTCATTTCAGCGCTGCGGGCTCGCGGCGGCCACGCGGCTCCGTCTGCCGCTGAGCCGAGCCTGGACGAGGTAAATGCCGGCGAATGCCAGAGCGACGTAGCCGGCCAGCAGAGCCGCAATCGTGGCGTCTCCGGCCGGCCAATCGATACCTACTCCCTCGCCCGCCCAGAAGGTCCCAAACCCGATCAGCATCACGCCGACCGCGAACTTGAGCCCGTTCTCCGGCACGGTCGCGAGAGGCCGGTGAACGAGGACCGCGATCCCAAGCACGAGCGCTCCGGCAGCGGCGGCGCCGAGGGCAGCCGGGCCAAGCATCCCCGCCGTGGCTCCAAAAGTAACCACGATGAAGGCCACTTCGAGACCTTCGAGCAGGACTCCCTTGGCGGCGACGGTAAAGCTGATCCAATCCATTCCGGCCGCAGGCACCGGCGACTCGGCCCGTAGGGCGGCGATCTCGCGCTGGTAGATGGCCGCCTCGTCGTGTTTCGCCCGCGCGCCACCCGCTCTGAGAACGGCTTTGGTAAGCCACTGCAAGCCGTAGATCAGCAGGAAGCCACCCACGATCAGCCGGACGACGCTGATCGGGACGAAGAGGACGATCGCCGTACCGAAGACGGCGACGAGGAGAGTCAGGGCCGCCAGCGCCGCGGCGACGCCGATCAGAGTGGACCGCCACTGGCGCGTAAGGCCGACCGCCAGAACGATCGTGACGGCCTCGACGAACTCGACGGCCGACGCGAGGAAGCTCGAAAGGATCGTGAGCAGCGCGAGGGAGGACATGCGAGCCAATGCTAACCGTTGCCGCGGCCACGTCGCGTGGCGCAACCCCGTTCCCTCACGTGCGACCGGACTACGGCGGCTGTTACCGAAACGTTAACGTGACACACGAACACCCGGCCGATGGGGCGATGGCCGGCACGCGGTCCCGTGTAAGAGCCCTGGCGGCTGCGCGTTGCCGCCGTGCGCCTGTGAGGTGATCAATGCGGCCACTCGACGTTCGCATCGACGCCGCTCTCGGGACATACGACGACGATTGCCGCTGGGATCTGATCGGCGGCATCCTGACCGAATGTTCCGACGACGTGCTCGAGGCGGCCGTGGGCATGCTCGAGGGAAACGCGGAGCGCGGACGGACTCTCGGTGCGGACATCCTCGGCAGATTGGCAGGGGTCGAACCGAACGCTCGGCCGGCAATTGAGGAGGCCCTGCTTTCGGCCTCCGCGGTCGAGAAGGCGACGTCGCCTCTGGCGTCGATCGTGGCGGCCATGGGCCATCTCGGCGATCCGGCCGTGCTGGGCTGGGTCTGCCCGCTGGCCGACCATCCGAGCGCACAGGTGCGGCTTGCCGTTGCTTTCGCCATCGCCACGATAAGCCCCCAGCCGCTGGCGCCCGAGGCGCGCCGCGCCCTCATCAGCCTGTCCCGAGACGCCGATCCCGAAGTCCGGGACTGGGCGACGTTCGGGCTGGGAACCCTATCCGATGCCGACGGGCCGGACGTTCGAGCCGCGCTGCTGGCGCGAGCGGAGGACGCGCACCACGAGGCTCGGGCGGAAGCACTCTTCGGTTTGGCGGTGCGGCACGACCCCAGAGCCGTGCCGCACCTTATTCGGGCGCTGCAATCGCCGCTCGTCGGAGGGCTCGAGGTGGATGCTGCCGCGGCGGCCGCCGACCCCCGGCTGTTGCCGGCCCTGTGGGCCCTGCAGCAGACCGGCGCCGCCGACGAGGTCCGGCTGCGGCGAGCCATCGACCGCTGCTCCGGTCGGAATCGGTCCGCGCTGCTCTCCTGATCGGGACTTCGGAAGGCCGCTCCGGCGCCGACGCCTAGCCGGCCAGTTCGACGAGAGCGCCTTCCCGAACGAGTCGGACCGCTGATTCGATGTCGCTGCCCTGCAGCCGATCGTGGTCGAGATGCGGGACGACGGACCGGATGCGACGGTGCGCCTCCTCGACCCCGGCGCCGGGTCGAACTC
>JBIOII010000087.1:0-9234 GCA_044449785.1 Candidatus Limnocylindrales bacterium
ACCCGCCGGGATCAAGTTCCACACCGTCTCGGAGCGCGACAAACGCCACGGCCAGGCCGCCGCTGCGGCCAGCCTGCCGGCCATCGAGCATTGAGCGGCGGCCCGCCATGGGACCGGCGGGGCGACTCCGGGAATCCACAACTCACCAACATGAGCGGCGCCTAGCACGGACCCATATACGACGGCGAGCCGTTAGGGGAGTTCGCGCGTGCTAGCCGCGACGACGCCTCTTGGCGTTGAGCAGTGCCGCATCGGCTCTGGCCGTTATCCGCTCGAGCGTGTCGTCGGGTTCAAGGCCAGCCAGGCCGACGCTGATACCAACCCCAACTTCGTCCTGAAGTGCCTGACCGATGGCCTCGAAACGGCGCTCGACGTCACGAACGTCCACTCCACCGATGCCACAGACGAACTCGTCGCCGCCGTAGCGCACGACCGGGTCGAACGAGCGGAGATTAGATCGCATCGTCCAGACGAGAGTCTGCAACACATGATCGCCGGCTGCGTGCCCATCCCGGTCGTTGACGCTCTTCATTCCGTCGACATCGACGAAGGCGACGATGAAGCGCCCATCGGCCCGCCGCGCGCGGTCGATCTCGTGGCGAAGCGCGAGCTTGCCCGTCTCGCGGCGGAAGGCCCCGGTCAGGTCGTCTAGATGGGCGCCGCGCAGATCCGCCTGCAGCCGAGCACGCTCACGAGCGGCCGCGGCGCGGTCTTCGGCGGCCTTAGCTCGATCCGACTCCGCTTGGCGCGATCGGCGGCTGCTCGGGCGGTGATCTCCCGAAGTCTTTCGCTAAGCGACTCGTGCGAGGCAGCGAGCGAGCGTGTGAGCTCCTCAGCCGTTTCGTCGCGGTGGCGAGCCGTCGCGTCGCGCTTGGCCGCATTCACGTCGCGCTTGGTGGCCGTTTCGGCGCGGGAGCGAGCGGTTGCAGTGCGGGCGATGTGAGTGGCCAGGCGACTGATCGAACTCGTCTGGCGCGCGATGCGCGATGCTTCGTAGGCCTCCGGCGCGGCTCCGATGGTGTCGCCTTGCCGCTGGTGGTCGGCGGTCGCCTGGTCCTGTTCGGCGGCTCGCTGATCGATCGCGGCGTCAGCTTCATCTCGCGCCGCCGCGATCTCGTCGGCGTCCGACGCTGTCTGGTCGGCATCGGATCCGGTCTGGTCCGCATCGGATCCGGTCTGGTCCGCATCGGATCCGGTCTGGTCGGCATCCGCCGCCCACGGACTCAGATCGCTCGCGACTTCTCCCGGATGCGGCTTGCCAGAACCGCCGCGCTTCATCGGATCAAACAAGTCAGGCATAGAAACACGGGCTACGCCAACATGGCGCTCCAAGTGTCGGCCGATGCACAAGAGCCGAATATGCGCTCAAGATTCTATCCCGCCCGGTGAGCCGAAGCCAGAAGGCAATCGGCGGCAGCGCCCTGGTCCGGAGAGCTTGAAGCGCCACAGGCGTGGGCCCGGCTTGGCGCGGTCACGAAGATCAGGGCGGACCGATGTTCCACTCAAATCGTTCTCAGCGACGACTGAAGCGCAGGCCGCCGAACAGGAATAGCACGATCAGAATCACGAGTACGAGTTCCAACACGTGACACCTTCTTTCCGTGTTGAGACTGATCGCATTCGCCGTCGGCGGTGAGGATGGAAACTCTCGTCAACCATCAGCTTCGGCCTGTAGCTGCGTCCGCCAGGCTACGAGCTGGCGATAGATGGCCGGCGCCCCTACGGGCGGGTTCTCGGCAAGGGTCAGGGTCGCGGGGCACATGATGAACGGCTCGCTCTGCCAGCCTCCGAGGCCGCCGTGCGAGCCGATGAGCTGCTCGAACCCTGTGACCTCACCGGAGACGCGGTCTACGGCACCCAGCAGGATGAGGTCGCCGGCGGTCGTGAAGGCGTCGAGGTGGAGCAGGTTCTCGGCTGCGCGGGGACCATAGTCGGACAGCGGGTCGTCGCCCTCGCCTAGACCGGTTGTCAGGTCGAGCCGGCCGTTTTGCCCAGTTACCAACGCGTGGCCGGCAGCGGATCTCACCAAGACCACTCCGATCCCCGGATGACGCGCCAGCGCCCCGATCAGCCCTGGGTATTGCGCCCCGATCGTCTCGCCAGTCAGCCGGTTGGGCTGGCTCGTGAAGTAGACATGGGCCAGGTTGCCGGATGAAGCCACGACGACGTCCGGGGGAGCCGCGGCCGCGCTCCCGGCTCGGCGCCGAAAGCGTCTCACGGCGCCGGGCAGCCGGCGTGTCAGCATCGATCCGACGCCGTGGCCTCGGCCGAGCTCGGCCACGATGTGGCGGCCCATACCGGCCGATTCGACCGAGTCGGTAGTGCCCACGACGCTCATGTTGGCCGGCAGCAGCGCGGCGATGATGGCCTCGAGTGGCTGGCCGTGCCGCTGGCTGAACGTCGCGCCCAGGCACTGACCGTGGTCCGACAGCACGATCAGTCGATAAGCGCGGCAGGTGTGCTCACTGGCCTTCAGCAACGACCCGATTGCCCTATCGATGCCGCCGAGCGCGTCGATCGCCTCATCGCGCTCCGGGCCGCAGTGATGCGCTATGGCGTCGTAGCCGGTGTAGTCCACGTAGATGGTGGGCGCCCCACCGTACATCTCCTCAATGACGAAAGCCGTGGATGTCGTCCGCAAGGCAACATTGGTCACGGCTCGTTCGACTGCGTAGTGCAGGTCGCGGTGCATCCGCGGCTCCACCGACCGGGCACGCTGGCGCTCTGCCTGGTACAGCTCCTTTGCCATCTCGCCGGCCATCAATACAAGAAGGCGGAGATAGTTGACGGAAGTTGCCAGGAAGCCACGCAGCCGCCTTCCGTCGTCGGAGGGTGCGCCTTCGCCGATGGTGGCCATGGTCAGGTAACTGCGTGGCGCGTCTCCGGTTACGAGATTGCCGATGCTCGCCCCATCGTGGGCCAGCAAGCCCGTGCCATCGCTGATGCGACGGACGATCTCGGCCGCGTCGTCCGGATGATTGGCCACCAGCAGCCTAGCGGTCGCCTTTTCGTACCACCGAAAGCCGGCGATGTCGTCGTTGCGACCGTGCAAGATGCCGGCCTGACTGGCTGGCGTGGTCGGCGGCAGCAATGGGATCCATGGGTGGAGCGTGGCCGCACCATCGCGCACGAGACCGCCGAGCATCGGCACCCGTCCGGCCCTCATTGCGTGGTGGAGGACGGGAAGGCTCAGTCCATCGATTTGGACCACGAGCAACCCCGGCGTCGATTCCTCGGCCTGCCTGAAGTCGCGCGCGACCAGTCGCCGGACCAGCACGCCGTAATACGAATCGTCGTCGCTCACTGCCACGAGCTCGGCGAACAAGCTGTTGAGGATCGTCAGCAGCACGGCGGCCCAGACCGCCGTCGCGGCCCCGTCCACGGCCACGCCCGGGACCACCCGTCCCACCGCGACGATGGCCAGGACCTGCGCGACAAGTCCCAGGGTCTGGGCGACGAAGATCGGCCTCGCCACGAACAGCCACTGCAGGAGGACGTCGGAGGAACTGTCGAGGGCCAACAACAGGAGCGCCGCCAGCAGCAGCGTCGCGGGGCCGTCGATCTTCAGCCCCGAAACCAAAGAGGCCGTGATGGCCAGCGCCAGGCAGGCCCCCAAGTAAGACAGGACCGTGCGCCGTAGGATCGCCAAGCGGGTTGGTCGCCACGTCCACATAAGGCGAGCCTGGAGTCGGTAGAAGGCGAGGAAACCAGGCGGCGGCGAAGGGGCCGCGCCGACCCCGGGACTCAACGTCCGACCCACCCGTCGAGGGGCATCGATTGGCCCGGTCGCAAGACGCGTACCTCAATCCGCGCGGCGCGCGCCGCGACCGCCTCCCGAAAGGCCTCGCCCGGCCCCCCGAACCGCCGGCCGGCCAATCGACGCAGTCCAAATGGGTACAACGTGCCCCAGTGGATGGGCGTGGCGACTGCCGGGCATATCCGCACCGCCGCCTCGGCCGCTTGCTGCGGATCCAGATGGCCGCGCCCGAGGGTAGGACCCCAGCCGCCCACCGGCAGGAGCGCGACGTCGACACGCCCGGCCAGGTCCCACATTCCCGGAAAGAGGCCGGTGTCGCCGGCGAAGTAGACGCTCGTCGACCCCGCGACGAGTATCCCTAAGGAGATTGCTGCAGACGTGAAGAGCGAGCGGCGGCCGCTGTGGTCTGCATGGACGGCTTCGAGCGTCAGACTACCGACCTGCAGGCGGTCGCCGGCCCGAACTTCGTGGATGACTCCGCGTGCCGCCTTTGCCACGACTCGCCCGAGGCCGACTGGGACGATGAACGCCGGCTCGCCCGGGAGCGCCCGCAAGGACTCGAGGTCCAGATGGTCGAGGTGGCCGTGGCTGATGAAGACCGCCGAGATGTCCGCGAGCGCATCGGGGGCCACTGGAGGCACTTGACGCCTGATGGCTACGGCGAGGTGGCCGAGGAGCGGGTCGGTGAGCACGCGCGTGCCGTCGATGTCCACCACGACCGTCGAATGACCGAGAAACGTCAGCCTATTGGTCACACGTCCCCCGACAATCCGCATATCTACGTCTGCCGGCGACCGTCACCGACCTTTGCCGGCGAGCGATCGGACCGGCTACTGCGTATACTCGGCCGATTTCTGAGCGATCCGGCACCTATCGCACAGGGCCCGATAGGCACTTCCTTCTCGTATATCCTCGTCGTTGATCGCCGAGCCGTCCTCGCAGTCGGGGCGGTTGTGGTACCGCGGATCGGGTTCCTCCAACGCTGTGTGGTAGCCCGCCCAGTCCGCTCGGGCAACTATCCCGTGCCGGATCAATTCGTTCATCTCATCCACCTTGCCGTCTGTCCTGCTTCGGCGTTAGGAAGCAGGATCGACCCTCACCGGGGCCGATCCTGCTTGGTGTTGTCGCGAGGAGGCACGTGCCCCAACGGCGATCTCGGGTCAGTGCCAGCCGAAACGAGTCTGACGCCGGCCGCCCAACAGCCCGACGGCGAAGATTACGATCATCGCTCCTACGACGGCGACGACGATGCTCGTGGTGTTAATGCCGGTCACGTTGGCGACCTTCAGGACATCGCTGGCGATCCATCCGCCGACGAGAGCGCCCACGATGCCGAGCACGACCATCATCACCAGGCCCTCGCGGGCCCCCATGATGAGACTGGCGAGGAAGCCGGCGATGGCGCCGACCACGACCCAGGCAACGAGAGTCATATTGGGAATATCCATGGAAGTCCTTCTTTCTTTGTAGGCCCAAGCCGTCAATCGTTGGGCGGGCCGGGATGCTTTGCGAATTGGACTAAGCGAGGGCGGGCTCGCGTCGGAAGATCGCCAGGCTCCAGATCACGATGAGCTCCACGATCGTCCAGCCGACCAGGGCGACGACCGCGGCGACATCGAGCACCGAGCCTCCGGCCGCAACGGCGCTGATTTGCAGGATCCCCTGGAACGGTGCCGTCAGGACGCCGCCAAGGTTGTTGATGATCGAGACGAGAAGGTTGCCCGTTCGCGCGTCGAGAGCCAGCAGAACGATCCGCAAACCGATCACGATCTGGATCAGGCCGAATACGAGGACGACGATGCGGCGGGCTGTCTCGTTGTTGCTAGGCCGAACGTCGAGCTGGCGGCTGGTTACGGTCCGGTTGCTGAGGCCACCGGACTCGGTGGTAATCGGCGCGTCCGTTGTGACGCTCCGCTGTTCCTGAACTGTCACGGTGGTCTTCTTCCCGGCAACGGACGATGAACCTGCACCCGGCTGTACAGCCGGTGGAGCCTTCGATCCGTGGTCGTGATCAGATACTGCGCTTTGGTCTCCGCGTCCCGCGAGGATGAAAACCCGATTGGTGCGGCGGTCGACGGGACCCCCGCACAAATGGATCGACGGGCCGGGAGAGCGGCACGTCGATCGCGGTTCGTGGCTGTGCCGGTCGCTTGAGGCGATCTTGGATTTGGCTAGCGGCGGATGCTCCGTCGCTGCGTCAGGACTGCCGCGAGAGCGAACCCGCTGAGGGCGACGAGAATCATCAGCCCGAACAGCGGTGTGGGGCCGCTGCTCGAACCACCATTGACGGTGGTGCTGGTGGGCGGCGGTGTCCCGGACGCTCCGGGCGCTCCGGGCGATGCCCCGGACGCTCCGGGCGGCGGTGTCCCGCTGACGGCGTTGTTGACCAGGCTGGCGGAGCAGATGACCAGGGCTCCACCGCCATTGGCCGAGCCATTGCACTGGTTGATCGTGACGCCATGGGTCGAGGCCATCGTGCCGGTCGCGGTGCAGGTCAGACCGACCAGGGTCCCGCCGTTGGCGGAGCCATTGCACTGGGTTATCGCCGCGCCGGTTGTGTTGGCTGGAAAGGGGTTACAGCCGGTCGTAACGCCGCCGCCCGAGCCGATGCATTGGTTCACCGACGCGGACGTCGAACCGGGGCTGAGGCTGTAGAAGTTGTCCGTGACCGCGACGCTGCAGCGGAGCGTGCCGCCGCCGCCGTTGATCGAGTTATTGCATTGAGTGACCGCGGTCACCGGGCCGGCCAGGGAAGTCGTGGTGGTCGTGCAAGCCGCTGTGGGATTGCCCGCGGCGCCGTGACACTCGTAGACGGTGACCGTCGCGGATCCGCCGGTGCCCGTGATCGTGTTGACGACGGTGACCTGGCAGATCAAACCAAGCCCGCCCGTGTTGTCGACACCGTTGCTGCACGTGGTTGTCGGGGCGATCGTCGCGGCAGCTACGGGCGCGGAGGTCAAAATGGCCGCGGGCACCAGCAGCGCGAAGACGAACAGCCCTCGCGAGAGAAACTTCAACGGTCGAGACATGGAGCCACCTCCCCGTGGGTCGAGAGTCGTTGCCGATACTGCGACGACTTTTCGCGACGCGGCCGTGATCGTGGCCTGCCGCCGAGCGGTGGCGCGAGGATGAAAACCCGGAGCGCAGCGGTGGCCCCAGCTTCAGCGACGTGCCGCGCTGAGCCGCGGCTGCCGGTCCTGCGAGGATGGACGCCTAAGAATCGTGTCGCCGATCTGCACTTCTAGGCACGGACCAACCCCGTAGGACCGCCAATCCCTAGAATATGAACATCGTGGAGCCATCTGCAGTAGCTGCTGAATCCCAGCTCGTCGTGATCGGATCATCTGCGGGAGGCATCGAGGCGCTTTCGCGTGTGGTTGCGAGCCTGCCGGCCGACTTCCCGGCGCCGATCGTGATCGCTCAGCATCTCGACCCACGCCGTCCCAGCCACCTGCACGAAATCCTCGCCCGTCACGCCACGCTGCCCGTCCGTGTTGTCGAAGAGCGTGAGGTTCTCGAAGACGGCGTGATCTTCGTCGTTCCTTCGAACCGGCTTGTCGATATCAGCCAGGGCGACCTCCGGCTTCGCGCGGCCAGGCCCGGTGCCGTGGCCCCTTCGATCGACGTGTTGCTAGAGAGTGCCGCCGCCGTCTTCGGTCCGGGGCTCATCGCCGTGATCCTGACCGGCAGCGGGTCCGACGGATCCGCGGGAGCGTGGTACGTGAAGCAGGCGGGCGGAGCCGTGGTCATCGAGAATCCCGCGACGGCGATGTTCCCGTCCATGCCGAGCTCCATACCCCCGTCGCTGGTCGACGCGACAGCCGATCTCGACTCAATCGGGTCGATCGTTTGCGATTTGCTCGCAGCCGGCTCCTCTACCGGGGCGGGGCGCGACGACGTCGAGCTCGGCGATCTGCTCGAACGGATCCACGAGCGAAGCGGCGTCGACTTCGCCAGTTACAAGCTGGCCACCATCCTGCGGCGCCTGCACGGCCGGATGAAGGCCACGTCCCGTCCAACGCTCGCCGCGTACGCGGCATATCTCGAGACAAACCCGGAGGAGTACGCGCGGCTGGTCAACAGCCTCCTTATCAAGGTCACCGAGTTCTTCCGGGACCCGAAGCTCTTCGAGTACCTGCGCGAGCATGTCCTCCCAGAACTCATCGCGGAGGCGAGGCGTGACGGGCGAGAGCTCCGCATCTGGTCGGCCGGTTGTTCGACCGGCGAAGAGGCTTACACGCTGGCGATCATCGTCGCCGAAGCTCTCGGCGAGGAGCAAGTCTGGCCCGACGTGCGTATCTTCGCCACGGACATCGACGGCGAGGCGATCGCGTTTGCCCGGCGGGGGATCTATCCGCCCACTGCCCTCAAGGGTCTGCCCGCCGGCGCTCGAGAGCGCTACTTCGTCAAGTCGGACGGCGGCTACGAGGTCGCCAAGCGCCTGCGAGCCCTCACGGTCTTCGGCGAGCACGACCTCGGCGAGCGGGCGCCTTTCCCGCGGATCGATCTGCTTCTCTGCCGGAACGTACTGATCTACTTCACCGCGCCCATGCAGCGGGTCGCCCTCGAGACCTTCGCGTTCTCGTTGCAGCCCGGCGGTTGGCTGGCTCTCGGCCCGTCCGAGACCGTCGCGGCCCTGCCGGACCCATTCGAAGAGGATCAAGCGCGCCTGCGTACCTATCGCCGGCTGCCTGGGAGCTACGCGATCCCTCCAATGCGACCCGCGGTGCTCCGCCCGCGACGTGGCGCTGGGTCGAATCTCGACGAGGCTATCCGAGACACGCGCCGCGACGTCCGGAAAGTGGCGGAATCGTCGGCGTCGGCGGAGAGCCTGCTCCTCAACTTGACTGTCGGCGTCGTAGTCGTCGACCCGCGCTACTACATCACGAGCATCAACTCAGCGGCCCGCTCGATGCTTGGGATCCACGGCACGGCCTACGACCAGGACTTCATCCATCTAGCGGAGGCCCTTCCACCGAGCGCAATCCGTGCCGCTATAGACTCCGCGCTGGCCGGCAAGACCACGTCGGCAGTGTTCGAGGTGGAACCCTCGGATGCCGGCAGTGAGACGGCCCGTTTCGTCGAGGCTACCGTCCGTCCTAACCGTTTGACTTCGCGCGCCATCGAAGGCGTTGTCGTCGAACTGACGGACGTGACCAAGCTCGAGCAGGAGCGTCGCGCCGACATCCGGATAAAGCAGCGACTCGAGAAGGCAGTCGCGACGAACGGCCGGCTTCTTCGGGCGAACGAGGAGCTGACCGCGCTGGTCGCCGCGCTGCGGGTGGCGAACGAAGCGATGCTCCTGGCCAGCGAGGACGCACAGGCGACTCGCGAGGAAGTCGAAACAGTCAACGAGGAGTTCCAGGCAACCAACGAGGAACTCGAGACCCTCAACGAGGAGCTGACCGCAAGCGTCGAGGAGCTTCGGGTCGCGAATGAAGACCTGGCCACCCGCACCGAACAGCTCAGTCACCAGG
>JBIOII010000088.1:0-9005 GCA_044449785.1 Candidatus Limnocylindrales bacterium
GAGGATGCGACTGGCGTGACGGTGAAGTACACGGGCGACAAGAACTTCGAGCAGGATCTGAACGTCCGGATCCAGGCCGGAAACCCGCCCGACGTGGCGCTGCTGCCGCAGCCAGGCAGCATGGCGCAGTACGCGGCACAGGGCAAGCTCGTCCCGCTGCCGGCGGACATCGTCGCCTCGATCGACACCAACTACGGCCCGGGCTGGAAGGAGATCGGCACCGCCGCGGACGGCAAGGTCTACGGCGTCTTCCACCGGGTCAACATCAAGGGCATGGTCTTCTACCCGAAGGTTGCCTTCGACGCCAAGGGCTACACGGCGCCCACCACGTGGGACCAGCTGACGGCCCTGGAGACGAAGATGGCGGCGGATGGCACGCCGCCTTGGTGCATCGGCCTTGAAAGCGGCGCAGCCAGCGGCTGGCCGGCCACCGACTGGGTCGAGCAGCTCATGCTCCGCACCGTCGGGGTGGCGGGCTATGACAAGTGGACGCTTCACCAGATCCCCTTCACCGACGCCACGGTGCAGAACGCCGTCCAGATCGTGTCCGACATTTGGACGCACCCCGGGTGGGTGTACGGCGGCGCGCCCTACATGGTCGCGACGAACTTCGGTGACGCCCCGAAGAACATGTTCACTACCCCGCCGAAGTGCTGGCTCACGGACCAGGGCGACTTCATCACGTCGTTCTTCCCTGACGCGGCGCAGAAGGATCTCGACAACCAGGTCGGCGTCTTCCCGCTGCCGGCCTACACCGCAGCCGGCGGGGCCCCGATCGAGGTCGGTGGAGACCAGCTGGTGTCGTTCGCCAATCGGCCAGAGATCTGGGCGTTCCTCAAGTACATGACAACGCCTCAGGCAGGCGTGTCGTGGGAGAAGGCCGGCGGAGCTCTCTTCCCCTATAAGAACCAGGACATCTCGAACTACCCGAGCAAGATCTACCAGCAGTTCGCGCAGACGCTTGCGAGCGCAACGGAAGTCCGCTTCGACGCGTCCGACCAGATGCCAGCCCAGGTGGGATCGGCCGGCGCCTTCTCGAAGGAGATGGTCAACCTCTTCAATGGACAGGAAGACATCCCCACAGCCTTGAAGAACATCGAGGCAGCCTGGCCGAGCCCGTAAGGCCAGGGTCCCGCAAGACGACTCCGCGGAGCGCCCCCCTCCCGAACTCGAGGCGCTCCGCGGGGCTTGCGTTCTGAATCGGACGTGGGCCCCCGCTCTTGAGGGTGGCGTTGGCCACTCCATGTATCGGTCGCAGAAGCAAAGGAGGCTTGTATGCAACGGGCGGGCCAGGGGTTCGATGCCCCCTCGAAAGGCATAGCCCAGCTGCTGGCCACAGGTCTGGGCCGCCTCGTGGCCTCCATCTTCGTTCCGCTCATCACCTTCATCGGCCTGTGGCAGGGCTTTCTGTTTCTCCGCGACAGCGATGCGCCGAAGCTGGTGGTCGTCGTTGTGGCGATCGTCTGGGGCGTCGGCGGCGTGGCCCTCCTGTACCTTGTGTCCAACTGGCTGGCGGAGAAGCTGCCGATCGCCTGGCGCGACCGGGTGCTGCCCTTCATCTTCGTGGGCCCGGCCGTCGCCATCCTGGCCTGCTACCTGCTCATCCCGGCGCTGCTGTCGGTTGCCTTCGCCTTCCTTGACGCCACGAGCTCAAACTTCGTCGGACTGAAGAACTACGTCTACGCGTTCACGAACACGGCGATGTTGACCGCGATCCGCAACAACGTGCTGTGGCTGGTTCTCGGGACCGGTCTCAGCACGGGCCTGGGCCTCTTGATCGCCTTGCTCGCCGAGCGTTCGCGGCTGGATCGCGTGGCCAAGACGCTGATCTTCCTGCCGATGGCCATCTCGTTCGTCGGCGCGAGCGTGGTCTGGCGGTTCGTGCTGGCCTACCAGCCGGCCGGCGCGCCGCAGATCGGCCTGCTCAACGCGATCCTGGGCGCAGTCGGCCTAGGGCCAGTCTCGTGGCTGACGGGCGAGCCGTTCAACACGCTCGTCATGATCATCATCCTCGTCTGGGGCCAGACCGGCTTCGCGATGGTCATCCTGGGCGCGGCGTTGAAGGGCGTGCCCGAGGAGTACCTCGAAGCCGGCCGGATCGACGGCGCGACAGAGGTGCAGATCTTCCGGCGAATCATCCTGCCGGAGATATGGCCGACGGTCGTGACGGTCTCGACCACGATCGCGATCCTCACGCTCAAGATCTACGACATCGTCACGACGATGACAGGCGGCAACTTCGGAACCGACGTCATCGCAACGCTGCAGTTCAAGCAGATGTTCACCTTCTTCGACTACGGGCGCGGTTCGGCCCTGGCCGTGATCCTGCTCGTCTGCGTGATGCCGGTGGTCTGGTACAACCTCCGCCAGTTCCAGGCGCGGAGCCGCTGAGGTCGATGCGATGAAAAGCACGCGAAGCTCGCGCTGGCTCGTCAACGGCGGGCTCCTGGCGCTCATCATCATCTGGACGCTGCCCACGATCGGGTTGCTCATCTCGTCGTTTCGAAACAGCGACGTGATCGGCTCCACGGGGTGGTGGACCGTCTTCACGAACCCCGGCCAGGCCGGTCTGACGTTCGACAACTACAACCAGGTCATATTCGGCGCCGACACCGGCATGGCCACGGCGTTCCTGAACAGCATCGCGGTGACCGTTCCCGCCGTCGTGATCCCCATCCTCATTGCCGCCTTCGCCGCCTACGGATTCGCCTGGATGGAGTTCCCCGGCCGTCGCGTCCTGTTCATCATCATCGTCGCGCTGCTCGTGGTACCCCTCCAGATCTCGCTGATTCCGGTTCTGAAGGCATACCTGTCGCTGAAGCTGAACGGCACGCTCCTCGCGATCTGGCTCGCGCACACCGGGTTCGGACTCGCCCTCGCGACGTACCTCCTGTATGGGTACATCAGCATGCTGCCCAAGGAGATCCTGGAGTCGGCGTCCATCGACGGGGCGTCGCACTTCCAGACATTCACTCGCCTGGTCCTGCCCCTGTCGGTCCCGGCACTCGCGTCATTCGCGATCTTCCAGTTCCTCTGGGTGTGGAACGACCTGCTCGTGGCCAACACCTTTCTGGGGCTCGACCCGAGCGTGGCGGTGGTCACGACACGGCTTCTGTCGTTGACCGGCATCTACGGCCAGCACTGGGAACTCCTCACGTCGGGCGCGTTCGTGTCGATGGTGTTGCCCGTGATCGTCTTCTTGGCACTTCAACGCTTCTTCGTCCGGGGGCTCCTCGCCGGTTCCGTCAAGGGCTGAGCGTGAGCGACCTCGTCACCGGCGTCGTCCTGGCGCTCGACCTCGGCGGGACGCAGATCCGGGTCGCCGGCGTGCTGCCGGGGGGCGCGATCGTCGGAGCCCGACGCTCGCGCACCCCGGTCTCCGATGGGGGCGACGCGATCGTCGCCGCCTGCGTCGTCGCGCTTCGGGGCGTGCGTGACGATCTCGCGATTCGCCCCGGACCGTCGCCGATCGGGATCGGGATCTCGGCGCCCGGCCCGGTCGACCCGCGGGCCGGCCTGATCCTCGATCCCCCAAACCTCGGTCCCACGTTCCGTGACGTCCCGCTGGTGGAGCGAGTCGCCGAGGCCCTGGGCCTGCCCGCGGTGCTCGACCGGGACACGAACGTCGCTGCGCTCGCCGAGGGCCGGTTCGGTGCCGCGGCCGGCTGCGACGACTTCCTCTACATGACCGTCTCGACGGGGATCGGCGGTGCGATCGTCTGCGGGGGGCGGCTCGTGCGCGGGCCGGATGGGACGGCCGGCGAGCTGGGACATCTGGTGGTGGACCTGAACGGTCCGCGGTGCGGGTGCGGGATGCGCGGCCACCTCGAGGGGATCGCCTCCGGGAGCGGCATCGCCAGGCGAGCGCGGGAAGCGGCGGAGCACGGCGAGAGCGAGCTTCTGGCCGACCTCGTCCGCGCTCACGGCGCGGCCTTCGGGGCTCGCGACGTGGCAGCCGCCGAGGACGCTGGCGACGCCGTGGCGAGCCGGCTCATGGAGGATGGCCGCCAAGCGTTCGCGGTCACGTGCGTCAGCCTGACGGACGTGTTCAACCCATCCCTCATCGTCGTCGGCGGGAGCCTTGCGGCCGGCCAGGGCGAACGTCTCCTCGGGCCGGCGAGGGCTGCGATCGAGCGCGGCGCCTTCCGGCGTCCGGCCTCGCGCGTCGCGGTCGTCCCTGCCGCGCTCGGCGACGACGTTGGGCTCGTCGGGGCCCGGGTGCTGTTCGAGGAGCGGTTGGCCACCGTCGTCGCGAATGTCTCGTCGGAGACGGCAACATGACAACCGGTCCGGGCAGCCGCATCGTCGCCTGGCCGCCGCAGGACATGGCTCCAGCCGCTGGGGCGAGCGAAGTCACGCTGGAACGCGTGACGGCGCTTGCCCGGGAGGCGCTGGCCGGGAGCCCGCCCAGCGAGGCCGAGGCATTCGTGATGCGCCTCCGCCGCCACTGGACGGACCTCTGGGAGGGCCTGATCGACCCGTATGGCCGGGACCCCCGACTGGCCGACAACCTCGAGCGGCTCATCCGGGTATTGGCCGGCCGGTGGGCGGATCGTCCGGCCGACCTTCGAGTGCTCGACCAGCAGCGGGTCTTCCACCCCGACTGGTTTCAGACCCCGGACATGATCGGCTACGTCTTCTACGTCGACCGGTTCGCGGGGACGCTCGAGGGCGTTGGGGACCACCTCGACTACCTCGAGGAGCTTGGCATCCGCTACGTGCACCTGATGCCGCTCCTACGGACCCGACCCGGCGACAACGACGGCGGCTATGCCGTCGCCGACTACCGGGCCGTGGAACCACGCCTGGGCAGCATGGAGGATCTCGAACGGCTCTGCGGGCGGATGCGCGAGCGCGGGATCAGCGTCTGCATCGACCTTGTGCTGAACCACTGCGCTGCCGAGCACGAGTGGGCGGTTCGCGCACGTGCCGCTGAGCCGGACTATGAGGAGATGTTCTGGATCTTCCCCAATCGGCGGCTGCCCAACCGGTACGAGGCGACGCTCCCCGAGGTCTTCCCCGACTTCGCGCCCGGGAACTTTTCGCGGCTGTCCGACGGACGCTGGGTGTGGACGACGTTCAACGCGTTCCAGTGGGACCTGAACTGGTCAAACCCGCGCGTGTTCGTGGAGATGACGGACATCCTGCTCGACCTCGCCAACCGCGGCGTCGACGTCTTCCGCCTCGACGCGGTCGCGTTCATGTGGAAGCGGATGGGCACGAACTGCCAGAACCAGCCGGAGGTCCACAGCCTCCTGCGCGCCCTGCGTGCCTGCGCGCGGGTCGCAGCGCCCGCCGTCATCTTCAAGGCCGAGGCGATCGTCGGGCCGGAAGACCTCGCGCCCTACCTCGGCGTCGGTCGAAACGCCGGACGCGAGTGCGACCTCGCCTACCAGAACAGCCTGATGGTCCAGTACTGGTCGGCCATCGCGACCCGGGACACGCGCCTGATGACCCACGTCCTCGCGGCCTTCCCGAGGAAGCCAGTCACGACATCGTGGGCGACCTACATCCGCTGCCACGACGACATCGGCTGGGCCATCACCGAGGCAGACGCCGAAGCCGTGGGCTGGACCGGGCCGGAGCATCGGGCCTTCCTGTCGGCGTTCTACGCCGGTGACTTCCCCGGATCCTTCGCGCGCGGCGAGATCTTCCAGCACAACCCCGCGAACGGCGACTCGAGGATCAGCGGGTCCTTCGCCAGCCTCGCCGGTCTTGAGCGGGCGCTCGAAATGGCGGACGCTGCCCAGGTCGACCTGGCCGTCGGGCGGATCCTGCTCGGCTACGCCCTCATCATGGGCTGGGACGGTCTCCCGCTCCTCTACATGGGCGACGAGATCGCGACGCTCAACGACCGGAGCTACCTTCAGGAGGCGAACCTCGCTTCGGACAGCCGCTGGCTGCACCGGCCCCGCATGGACTGGTCGAGGGCTGCCCAGCGGCACGCCGATGGTCCTGTGGGCCGGGTCTTCCGCGGGACTCAGCACCTGGTCCAGGTCCGGCGGACTCTCCAGTCTCTGCATGCGGCGGTGCCGCTCGAGATCCTCGATCTCGGCGACCCGGCACTCTTCGCGTTCGTCCGCGTCCACCCGTCGGGGCCGCTGCTGGCGATCCACAATCTCACCGAGACGCCGCGTCGCCTGGACGGAAGGGTCCTCGAGATGGTCGGGCTGGACGCGGCGCGCGACGCGATCTCGGGCGACGGGCCGTTCAAGCCGCATGACCCGATCGGGCTCCCGCCGTATGCCGCGCGGTGGCTCGTGGCCGCCGCTGACGCGTGATGCAGCCGCCGGTCCGGCAGTCGGACGAAGGCTCGACCTGGTGGAAGACGGGCGTCGTGTACCAGATCTACCCGCGCTCCTTCGCCGACACGACCGGCGATGGAGTGGGGGATCTCGAAGGGATCACCAGCCATCTCGACCATCTCTTCGGCAGCCCGAGCTCGCTTGGCGTGGACGCGATCTGGCTCTCGCCGATCTACCCGTCTCCGGGTCACGACCTCGGCTATGACATCAGTGACTACGCGTCGGTTGACCCGCTCTTCGGGACCGAGGCCGATTTCGACCGGCTCGTCGCGGAGGCCCACCGGCGAGGGCTGAAGGTCATCCTCGACCTGGTCGTGAACCACACGAGCGATGTGCACCCCTGGTTCACGGCATCGCGCAGATCCCGTGCCGGCCCGTACGCCAACCGCTACCTGTGGGGCGACCCCGCGGGGACCGACCGGTCCGGTCGGCCTATCCCGCCCAACAACTGGGTCTCGTTCTTCGGCGGGCCAGGATGGGAGTGGGATCCGATCCGAGGGCAGTTCTACGAGCACACCTTCCTGGAGCAGCAACCCGACCTGAACTGGCGCGACCCGGGGACTCGCGCGGACGTCACGGCAATGATGCGGGGCTGGCTGGCGCGCGGCGTCGACGGCTTCCGCATGGACGTCTTCAACGCGTTCTTGAAGGACCCGGAGCTCCGCTCCAACCCCGTCCGCCGGGGTCGCTCGGCCTGGACCCGCCAGCGTCACCTCCACGACAAGGATCAACCCGACCTTCCGGCCCTCCTCGCGGAGCTTCGGGCGGTCGTGGATGAGGGCCCCGGGCGAATGACCGTCGGGGAACTCTTCGACGGCGATGTCGGGCGTGCCGCCCGCCTGAGCGCAGAACGTCACCTCGTGTTCGACTTCGATTTGCTCCAGGCCGGGTGGTCGGCGGCGGCAATGGGCCGAGCACTCGATCGGCGCGAGGCTGCCTACGGTCCGGATCGCTGGCCCACCGTCGTCCTCTCGAACCACGACCAGCCGCGGTACGTGTCGCGCTCGGGCGCCGGGCTCGACCGCGACGCGCTCGCCCGCGCGGCGGCCGTACTGCTGCTCACGCTGCGCGGCACCCCGTTCCTCTACTACGGGGAGGAGCTCGGCGTGCCTGGGATCGTCGTCCCAAACGAGGACGCTATTGACCCGCCCGCACGCCGGGCGGGGCCCGACTTCGCGTGGTGGAACCGGGACCAGGCGCGGGCGCCGATGCCGTGGACGGGCGACCCGGGTGCCGGCTTCACCACGAGCCGGCCGTGGCTCCCGCTTCCGCCGGACGCGGCGACGCGCAACGTGGCGGCCCAGCGAGCCGATCCCCGGTCCGTGCTGGCGTTCTACCGGGCCCTTCTCTCGCTGCGCCGCGCGACGCCCGCGCTCCACGCGGGCGCATATGCGCGAGTGGCGATGCGGACGCCCGGGGTCCTCGCCTTCTGGCGCCGGACCGCGGATAGTCGGGCGCTCGTGGTCCTGAACCTTGGCCGCAGGGATCTGACCGCGACGCTGGCCTCGGACATAGCTGCGGAGCTCTGGGTTCCGACCCTCGGGACGCACGGGTCGTCTCCGCCGGGGATCGCCCGGAGCGGGCGAATCAACCTGCGGGCCCTTGAGGGCGTGATCTTCGTGGCGCTCGACGCACACGCCGGTCGAGCGTGTCGGTTTCCGGCGGCGTGAGCTCGCGAGCACGCGCCAGGAAACGGTCGAGATCACCGGTCGCCCTGGTCGGCAGCCCTTGTTGGCGGAACGATTTTGCTACTCCGGGACGAGGTCGCCGGTACCGTCGAGCAGGAGGAGCCGCGACGCCGGACCGATCCGGTCGTCGGCTACGAGGGCGGTGCCGGCCTCCCAGCCCGCCCCGCTGTCGACGCGGATCGTGACGATGTCGCGTAAGCCGGCGAGAGGTCCGGGTCGAAGATCTCGGGCCGCCAGGACGTATGGCCGCGGAGGCCGCCCGGGGGCCTCGCCTGGCCGCGGAACAGCCCAGCCGAGAAGTACGTGACGGACTGGCCGTGGACCTCGAGCCGCACGACCCGCTCGCCGTGCTCTGGCATCAGTCGTGGTCCTCCGGCTTCGGATCCTCGAAGCTGACTCCCATCGGCAGGGAGCCCCGGTGGAATGAACCGGATCTTACGCGTACACATTCTGCTGCACGTGCTTTTCGAGGCCCGTGGGGACGCCTCTGGCCGGGACGCGCCAACACGCGGCCCGCATCCGGGACCCCGGCGTTGGACCGCTCACTTGATCGCAGTCTCCCACGATGAGCTGTGGGCACGCAACGAGAATGGCGTCTGGCACATACGAGCCGGGTCGTCACGCTTGTTGTTCGTGCGCGCCCGAAGCCCTCCGGACGCGCCAGAACAACAACAGCCGAGAGCTCGGGGCGTTGAGCCGGACCTTGGCCGAGTCGGAAATGCGCTCATCCAGGCGGTGGCACGGCACGGGCCGACGGGAAGTTGTCGCTCACCTGCCGTCCGGCTCGTCCCATGTGTACTGGGGCGTGATGCTTCCGATCCCGATCCCCGCCCGAGATCGCCGATGGCCGACGGCTTCGCGGACCCCTCAACCCTTGGGCTGGACGACCGCGAGCACGTTGCGGCTGGGATCGACGAACCACGCCGCCCAGGAATGGCCCATGTCCGCGATGCCGTCCACCGTCACCGGGTCGGGAGCCTCGTACTCCTCGATGCGCACGCCTCGCGCCCGC
>JBIOII010000089.1:0-8477 GCA_044449785.1 Candidatus Limnocylindrales bacterium
CTTGACCTCATCGAGAGTCACGTCCTGGTGGTAGCGGATGCCGCCCTTGGCCGGTCCGCGGCCGAGGTTGTGCTGGACCCGATAGCCCGTGAAGACCTGGACCGAGCCGTCGTCCATCTTCACCGGAAAGTGCACCGTGAGTTCGCGTTTGGGCTCGCGCAGGACCTTGCGTAGACCTGGTGACAGGTTCAAGCGCTCGGCAGCCAGATCGAACTGGCGCTGGGCGACGTCCCATGCGTTGATCGCGGCAGCGATCTGCTCGGTCGCCATCGGCCGGATACCCTCCATAGCGAAACCGTCGAGTCTGGAGCGGCCCGCAGGCTCTCACGCCGGCGGTCAGCGCCCACCCCCCGACGGTCCCGACAATGTCGCGGTGGCCTTCCGCTTGGACTCGGAGAGCTGCACCGCAGGTTCCACTTGGGCCGAGTATAGCCCTCCTGCCAAAGCGCGCTACCTACCCGATGTCCTCGGTACCCAGGCTGATCGGCCTAACGTTAAGAGACCATAACCGTCGAATCGCCAGTTGATTCGATGGTACGGAAGTAATCTGGCCTTGGGGGTGAATCAGTACTCCCGAACCAGGATGGCGCCGTACGCGCCGGGCCCGACGTGGGCCCCGATGACCGGCCCGATGATCTGAGCCGTGACCACCTTGGGTGCCGGTTCAGGCATATGCGCCAGCACGGCCGCCACGAACGCGTCCACGTCGACCGGCGGCGAATAGAGCGCGTGGAGCTCCGTCACCGGCCGGTCGGTCAGGAGCTCGATCACCCGCTCCGTTGCCTTCGACCGGGTTCTCGGCTGGTCCGCGACGACGACCACGCCCGCGTCGATGGTCACGATCGGCTTGATCGACAGCAGCCCGCCGATGGCGGCCTTGGCGTGGCTTATCCTCCCGCCCTTGCGCAGGTACTCGAGCGTCTCGAGACCGACGTAGAGGTCCAGGCGGTCGCGCAGGATCGTCAGCCGCGAGTGGATCTCCGCGCCGGAGGTTCCGGCCGCGGCAAGATCGGCTCCCCGCAGCGCGAGGGCTCCGACTCCCATCGAAGCCGATCTAGAGTCGACGATGAAGATCTGCCTGTCCGGCAGCATCTCCCTGGCCATCTGCGCGTGCTTAATAGTCGCCGACAGGGCCTCGGACAGGCAGACACAAACGACGGCCTCCTGGCCATGGGCGAATGCCTCCTCGAAGGCCTGCCGGAACAGTCCGACGCTCGGTGCCGCGGTGTGGGCGAACGGACAGCTCGGATCGCGAAGACGCTCCCAGAACGCAGCCGCGGACATCTCGTCGGGTGAGAGGAAGGTCTCCTCACCGAATGACACCGACAGCGGGACCTGCGTGATACCAGTCTGCTTGAGAAAGGCCGGTGTCAGGTCCGACCCGGAATCGGTGACGATGGCGACGGTCATCGTTCCTCCTTCGCTTCTTCCTCGGTCGGCCCCCACCGCCTCATGGCCTTGACGAAAGCGTATCTCGTATCGAGTCGTGCATCGACGAGCTGGTGCCGGTGGCGCCCGCGGC
This sequence comes from Candidatus Limnocylindrales bacterium, assembly GCA_044449785.1. Taxonomy (GTDB): domain Bacteria; phylum Chloroflexota; class Limnocylindria; order Limnocylindrales; family CSP1-4; genus Fen-1039. The sequence goes on from JBIOII010000089.1 coordinate 1,523, forward strand.
CGCGAGGAGGGCTGATTCCTGGCTGCGAAGGTTCACGAGCGCGGCCATACCGATCGCCAGCAACGCTGCGGTGGCGACCACCAGCCCGTCGATGCCGCGCCATGAAGCGGCGATTCCACCGACTACGGCACCGAGGACCTGGCCCACACCCAGGAATACCGAATACAGGCCCATGATCGCGCTGCGATCTTCCTCGAAGCCCTCGCTGACGTCCGCGAGCAGGCCCAGCGCCGCCGGCGTCGCACCCGAGAGAACGAAGAGAGCAAGCACGGCAAACCCTCCGAGGACGATCAACAACGTCTGGGAGCTGCCGCCCAGATGGTTGACGGCCAGGATGTCGGCGGTCATCGCAGAGAATGCTGCGACCCCCATCAAGATCATCGTCGTCCGCCTGAAACGGGCGTAGACGGTTCCCCAAAAGAGGAGACCTGCCCCAAAGATCACGGCCAGGATGGCCTCCCCGAAACCGATCGTCTGCGGCGAGATTCCCCGCATCAGGAACTGGCTCGTGTCTTCGATGTTGCCGCGGAGAAGGAGCGGCGCCTGGAGAGCCCACATGCCGAGTATCGCGTTGATGGCCAGCCAGGTCGGCGCGAAAAGGAGGACCTTGCGGTTGGTGGCGATCCGCAGGTAACGCGACACCTCAGAACCGGATCTGGGCGCAATCGAAGGTGTTGCGGCGATGTCGGCCTGGCGTTCGCGGGGCACTTCGTGAACCCCGTAGGCGTAGAGGCACAGTGCCGTCGCGTAGAAGACGCAGTTGAGGAAGAAGGCCGGACGGCCAAGCCTCTCCCATAGGACGCTGCCCAGCGCCGGTCCGACGGCCAGCATGCCGCCGAGTGACACGAACTCGAAGAGCGAGACCACGCGGCCGCGAAGCTTTTCGTCGTCGGCCGTCTCCGCGGCTATGAAGCCGAGAGTCGACGGGACCGACGCCGCGGTGGACCCGCCTTCCAGGAGTCTCGTGATGAAGAGCACGGGAAAGTGCGTGGTCAGGCCGGTCATGAAGACGGCGATTCCGCCGAACAGGGGTCCGAGCAGCATGATCACCTTGCGGCCGTAGCGGTCGGCCAGAACGCCGAAGACGATCGCACCGGTCAGTTCCGTCGTGTAGAAGCCACCGGTGAGCAGGGCGACCGCTCCGGGGCCCGTCCCTCGATGACGGGTTATCTCGTCGATCAGAAAGACGAGCATGACGCCGGTTACCGCCGTGCTTATCCGAAGCACGAACGTGGCGATGAGCATCGAGACGATGGAGCGATTCATTGGCCGATAGCCTAGCGGTTACTACGTTGTCGCCGCGCCACCCGAAGGAACTACGCCTCACCGCGTTCCGTCCGGTGGCGGAATCGCGTGGCGGTCGGTGGCGGTTCGCCGCCTCTCGGCCCGCTCGGCCGAGCCCTGGGGTGGGTCTATACTCGGCCTGCCGGTGGCTCGCCGCGCTCACACCGCCCTGCCACCGGTTCGGTTTGGAGATCGATCCGAGCGCCGGCAGTGCGGAGTTGAGCCGTGTCGTCGAACATCGCCCAGAACTTCCCATACTCGAGCGAGACCGAAGCTGACAGAGCCGCGAGCGTGTCCCAAACTCTCGCCGCTCATGAAGGGTTGGCGGACAAGATCAAGGCCGAGTCCGTCGGTTTGGCGCGGGAAGGCCGCTGGTGGGTCTGGAAATGCCCCGCCGGGGGTTGTGCGGGGCTGCTGCATACAGCCGGACAGGCCCGCAACTCTCACGCCACCTTTACGGTGTGCGATACCTGCGGTCGGACTTTTCTGCGATAGCGCCGGACCGGGCCACCCGGCGCACTTGGCGAGCCGTACGGTCCGGCTCTTGCGCGGAGGCAGCGTGACTCGCATCATCCATTCGACGCATCTGCAGGAGGACACGGTCATGCCAGTACGCCGCGCCCTCCTGTCGAGCCCCGATCCACTGCCCCACTCGCCTGCGGGTTTCTCTCCTTCGACTATCGATCGACCATGACGGCCACCACCAGCGAATCAGTTGGCGCCGAAAAGCCGACCTCCGCCGGCCTTGGCGAGGCCCCGGCGGGTCGGCGGCGAAGCCGCGTGACCGGGCGCGTGGCGAGCCTGCCGGCCGCCGCGAGGGTGGATCGCCCCACGCGACGCCGCGCCGGCGTTTTCCGCCGCGCTCTACGCCACGAGATCAAACGCATCCGGGACCCGCGGCGGCTGACGATGATGATCGTCCTTGGACTCGTCGGCGGCCTCGTGCTGGCCGGATTGATCGCTCGAGGCGAGGCAGCCGGGGCCGACACCCGCGCCTACTGGGCAGCGGGTCGGCTGTGGCTCACGGGCGGCGATCCGTACCACCCAACGGGCCCGTTCATGCCCTACGTCTACTCGCCTTGGATGTTGCCCCTCTTCGTGCCGTGGTCGGTCCTGCCGTGGGACGTGGCCTGGTTCGTCTGGCGAGGCACGACGGTGATAGGCCTGTTGTGGAGCATCCACTGGGCATACACCCGACGCCCGATGACCACGGCCGTGCTGCTCGTAGCACTTGCGTTCCCTCTGGCGGCGAACCTCGACACGGGCAACATCAACCTGCCGCTGACGCTCCTGCTGTTCGGGGCCCAGTTCTCGGGACCGGTCATGACGGGGTTGCTATGGATGGTTGCCACGACCGTCAAGTGGGTGCCGGCGGTCTTCTGGCCCTTCATGTCGCCGCGTGGCAGGCTGTGGGGGCTGGTGTGGCTGGTTCTGGCGTTGGTACTCACCGCCCTGACGCTGCCCGAGACGCTGGTCCAGCTCCAGGTTCTCTTCTCGTTCCAGCGTCCGCTCCGCGTGGACTACCTCGTGTTCATCTGGGCCCTTGTTCCGTGGGCATGGCGGCATCCCGAGGCCTTCCGCTGGCTCGTCCCGTCCACCTGGCCGGGCGCGGCTCAGGCCGGGAAGGCCGCCGCGATGGTCTGGCGCCTCCACTGGCGGCGCAGCCCCGCGCGGACGGCGGAGACGCTCCGCCGCGTGATGCGTTCGCGCGTTCGAAGCTTCTTTGGTTTTGGTGCCTGACCGTCTACCGGCAGGCCCGCAGCACAGGCAGTGACGACCGATCAGCGTCCGGCGCGTCTGATCTCGGCCTCGTACTCGGGGTAGTAGCGGCCGATCACGGCGAGTCCAAACGTTCGAAGGATCGACTCCTTCGGCTCGCGTGCGAGCAGGAACTCGAACGATCGGCGAACCAGAAGAGACGGGTCGCCCGAACCGGGAGCGAAGCGAACCAGCTCGGTGGTCGAAACCGCCACCTCGAACTCCCGGGTCGTGCCGTGGTCCGTGACGGTTACGCAGGCGATCCAGCCTTCTTCGACGGCCGAGCATTCGACCTCGATCCGGCTCATCGGGGCGGCGCCTCGGAACCCCGACGTGCGCCCCGCGCACCGCCCCGGCGCCAGTACTCGTCCTTGGCGGCAGCCTCCGGCGCGAGACCCCGGCCGGCCGCAACGACCCGCCGCGTCCGGGGCCGCAGTACGTGGCCCCGATATCCCGCCGCGAAACCGGCTTCCTCGAGGAGTGGCCGCCACGGCGATCCAGAGACCGGCCCGCCATCGATCCGTGCCACGACCAGCTCGCGGAGCCGCCCGTCGTCGACGAGGGCTCGAAGCGCCGCGAAGGCAGCGGCCGCGATGTCGCGATCGTCCGCCGCAGGCAGCGTCTGCAGGGAGTGACCGCCTCGGTCGAGATAGAGGACCGCGGAGCCGTCCACCACGGCCACGTAAGCACCGGCGACCCGCGCGAGCGGGCGGCGGTCGGATTCACCGCGGCGCGGCCATGCCAGGGCAGCGCCGTAGGGATTCGCGGGGTCTGCCGCAGCGAGCAGGTGGACCGCAGGTCCGCCGCGCGGCTCAGCCGCCGGCTCGCGCATCGAGCGCAACCGATCGACGGCGCCGGGGACCGCGAACTGGGCGGCGCCGAGGCCGTCGATGAAATACCCCCGCCGGACGCGTCCGGCCTCCTCCATCGCGCGCAAGAGCGGATAGACCGCGCTGAACCCGCCGCCCACCTCCTCCGATGCCACCGCCTCGCGTGTCACGACTCCGTACCTGTCGAGCAGCGCCGTTGCGAGGGAGTGGAGCCGCTCCGTGGCCGCGCCACGCCCCGCACCACTCCCGGCGCCACGCCCCGCACCACTCCCGGCGCCACGCCCCGCGCCACTCGTGGCGACGAGCGACCACCGCCCGGCCGCCTCCGGAGGACCCAGCTGCAGCCCGCCCGGTCGGGGCCGCCGCTCGCCCGACGGCCGCCGCCAGCGGAGCGCGCGGAGCGGCGCGAACGTGTCGTTGGTGACCTCGCCGGCCCAGACCAGATCCCACAACGCGTCGAGGAGCCGCCGCTCCGACGCCGATCCCACAACGGGCTGTAACTCCCGATAGAACGACGCTCCGAGCTGGCGCAGCCGCTCCCGGAGTCGCTCGTGCAGCTCGTCGGTTGGGGCGACGGCGCCGGGCTCCGCAGCATCAAAGAGAGCCGCCCGACCCGGTCGGTACAGGACGATCCGGCCGTCGTCGCGGCCCAGGCTGCCCCGGCCGATCCAGGCCACCTCGCCCAGCGCGCCCAGCTCGTCGAGCAGGCGCGGCTGATAGCCGGGGATTCGGGCAGGCAGCACGTCTCGCTCGAGCACCGATGCCGGGATCGGCAGGCCGGACAGCTGGTCGACCACTTCCGCGAGTCGCTCCAGGGCGGCGTCGGACCGCAACGTTGGGGCGGCCGCTTCGGCGACCGTACGGACGCCCTGCCAGGCCGGCAGGAAGCGCGCCAGCACGACCTGATCGACCGGCTCGACCTCGCGCCTTAGCCGGGCCAGCGAGCGCCGTCTGAGTTGCCGGAGGACCTCCGCGTCGCACCACTCGCGCTCCGTGCCGCCGGGCCGGAATTCACCTCGCAGGATCGACCCGGACTCGAGGAGCCGCTCCAGGACCTCCTCGACGCGAGACGGCGGGACTGCCCAGCGCACGGCGATTTCTGGGACTCGGAAGGGCCCATGCGTCCGAGCCCACCGCCCGACCAGGCCGCCGAACGCGTCCTCGGTTGGGCCGAGCAGGGACGTCGGTATCCCGACGGGCAGCGGCACCCCAAGCGCATCCCGGTATCGGCCGGAGTCTTCGATCGCGATCCAGCGAATGCCGCCGGCGATCCTCACCTGAACGGCTCGACGCGACCCTTCGAGCGTCGCCAGCCAGCGTGCCGCTGCCTCGGGCTCGGTGAGACGGGCCCCTGCTTCCTCCAGGCTCAGCTCGCCGATCCGCCGCAGCAGGTCGTGCAGCCCGTCCGGAGACCGAGCGGCCCGTTCCGCGACGAGCCCCTGCAGGCTGAGCTCGAGGTCCCCCAGTGCCTCCGGGTCGATGAGGTCTCGCAGCTCCTCCTGCCCGAGCAGCTCGCGTAGCAACTCCCGATCGAGGGCCAGGGCGCCCGCCCGTCGCTCCGCCAGCGGGGCGTCACCTTCGTACATATAGGCGGCCAGGTAGTCGAACAGCAGCGAGCCGGCGAATGGCGACGCCGTGGCCGTCTCCACTTCGCGAACCTCGATCTCTCGACGGGCGACTCCGTCAAGGACTTGTCGCAACGCCGGGAGGTCGAAGAGATCGGCCAGGCATTCGCGGTAGGTCTCGACGATGATCGGGAAGGAACCATACCGGCTGGCTACCGCGAGCAGTCCTGCGGAACGCTGGCGCTGCTGCCAGAGCGGCGTTCTCGATCCCGGCCGTCGCCGGGGCAGCAACAGCGCTCGGGCGGCGTTCTCGCGGAAGCGAGCCGCGAACATGGCTGAGGAACCAAGGTGTCCGACGACCAGATCCTCGACCTCCTCGGCCGAGGGAAACAGGAGGTCGAGGAACCCGCCACCGAGCCAGGAACCCGCATCTCGCCCGGCCCCTCCGTCTCGCCGGTCGCCTGCGATCTCCCCTTCAGGGAGCCGTATGGCGATGCCGTCGTCCGACCAGATCGTCTGCGCCCGCTGGCCAGGCCGTTCTTCCATGCGCGCTTCTACCGCCAGCGCCCAAGGGGCGTGAACTCGCCCCCCGAACGGTGTAAGGACCACCACCCGCCAGTCGCCCAGCTCGTCGCGGAACCTCTCCACAACGATCCGTCGATCGGTCGGCAGGTGGCCCGTGGCCTGGCGTTCCTCGGCCAGGTACGCCAGCACGTTGTCGGCCGCGAGGTCGTCCAGGTCGTGGTTCTCGAGCAGCCGGCGTCGCGCCCGCTGGTGGCCCCTCTCGCCGCCCGCCAGGTCCGCCTCGAGCTCTCGCACGAACGCACCCATGGCCCGCCCAAGCTCGATCGGCCGGCCCAGCCCGTCGCCGTGCCAGAACGGGATCTTGCCCGGAATGCCCGGCGCGGGCGAGACGACCACCCGGTCCGGCCTGATTTCCTCGACCCGCCAGCTCGTTGACCCGAGCGCGATGACCTCGCCGACCCGGCTCTCGTACACCATCTCCTCGTCGAGCTCACCGACGCGCCGGCCGGGAGTGCCCGCCTCGCCGACCATGAATACGGGGTACAGCCCCCTATCCGGGATCGTGCCGCCGCTGGTGATCGCCACGGTCCGGGCATCGCGCCGGCCCTCGACGCGGTCGGTGTCGCGGTTCCAGACGACTCGGGCCTTCAGCTCGGCGAACTCGTCGCTCGGATACGCCCCGGCGAGCATGCCGAGGACGCCTTCGAACGCATCCCGCGTGAGGGTCTCGTACGGAGCGGCCCGGCGCACCGTCTCGTACAGCTCGTCCGCCGGCCAGGCCTGCCGCCGCTTCTGATGATCGGCGACGTGAGCTACGACGCGCACGTGCTTGAGGCCGGCCACGTGCCAGGAGTCGGGAACCGCCGTCACCTGCGGCAAGCCACCGCCATGGTCAACCAGATGCGACAGCGCTACCCGGACCTGGCGATCCTGCCCGCCCATGACCCAGGAGCGGCTGACCGGCTGTCCCAGGCCACCGGCCAGGCCTCGACA
>JBIOII010000090.1:0-8182 GCA_044449785.1 Candidatus Limnocylindrales bacterium
AGGAGGAGAGCCCGATCCCGTCGTCCGGCGACGGTGTCGGGTACGACCGCGAGGAGCCGGCGGACCTCGTCGGCGGTGAGGCCTCGGGCGAGTGCCTGGACGCTCTTCGGGCGCTCGAGGGCATCGCACGGGTTCGACGTCGCGATGCGCATGCGGATGAGGAACCGGAAGTACGAGGAAAGGCAGGCGATCCGGGCTCCGATCGTCGTCGCCGAGGGTGTCCGTCCCGACAGCCCGATCCCGTGCGACCAGCTCAGCACGTCCTCGGGCGTGACCTGGTCAGGCGTCTTGCCGAGGCCCCGGAAGAACGGCCAGAGCATCCTGCCGTAGCCCTCGACCGTGCGCCGGGAGCCGGAGCGGTTCCCCTTCTCGACGAGAAAGGCGTAGAGCGCCTGCTCCCAGGGATCGGTGTCACCCGGCGTCGTAGCGGGAAGTAGTCGCGGGTTGTTCATCCGGGTACCTCCTGAGCGTGAGTGGTGTCCCACATCAGTCACTCAGGCGGTCGGAGAAAGCAACACCATTCTTCGATCGTGCCGATAGGCGGCGCACCCCAGCGGCCATCGTCCCTGACAGTTCGCCGATCGCGAGCCTCTGCGCTCCGCGTGATCACTGGCGCTCCTCCCAGCGCGCCCGACGTGACGGTGAGACCATCCTCTGGATCAAGCGGCAGGAGGCACCCATGGACTATCGAAGGCTGGGGCACTCGGGACTGCTGGTCTCCGAGGTAGGCCTCGGCACCAACAACTTCGGGACGCGCCTCGACGAGGCACGCGGGCGCGACGTCCTCGATCAGGCGCTGGACCTGGGGGTGACATTCATCGACACCGCCGATGTCTATGGCCAGGGAGCGTCCGAGGCGCTGCTCGGGAAGCTGCTCGGCCCGCGCCGCCCGCAGGTCGTCCTGGCGACGAAGGTGGGCATGGCCATGAGCGCGTCACCCTACGAAAGGGGGCTCTCGCGCCGCTGGATCATCCACTCCGCCGAGGGTAGCCTGCGGCGGCTCGGTACCGATTGGATCGACCTATACCAGTTGCACCAACCCGATCCGGCGACACCCATCGAAGAGACCCTGCAGGCCCTCGATGATCTCGTGCGGGCCGGCAAGGTCCGCTACGCCGGGTACAGCAACTTCGCGGCCTGGCAGCTGGTCGACGCGGACTGGACCGCGCGTGCCGGCCACCTCGTCCGGCCGGTCTCCGCGCAGGACCACTACAACCCGCTCGTGCGCGACATCGAGCGGGAGTTGCTGCCTGCCAACCGCGCGCTCGGGCTCGGGCTCATCCCTTACTACCCGCTCGAGTCAGGGTTCCTGACGGGCAAGTACCGCGAAGGCCATACCCCGCCGGGGGCGCGCCTGGGCGAGAGCCCGCGGGCCAGCGACGTCCTCACCAGCGCCAACTTCGCGCGCCTGGCTCGGCTCGGGCAGTTTGCCGAGGAGCGCCACCACTCGTTGCTTGATCTAGCATTTGGCTGGCTCCTCTCCAACACGGAGGTGGCCAGCGTGATCGCGAGCGCCAGTTCCGCCGAGCAGGTGCGCCAGAACGTGCAGGCGGTCACGTGGCGGCTCGACGCCTCGGAGATGGCAGCGGTGGGTGCCCTGTAGCCATCGCCGGTCTGGCCATAGCCAGCTGCACCGGCCTGTTCGCCATAGAGGAGCGTCCCATGTGCTTCGATCCCCACGACCACCCGCCGATCGTTGCGCTCGCGGGGGGTGCCTACGCGCACCGCCGCTTCGAGCTACGCTCCACCGACGGCACTCCGCTCCGCGCCTTCGAGGCCCGCGCGGCAGCCGTGCCTTCGCGCGCGGCGATGCTGATCCTCCCCGACGCACGCGGGCTGCATCCCTACTACGAGGAGCTGGCCCTGCGCTTCGCCGAGGCCGGGATCGACGCCCTCGCGCTCGACTACTTCGCGCGGACGGCCGGCATCGACGAGCGGGCCGACGACTTCCCCCTCATGGAGCATCTCGCTCAGACCCGATGGGTCCACCTGCGGGCGGACATCTCCGCGGCGGTTTCCTGGCTCGACGAGGCTGCCCCGGGACGCGCCCTGTTCGCGATGGGCTTCTGCTTTGGGGGGCGCCTGGCGTTCCTGACGGCGACGACAGTGCAGCCCCAACTCACCGGCGTGATCGGGTTCTACGGCGTGCCGGCCGGCCCGTCCCGCATCGGCGACGCTCCGGCCCCGGCGGAGCTAGCGGGCCAGATGCATGGCGCCGTGCTGGGCCTCTTCGGCGGCGCCGACCCGAGCATCCCGCCTGAGTCGGTCACCGAGTTCGAGCGCGCCCTGGCTGGCGCCGGCGTGCCGCACGAGCTGCATGCCTACCCCGGCGCACCGCACAGCTTCTTCGACCGCAAGGCGCTGGAGTTCGCGGCGGAGTCCGCCGACGCCTGGGACCGCGTCCTCGGGTTCGTAGCGGCCCATGCGCAGACGAGTTGAGAGCAGCCGGCGCAGGTGAGCACTAGCGCGCTGTCGCGTGGGCGGGGGCGGGGGCGTGAAACGATGGGCACGTCGCGCCGCGCTGCCCTGGACGCCGCTGGGTGACAACCGGCCAAGCTCGCGCCGACCTTAAGTCCCTACCAGGCTGGCATCGCCGCGCCTGACGAGCGTGCACGGCACGGCCCCCCTGGACGCCGGCGGTAGACTGAGGCCATCAAGCGCGACGTGGAGCGCGACCGCGAGAGGCGACGCGACGATGTCGACGGCGACGAACGTGCAGAGTGCTCGGAGCCAACGGCCCGCGAAGGTCCGGCTGCCGCAGCCCGCCGATCCCATGGTCGAGACGCTGAACCTCGCCTTCCGCCCGACGTCGGGCACCACAAGCTCCGACACGCGGGCGGGCAGATCCGGGCGGTAGGGGCGATGACCCCCTGATCGCCGGGCGCAACCCCAAGGACGGCCGGCTATCCGCTGGCCGTTCGGCATGTCCGGGGGTTCCCCGTCCAACAGCACCCCGTGCCGGGTGTCGGGTTTCAGCAGAGTCGACCATGAGTCACGGCCGCGCGGAGCCTGACGGGCTTTGTGGACGCGGAGGTTGTTCGATGAGGCACAGCCGGGGCACATTGCTGATGGGGCCGGTGTGCGCCGTGGTCCTGGCCCGCATCGGTCGGTAAGGGGGCGAGGTTCGATCGACTTGTACGACCGAGGGTTGCTCGCCTTCGTCGTGCTGACCCTCGTTCTCGCCGGCTGTACCTCAGCCGCGCCGTCCCAAGCAGCGAGTTCGCCCGGGCCTTCGCTGGTTCCTTTGGCCACGGTTGGAACTCGGGCATCGAGCCCGGCGGAGGCGGTAGCCTCGTCCCCGGCGTCCGGACCAACGCCCGCCGCCACCGGCCCGAGCAGCGTCCCTTGGGCGACTGCGTCACCCGCGCCGGCCGCGCCTCGCGGCGCAGGGCTGCCCACCTTCCGCCACGTGTATCTCCTCGTCATGGAGAACCGCGAGTTCGGATCGATCGTCGGGAACGCCTCGGCCCCCTACCTCAACAGTCTCATCGCCCGCTATGGGCTCGCGATCGCCTACACCGCGGTCGCCCACCCATCCGAACCGAACTACCTCGCGCTTTTCTCCGGGTCAACCCAGGGCGTGACCGACGACGGCGTCTATGACCTCGGCGCCTCGAACGTCGCAGACCAGCTCGAGGCCCACGCCAGGAGCTGGCGGGTCTTCGCCCAGAACGTCCCCGCGGGCTGCTACACGGGAGCCTCGGCATCGGGCGGCGCAGACGGGCCGGGGACCTATGCGCGCAAGCACGAGCCCGCGATCAGCTTCTCGGACATCGCGACAAACGCCGCGCGCTGCGGCCACATCACCGACTTTGGCACCTTCGACCCATCCGTCGCGGACTTCGAGCTGATCGTGCCCAACCTGTGCAACGACATGCACGACTGCCCGGTCAGCAGCGGCGACGCGTTCCTGCGGAGCTTCGTGCCGCGGATCACCGAGAACCCAGCCTTCGCCGACAGCGTTCTCTTCATCACTTGGGACGAGGGCTCGACCGACATCGGCGGCGGTGGGCGCGTCGCCACCCTCGTCGTGAGCCCCCTGGTTCTCGCGGGTACCACCTCGGCGATCCCCCATACCCACTACTCGCTGTTGCGGACGATCGAGGATGCCTGGAACTTGGGCTGCCTCGGACACGCCTGCACGGCCAACAACCTCGGCGAGTTCTTCCGACCCTGAGAAAGGGACGTCTCGACCTGCGACACGATGCCGGGAACCTTGGGATCGCATGGCCAAATTGGCACGACCGTGCGAGCCGTTGTCGTCCGGCGCCAGGGCACGCCCCGGCCGATCGCCCACGCTCCCTCCTCTCCAGCGCGGGGTTTCGACCGTCCTGGATCAGATCCGTGCCACCATATCCAACCCGCCGGGCCTGTCGCCGGCACAATTGCCCCGCTTCGATGCCGAAAGGAGCCACCGTGGACACTGCCGATGCCATCTTCGGCCTCGCCACCGTCAACGGCATCGAGCTTGCGTATCAGATCCACGGCAGCGGCAGGCCGCTCGTCCTGCTCCATGGCGGTTTCGGCTCGGTTGAGATGTTCGGCCCGAACGTCGCGGCCCTGGCCGCAGGTCGCCAGGTCATCGGCGTCGACCTGCAGTCCCACGGGCGGACCCCCGCCGTCGACCGGCCGATGCGCTTCGAGACGATGGCCGACGACGTCGCCGCGCTGATCCACCATCTCGGCCATGAGCAGGCCGACGTCATGGGCTTCTCGCTGGGCGGCGGGGTGGCACTCCGGACGGCGATCCAGCACCCGGGTTCGGTTCGCCGGCTCGTCCTCGTCTCGACGCCGTTCAAACGGGCCGGATGGCATCGCGAGCATGTCGACGCCTTCAATACGATGGGTCCAGAGATCGCGGAGCCCATGAAGCAGAGCCCGATGTACGAGGTCTACCGCGAGATCGCGCCCCGGGTCGAGGACTGGGCGATCCTCGCCACCCAGCTGACCGGGCTGCTCAGGCTCGACTACGACTGGACCGACGAGGTCCGAAACCTGGCGATGCCGGTCCTTGTTGTCGTCGGTGATGCCGACGGCCTGTCGCCCCGCCACGCGGCCGAGTTCTTCGAGCTCCTCGGCGGCGGCCAGCGCGACGCCGGCTGGGACCGCTCCAGGATGACCAGGCACAGCCTCGCGATCCTGCCCCGCCTGACCCACTACGACATCGACGTCTCCCCGGCCCTCGCGACGACGGTCGCGGCGTTCCTCGACGAGGCGTAGGGCTCGGCACACGACACCGCACCATGTCCGCATCGTGTGCGATTGAGGTTCGCGTGAGGGCGTTCCGAATGGGGGCCCGCGCAGGACGACCAAGACGTGCTCAGCGCCGGTAACGGCTCGCGTCCAGCAGAGGCGGACGTCTCAGGGACCCGGTCGGGCGCATTCAGCTCTCAACCCCCGGGGTCCCGACTGCGTGCTATCCATGCGAAGGCGCGAGAAGAACACCATGTTTCCCCGCCCACCGAGGCGTCGATCGTGCTGACGAAGGCGGCCTTCCTGCCGAAAGCCTGCCTTGGTCGCGACCCGCAGAGAGGCGTTATTCGTCGGCTCGATGTACAAGTCCATGCGCACCACACCGAGGTCATGAAAGGCATACCGGCACGCCAATTCAACTGAGCGAGTTGCATACCCTCGACGCCGATACGGCGGGAAGACCCAGTAGGACAGCTCGGCCATCTCGCCGTCGTCGGTACGGATTTCGAGCACGCAGCCACCTACCAGCCTTCGTGACCCAGCCTCTCGGATAGCGAAAGCGCGTCCGGAACCGCCCAGGTGCCACTGCTCTTGCCACTGTCTGATCTGGTTTGCGATATCTCGCCTCGTGAACGGGCCGGGGAGATGAGATCGGCACACGTAGCCGTCATCCTCGCCGGCCCACAGTGCACCGACGTCGGCGTCAGTGAAGCGATCGACCAGGACGACACCATCGGTGAGGAGCAACGCGTCCGGGGCCTGAGTCACGACGATGCTCTCCTCGTGGGGACCGGTACCTCTTGCAACCCGGGGGCGTTGGCGCGGCTCGCGACAGTCCGCCCGGAAAGCACATACCGGCCGAGGCCGCATCGCCCGACCGTGATCGCCTCGCGATCGCTGGTCGCATTGACGGGAGGCCCACCGGAACGGGGCCTCCCGTCGCTTTGCAGGTGCCAAATGGACGGACTAGGGCATCCGATTCGTGCTCGTCAGAGCTGACGCTCCAACAGGACCGGCAGTGGGACCGACGGCTGGGCAGCCGGCGAGTACGAGGGGTGATGGGTCATGTCGACGCTCGCCACGAACCAGCCCTGCTTGCCAAGCTCGGTGAGCCGGTCGAGCAGTTCGGAGAGGTGGGTCTCCGGATGCTCCTGGAACGGCATGCGCTCGATCCGGTACTCCACCGGCCGAGCCATGGCGGTCTCCTTCTCGAGGAGCACGGGCAACGGGATCGCTGGCTGCGCGGCCGGCGAGTAGGAGGGGTGATGGGTCAGATCGACGCTGACTACGCGCCATCCCTGTCTACCCATCTCGTTGAGCCGGTTGAGCAACTCAGTGAGATGGGCCTCCGGGTGCGCCTGGATCGGGATCCGCTCGATCTGATACTCGACCTGCCGGGTCGAGGCGATTCCTCTCTCGGTGGCAACCATGTCATGCCCTGGCCTGTTCTGCTGTCGTCCCACGGCGAATCCGCGGGTTCCGACCACGCCGTCAGGATGCCTCTCGCTTCGTCCGGGGTCGGTGATGTCGGTGCGTCGCCTCGGTGACAGGCGTCACGCCCGCCCCCGATCTCTCCCCCATTCGGCACTTGGGCTGGAAGGCCGGACGGCGTATGGTCGGCTCCGAACCTGTGGCATGCCGCCCGTGCGGCCGTGGCGAATGAACCGACCGACGCCTGCGCTCGACGAGCTGGCCGTCGATGGCCTCGACGGCGGCTTCCTGTTTGCGCTCCCGCGCGAGGCGGCCGAGCGGCTCCTCGCCGAGGCGATCCGGATCAACGTCCCGGCGGGCGCGTTGATCTACCGCGATGACGAGCAGCCGCGCCTCATCGTCGTGGTCAAGGGCCTCATCCGAGTCTTCCTCTCCTCGCCCGATGGGCGCCAAGTTACCGTCCGCTATGCGCGGAGTGGCGATGTCGCAGGCCTCGCACTCGTGATCGGTGGGCCTGCCCCCGAGAGCATCGAGGCCATAACGAGCTCGCTCGTCGTAGCCCTTCGTGTGGGCGCACTGCGCGCCCTGCTTGCGAGTGATCCGGTTGTCGCCCGCGCGTGCGCGGAGGAGCTGACGCGCCAACTCCATCGGCTGCTCGAGGACATTTCCGAACAAGCTTTCCTCTCGGTTCGCCAACGCCTGGCCCGCCAACTCCTCCTGCTCGCGACCGCCGGCCCCAGCGGTGACCTTCGCGTGCATGCCGGCCAGCAGGAGCTGGCTGATGCGATTGGGTCGGTGCGCGAGGTCGTGACACGCAACCTCCATCAACTCCACGAAGAAGGGCTGATCGAGGTCTCCCGAGACGAGGTCGCGATCTGCGACCCGGTGGCCCTTACGGAGATTTCCAGCGAGCCCGCCGACCGGGGCAGCTGAAGGTGGAACCAAGCGGCACCTAGATGCCGCAAGGCGGACGCATCCGGCTGCCCGCGTCGATCTGACATCTGGCGTGCCTTATGCGCATCGTGCCAACGCGTACCACGTCACCGAATGACCCTGCTTCTCGGTACGCATCACCCCACACGATGGAATGTCATGAAGAGGGGCCTCGCCGGTGACAGGCTGGGGGTTATCGAACCAACCAGCCCCGGGAGGCCCAGTGATGTTGTACGCCGGATTGGATCTGTCGCGCCAGAGGCTCGATGTGCACATCCTCGACGAGGACGGCCGGACCGTCGAGGTGACGGCCGTCTGTCCGGATGCCGTCGGGCTGCGCAGGCTGGCTGCCCACGTCCTGCGCTTCGGCCACGAGGTGGACGGCGCGATCGAGTCGATGACCGGGGCGCGTTTCGTCCATGACACGCTCGAGCGCTACGGCTGGGATGTCGCGATCGCCGACGCGGCCAAGGTCAAGGGCATCGCCCCGCTGGCTGCCAAGACCGACCGGATCGACGCCCGGGTTCTGGCCGAGCTGGCGAGGCTCGAGCTCGTACCAGAGATCTGGCTGCCCGACCCGACGGTCCGGGCCGAGCGCGAGCGGGCCCGCTTCCGGCTTCATCTC
>JBIOII010000091.1:0-8041 GCA_044449785.1 Candidatus Limnocylindrales bacterium
AAAATGGACGCGCGGCGGCAGCTTGCCGCCCGCGACGATGTGTCCGATGCCCGAAGAAGTCACCAATGCCGAGCAAACCCAGCTCGCATCTGCGTTGCCCCAAGAACTCCCCAAAGCTAAGAAAACCCACCTCGCCGCTGCGATTGCACACGGCGAGTCCGTGAACGGCGAGGTCTTCGACAATCCCCTCGAGCGCGAACGACCGGTCAAGGCCCTGCCGCGCCTCACCGGGACCGCCGTGTTCCTCCGGTCGACCGACGGCCGCTTTCACGCCCGGGTCCAGGTCGGCGGCCGACCCGAGATCTACGCACTCAGGTCCCCGGCATTCCGGGACTGGCTAATTGATCGCTATTTTCAAGCTTTTGCCGAGGTCCCGTCCGACTGGAGCATCCGCCGCGCCCTCTCCAAGCTCGAGGCGACCGCGCGGTTCGAGGGCGGCACGCCGTCGATCTTCACTCGCGTCGGCCACGACGGCGATGAGTACGGCGACGGCTCGGCCTGTTACCTCGACCTCGCCGATCCCGCCGGCCGGGCCATCCGGATCGGAAGCGAGGGTTGGTCGGTTGTCGAGGACCCTCCCGTCCACTTTCGGCGCCGCCACGGGCACTTGCCGCTCCCCATGCCCAGCCGCGACGGCTCGATCGAGCTGCTCCGGCCCTACGTCAACGTCAGCGACGACGATTTCCGGCTCCTGGTCGTCTGGTCGGCCGCCGCGCTCCGGCCCGTCGGCGCCTATCCCATCCTGGTCCTCAACGCTGAGCACGGCGCAGCCAAGACCAGCACGGCCAATGTCCTTCGCATGCTGATCGATCCCCGGGCCGGCAAATTGCCGGGCCAGCCCCGAAACACCCGCGCCCTCATGGTCGCGGCCGCCAACCGTTGGGTGCTGGCCTACGACAACATCACCGCGATACCCGACTGGCTCTCCGATGGGCTGTGCCTGCTGGCCACAGGCGGGACCTTCGAGGGCCACGCGTCGGCTGGCAACGACGAGGAGAGCGTCATCCACGCCCAGCGCCCGTTGATCCTGACCGGGATTGAGGAGTTCGTGGCGCGGCCTGACCTGGGCGACCGCTGCTTGTTCCTCAACCTGCCGACCATCACGAACAGCACGCGCCGGACCGACATTGAGTTCTGGGCGTCGTTCCAAAAGGACTACCCGCGGATCCTCGGCGGCCTGCTCGACGCCGTCGCGGGCGGCTTGCGCGAGCTGCCGTCGGTCCGACTGACCGAATTGCCGCGCATGGCCGACTTCGCCGTATTCGCCGAGGCCGTTGGCCGAGCGCTCGGCTGGCCCGCCCATTCGGTCCTCTCAGACTACAACCTCAATCGCCGGGACGCGGCCTTGACCTATCTCGAAGACTCGCCGCTGACGGACATCCTCCTCGAGCTCGCCCCCCACAAGCTTGATTGGGTCCGTACCGCCTCCGACCTCCTCGCCGAGCTCACCACCTGGGCCGGCAAAAGGGTCACTGCCTTGCCCGGTTGGCCGAAAACGCCGCGGTCGCTCTCCGTGGCGCTGCGCCGCATCGCCCCCCAAATGCGCATGCACGGCGTCTCCATCATGTTCCTCAAAACCCCCGAAAAGCGTTTCATCGAGATCGTCAGCACAAAACCTCCGATACCCGAAGAGCCGCACGTAAGTGTGGCTGGCATAGAGAGTTGCCCCCACGAGCTGATTCACGGAGACCCGGACGCAGCTCAGATGGCGGCGACGGCGTGACGCAAAAGACGCAAAAGACGCAAAAGACGCAGGAAAACACGCTCGTGTGTCGTTATAGCTGCGCTGTCTCGGTGGCGCAGACCCGTCGATAGATTGCCTCGTAGCGGGGGACGATGACGTCGGCCGAGAAATGTTCGCGCGCGCGGCGTCGCGCGGCCTCGCCCAGTGCGAAACGGTGTGCCGGGTCGGAGATCAAGGTCTCGACGGCCCGGGCGAGCGTGGCGGCGTCGCCGGGGGTGACGAGGACTCCCGAAACGCCGTCCTCCACGACCTCGGGGATGCCCCCCACACGGGTCGCGACGCTGGGGCAGCCGAAGCACATCGCCTCGAGGATGCTCAGGCAAAAGCTCTCGGAATCCGACGCGAACAACCCCAGGTCGGCCGCCTGCAAGTAGTCCTCGATGTCGGGTACACGCTCGAGCACGACCACCCGACCCTCGAGGCCGAGCCGGCGAACGTCGCCGGCGAATGGCGCAAAGTCCTCTCCCGCGAGGATGACCAGCCGGAACGACTCGCACGGGCGTACCCGCGCGGCGGCCTCCAGCAGCAGGTCGACCCGCTTCACCGGGCGGAGGTTTGAGCTGTGCAGCACGACGAGCTCGTCGGTCACGCCGAGCTGGTGCCGCACCTCGTCGCGCGTCCGGCGCGGCGGGCGGGGCTCGAAGAAGTTGTGCACCACGTCGATCGGCCGATCGACGTCGAGGACGCGCCGGGTCTCGTCACGGAGGTACTCCGACACGACGGTGACCGCGTCGGAACACGCCAAAGCGTATCGGATCGCCGGCCCGTAGCCAGGGTCGCGGCCGAGCAAGGTGGTGTCGGTGCCGTGCAACGTGGTGACGACCTTCGGCCGCAGCCCCTGCGGCAGCATTGACCGCGCGAGGACGGCGGCCGTGGCGTGCGGCACGGCGTAGTGGACGTGCAGCAGGTCGAGCCGGTACTCGCGGCTCACCTCGGCCATCTTCACGGAGAGGGGCAGCGTGTAGTCGGGGTACTTGAACAGCCCGTAGGCGTTGATCCCCACCGGGTGGAAGTGGACGCGCGGCACGTCGGGCGGGAGGCGGAAGGGGCGCTCGTAGCTGATGAAATGGACGTCGTGCCCGCGGTAGGCGAGGTCGGCGCCCAGGGCCGACGCGAGGACGCCGCTGCCCCCGATCGAGGGGTAGCACGTGATGCCGATGCGGAGCGGGCGTGCGTGTTCCATCTCAGAATCGGCTCGCGCTGCGGCCCAGCCGCGCCAGGGAATCGACCAGGGGCGGGTCATTGGGGTAGAGGGCGATGGCGTGCCCGACGCCGGCCCGCAGGCCGTTGACTCGGGCGCGCGTCAGTTGCATCTCGACGTAGCTGCGGGCCGTCACCTGCGTCGCGTGCGCCTCCATCGCGGCGGTCCAGGCGGCCAGGACCTCCGGGGCCGAGACGTCGACGAGGATCGGTGTCAGGTCGCGCGGCTCGGCCGAGGGCGCCAGGGCGTAGTAGAAGAGTTGCTCGACCGCGTGCGGGGCCAGCTCGCGCAGCTCGGCGACGCCGCCGTAGCGGGCGATGCGGGCGGCGTCGCGAACGAGGCGCCCGAGCCGGGCGTGGTCGGGGTGCTGGTTCGCGACCGGGGTCGGCGCCAGCACGATGGCCGGCCGGAGCCGCCGGATCACGCCGGCCAGCCGGATCGCGTGGGCGGCCTTTGCTTCCAGGTGGGCGTCACCGTCGAGTTCGATCAGCTCCAGCGACGCGCCCAGGACCGTCGCCGCGTCCTGGCACTCCCGGGCGCGCTCCTCGGGGGTGCCGTGGGTGGCTGACTCGCCGCGCGAGCAGACGACCACGTGGGCCGGGCGGCCGGCGCGGACCTCCAGGGCAACGACGCCGCCGCAGCCGAGCTCGACGTCGTCGGGATGGGCGCCGAAGGCCACCAGGGGCGCCAGCTCAGGTCGTGGGTTCGACATAGGCTTCATCGGCCCGCTCGATGGTGTCGCGGACGACGTAGGTGATCTCCGGCGCGTCGTCATTGCGGAGGTAGTGCTGCTCGCTGGCGCCCGCCACGTAGTGCGTGCAGCGGATCACCGATTGCATCCAGCGCAGCCGGGTGTCGCGTGTGGGGCTGATTTGCTCGCGGCTGTACGGCACGTCGGGGAGGTCCACGTACTGGTTGCCCCCCTTGTACAGCTTGAGCCGGCCATCGACGAGCCGCGCGCGTACGACCTCGCCCTCGTACGGCACGTCGACGTAGTAGTCCTCGACGTCGCACGCCGCGCGCCGGAAGGCCGGGTCGCTCGACCGGGCGACGCGCACGCCGTCGAGCAGGCCCATCCAACGGTACATCTCCAGGCAGAAGTCGGCGACGTAGGCCGCTTGGACGGCGCGGAACGCATCGACGCAGCCGGGGTCGACGTAGGCGCGGAGCTGAAGGGTGGTGCGCGCGTGCCAGTCGGCTCGAACGCGCTTGAGGTACAGCGGCGAGAACTTGCGCTGCACCTGGTTGTCGAAGGCGAAATTGAGCTGGATCGGCTCGCCCGTCTTGCGGTGGTGCAGCGTGGTGCGGGTCTCGCGGAAGTCGTGGTCGCTGTCGTGGCAGAAGTAGACGACCTCGCCGCCGAGCTGTGCCTGGAGTCGCCGGGCCGTGGCGATCTTGGCGTAGAGGTAGCGCCGGGGGAAAAAGCCGCAAGGCTGCTGTCCGAAGCAGATGACGGGGTTGGCGGTCATTCTTCCCTTGGCACCTCCGCACGAGCCGCGCCGCGGCCGAGCGCGGCCTGGATCGCCAGGCTGAAAGCCACGCACGCCGCGCAGCCGATCAGATTGTACCAGAGGTAGCTGATGCTCAGGCTAAGGAACAGCACGAAGACCAGGAGCTGCGCCGTGACCGCCGCCCAGAACACGGCCGTCCCGTCGACCCACCGGCAGAAGAAGGCCACGAGGAACAGCGCGAGCACCACGCCGTAGAAGACCGAGGCGACGATGTTCACCGCCTGGATCAGGTTCTCCGCCAGGCTGGCGAAGAGCGCGAACCCGACCGCAACCAGCCCCCACACGACGGTGAAGCAGCGCGACGCGGCCACGTAGTGCGCGTCGTCGGCCTGCCGCTTCACGAGGAAACGGTAGAAGTCGACCGTGGTCGTCGAGGCGAGCGCGTTCAGCTCGGCGGCCTTCGACGAGAGCGTGGCGGCGAAGAACGCGGCGATCAGCAGCCCGATCATGCCGTGAGGCAGGTGATGGAGGATGAAGGTGATGAATACGTAGTCGGTGTCCGGCGACTTCGCCCGGGGCGTGAGGGACTCCAAGGCGGCCTTCGCCTCCGCGCGTACCGCCTGGCTCCGGTCGTGGGCGGCCAGGGCGCGCGCCCGCGCCTCGGCCTCGGCCGCTCGCTCGCCGGAATGCCGAGCATCCAGCCAGGCTTCTACGGCCCGGCGCTGGTCGGCGTGGGCCTCGCCGTACCGCCGCTCCAACGTCCGCAGACGCCCGCCCGGGTCGCGCTTCAGCCCGCTCTCCCATACCGCCTGGTTGAAGAAGACCGGCGGTGTCTCGAACTGGTAGAAGACGAACACCATCGTCCCGAGCAGCAGGATGAAGAACTGCATCGGGACCTTGAGCACGGCGTTGAACATCAGCCCGAGCCGGCTGTCGCGGAGCGACGCCCCCGAAAGGTAGCGCTGGACCTGCGACTGGTCGGTGCCGAAGTACGACAGCGCGAGGAAGAAGCCCCCTAGCAGGCCCGACCAGAAAGTGTAGCGCCGGCTCAGGTCGACCGAGAAATCGACGCCGTCGAGCTTGTGGAACCCGCCGGCCAGGGTCAGGGCGCTCGTCAACCCCACGCCGGCCGGCATCCGGCGCAGCAGGACGACGAAGGCCGCGAGCATCCCGCAGAAGATCACGCCGAGCTGGTACTTCTGCGTCACGTTCACCGCCTGACTGCCGCCGGTGGTGGTGTAGACGATCACGACGAGCCCCGTGAGCAGGATGGTCGCTTCGGTGCGCCAGTGCAGCATGGTCGAGAGGATGATCGCCGGCGCGTAGACGGTGATCCCCGCCTGGAGGCCGCGCTGGAGGAGGAACAGGGCCGCGCCCAGCAGCCGGGTCTTCGCGTCGAACCGGCGGCCGAGGTACTCGTAGGCCGTGTACACGTCGAGCCGCCGGTACATCGGCAGGAACACCGCCGCGATCAGGATCAGCGCCAGCGGGGCGCCGAAGTAGTTCTGGACGAACCCGAGGCCGTCCTGGTAGCCCTGGCCGGGCATCGACAGGAACGTCACCGCGCTGGCCTGAGTGGCCATCACCGAGAGGCCGATGGTGGCCCACCCCGTGCGGCGGTCGCCCTTCAGGTAGTGGCTCAGGCCCAGCCGGCCGCGCGCCTGCAAGACGCCGTAGGCCGCGATCCCGACCACGCTCACGACCAGGACGATGAAGTCGAGCGAGCTCATGAGAAAACCCGCTCCAGCACGACCAGGAGGGCCACCCAGGTGACCAAGCAGCCCATCACGACCAGGTAGACACCCGGCCACGTGCGCGGCCACGGCAGGCCGGTCGACTCGTCCGGGGGCTCGTCCGCAAGAACTGGGGGGTGCGGCAGGCCGGTGCTGTCCTCGTCGTGGAGCGTCATTGCCCGAGCGAGACCAGGTTGGCGAAGAGCCGGTACGCCCCGGGCACGCCGGCGGGGAGCTGCCGGAAGAACACGAGGCCCGTGTAGACGAAGTGGCCCCGGCCGTGCTTCGCCACGAGCAGGCCCCCCGTGAGCGGCTTCTCGCCCGGGTCGCCCGCCGCGAGGATCGGCGTGAAGTGTTTGTCCCACTGCGCCGGGAAGTAGATCCCGCGCTCCTGGACCCAGCCGTCCATGTCGGCTGCGGTAATCCTGTTCGGCGTGGTCAACGCGGGGTGGCCGGGAGCGAGGAACGTCACCGGCGCGTTCTCGTCGGTGACGCGCGCGTCGGACAGCCGCAGGTCGAACGGGGCGAGCCGGGTCGTGCGGAGCCCATTCGGCCGGTTGTACTGGGCGACGACCGTGCCGCCCCCCGCGACGTAGTCGAACAGCGCCGGCAGGCCGGCGGCGAGGTCGCTGCGCACGTTGTAGGCGCGGACGCCGATCACCACGGCGTCGAGGCCGCGGAGCTTCTCGGGCGTGAGGTCGTCGCCGGCGAGACGGGTGACCTCGTAGCCCATCTCTCCCAGACTCTCGGCCACGCGGTCACCGGCGCCCGGAATGTAGCCGACGCGCCGGCCCTTGACCGCGAGGTCGAGGGCGACGGCCTTGAGCCGCGCGGGAGGCTGGAGCAACTGCGCGGGGATGTGCTCGTGCCGGATCAACGCCCGCTGGCTGGTCCACGTCGCGTCGCCCATGTGGGCGCGGGCGTTGATGCCGGCCGTGGCCGCCTGGGCCGGGGCCCTGACCGTGAATGCCAGCTTCGTGCGGTCGCCGGCCGACGCGAGCCGGAACGGCTGCGCGTCCGGGGCGACCTTCCATTCCCCCGGCGCGCTGAGGTCGAGCGTGCCCGCCACGCCGTCGCGCGCGGCCGTGACCTCGACCTCCACCCGGCGCTCCGAGCCCGGCGCGAAGAGCCGCACGTCCGACCGGTACCGCAGCCCCACCGGCGCAATCACATTGAGCGGCCGGGCAGGCTCGCCAAGGGCCGCGGCCTGCACTGGCACGTCGGCGATCTCCAGTGTCTGGCCACCGACCTGGAACTGGTGCTCGACCGGGAACGCCGGCAGGCTCTCGGGGCAGCCGATCAGCATGCCGGTGTCAACCTTGAACATCCCGACGGAGTGCTCGTCGCGCAGCCAGTAGGGGTGGGTCAGCGCCGCGGCGGCGGGGAGCGTCTGTTTCTCGTCGCGGGTGGCCGGCTGGCCGGCACGCAGGTCGATCGGCTTCGCGGCCGTCTGGCCGGTGAGCGGGTAATGCACTTTCAGCCAGCGGACGGGGACGTTCGCCGCGACCGTCGCCACGTGCCGCAGCGCCAGCACTTCGCCCGGCACGACCTCGGCACGCGGGACGGTCGTCTCGACCACGAGCCCGAGGCAGCCCTGGATCGCGCGGTCGAGCTGGTGCCGCTTCTCGGCCACGACGGGGTCGGAGGGGATCGAGTCCAGCCGCGTGCGGATCGCCAGCAGGGCGGGGACGCTCGCGGCGGGGTCCTTCACGTCGAACTTCGCGACGGCCAGGTCGGCCAGCCGCCCGACCTCGGCGCCGCCGGGAACGCGGGCCCAGGTCGTGTCGACGCCGTCGAGGATGTCCTTCGTCGCGGGTTCGCCATCGAGGAGTGTAAAAGATTCCTGTCTGGCTCCGCCACCGCCGCCCCCTCGGCCTCCGCCACCGAAATTCCCGAAGCCCTGGGTCTTGTG
>JBIOII010000092.1:0-7905 GCA_044449785.1 Candidatus Limnocylindrales bacterium
CTGGGTGCAATGGTGGCTGCGCTGGCAGGCGACCCCGGGCACGCACACCATCGTGGTCCGAGCCACCGATGGGACAGGCGCCGTTCAGACCGCCACGATTGGCGGCCCTGCGCCGGCTGGCGCGACTGGGTACCCCCAGGTACAGGTGTCGATAGGGTGAGGGTTGACGCGCAAAGCGAGCCGCAACCCCAGCCTCGGCAGGGCGCTACACACCGAGCGCCGCGCCGTCCGCCACGTGACGGAGCCGGCCGTGCGGGGCATAGACTACCCGTGGAGGAGGAAGCCATGAGATCCGATATCGTCCCCGGGGCCGCATTTCCAGACTACGAGCTGACCGGGCACGACCGCCAGCGCCATCGCCTCAGCGAGGTACAGGGCGGTGACCCGATGATCCTCATCCTGTCGCGGGGCCACTTCTGCCCCAAGGACTTCCAGCAGCACCGGCTGCTCGTCGAGCTCTATCCGGAGATCGCGGTGGCCTACACGAAGATCGTCACGATCTCGACCGACACGATCCTTGAGGCCAACGAAATGCGCCAGTCGCTCGGGGCGCAGTGGCTCTTCCTCACCGACCCAGCTCGCGTGGTCCAGCGCGACCTCGACATCGCCGAGTACACCGACCCGCACCACAACCCGATGATCCCGCACACGTTCGTGCTCGCTCCTGGGCTTCGGATTCACTCGATTTACAACGGCTACTGGTACTGGGGCCGGCCCTCGCCCGAGGAGCTGCGCAGCGATCTGCGCGCAGTCACACAGGCGATTCGGCCCGACTGGGACCTCGCGGCGCCGGGTCTGCGCGAGCGCTGGGAGGCGGGCGATCATTCGGCTTTCTATCCCTACGGAAGGTAGGCACGCTGTGGTCATCCAGATAACGCCGCAAGAGTGCGTCGCGGCCGTGCGCCGCGAGGGTGACGCGCTCGCCCGGGCAGCGCGCGCGGATCCCGGTCGGCCGGTGCCCTACTACCCTGAGTGGAGCGTCGCGGATCTGGTGGCTCACACGGGAGGGATTCATCGATGGGTGCTCGGGATCGTGCGCTCGCGCGCGATGGCGCCTCAGCCACGGCAGCCGTATGAGGAACGCGATCCGGTGCGGCTGCTCGCGTGGTTTGAGGAGGGTGTGGCCGATCTCGCGAGCGAGCTCGAGGCCGCCGATCCGGACGAGCCGGTATGGACCTTCGCCCAAGACCACACGATCGGGTTCTGGCAACGCCGCATGGCTCACGAAACGGCCGTCCATCGCTGGGACGCCCAGAGTGCGTTCGGCGACCCCGAGCCGATCGAACGGCGGCTGGCGGCCACCGGCATCCCCGAGAGCCTGGCGATCCACGTCGTCCGTCACGTGAGTGGCACCCCGGTCGGCGGGCACGGCGAGTCGGTTGCCCTCCGCTGCGACGATGGCTCGGGCGACTGGCGGGTGGTGTTGCTCCAAGACGAGGTCGTGGTCGAGGAGGGTGAGGGGTCGGCCGACGCCACCGTGGCCGGGACCTCGTCGGACGTGTGGCTTTTCGTGATGGGCCGGCCCGCGCCGGGCATCCGCGTACTCGGGGACGCAGGGGTCGTGACGCACCTCCAACGCGTCATCCGGTCGGCGCCCACGCCGATGTCCTAGCTGGGCATTGCCGTCCGTTCCTCCGCCCAGGCGGTTCTGACGCTCGCCCGATCCGGCCAGCAGACTGCGGGAGGCGAGTGCTGCCTTTCGCTCACGATCGCCGGATGGTAACCGTGCGCCACAAATGTGAGGGACTTCCGATGCGTTGTAGCGCGGTCGTCGCTGCTGGTCAGTCGAGCGGCTGGTCGGGGCTCGACCCGGCTGTCTAGGGAACTAGAATCGGCGCACGGCGTTGTTGACTGGGAAGGAGAACCGATGATAAAGCGGTTCCGCCTGTTCCTAGTGATTGGGGCCGTCTCGGTCGCCATCGGGTTGGCGGTTGCCCTTGTCCCGATCTTCATGAACCTTCAGGGTTTCGTCCAGGGCTCCTACTGTGCGTACTTCCACGAAGGGACCTACCCCGACCCCTCCGCCATTCCCGCCCCGACGTGTTTGCTGTGGGTACGAGCACCCGAGCTTGATTGGACGACCGGGTTCGTGACGGTGATCGTGACCGCCACTCTGATTACCGGTCTCCTGCTATCGGCCCGGGCGCTTTCAGGTAGGTGATTGAGGCTGCTCCGTCTGACAGTCGAGCCGCCGCGTCGGGGGCCTATTCACGCCGGTGAGAGAATCGGTGCGAGCGCGGGGAACCTAGCGGGTTCGGCGCGGTCCCGGCGACGACAATTGAGGGCCGCGTGTCTGGCTAGAACCAGCACCTCGCTCCAAGGCAAGCCGCCCGGAGCTATGACGGGCGGCTTGCCTTATCCCACCACCCGGGCGATCGATCGGAGCCTCTTCCTGGCTCCCCGGACCTCCGGGTCGCCGCGTGGGTCAAACATAAGGGCGCCCCCGCTGTTTGGGGGTAGACAAACAGAGGGGGCGCTAGAGAAGGCGCGTCGGGGGCGAATTCTAATACGGTCCGGTCCCTCAAACTAGGACTGTTGCCCCACGTAAGCCGCCGACCCGCACTCGGTACCGTCTGACGAGATGCCATGCGGGCCGGGGTGCCCAGTGGCATGCCTGCAAGCTGATACCGCGCGATCGAGGCTCGCGAGGGCTGCGAAGACGCCCCGGAGATGGTGACCGGGTGGTTACTAGTGTCTGCCGTCGCCCTGCCACTTCAGGGCGGTCCCAGGCGCGCGCCATGGGTGTTAGATATGAGAAGGGCCCGGGTGGGGTAGCCCGGGCCCTTTCTTTGTGCGTCCCGTCGGACAAGAGAAAGACGCCCGCCTAGCGAGGGGTGCAAGGCGGGCGTTTCGGTACCGTCTGACGAGGTTCTGTCATCGCCGGGTGAAAACTGAGCACATTCCGCCGGTCGAAACCTGAGCGCCCCTGACCAGATTTGACTGGCACCCTCGCACGAGCAGGAGCTCGTCGCCGAGGAGGAAGGAGTGCATCAGGTGGAGGACTGGGCCGAGGTCCATCGGCTCCACGAGCGAGAAGGTCGCTCCATCGCATCGATCGCCCGGACGCTCGCGATGAGCCGCAACACGGTCGCCCGGCTCTTGGCCTTGCCGGAGCCGCCGCGCTAGGTCCGGCCGGCGAAGGGCTCGTTGCTCGATCCGTTCGTGGCGGCAATCGCGGCCATGCTCGACTCCGATCCGCGAGTTCGTGCCCCGGTGGTGCTCGAATACATCCGTGCCGACGGCTACCGCGGCGGCGTCACGATCCTCAAGGACCACCTCGCTGCAGTCCGTCCGGCGTTCCTCGCGGCTCGGGCATTCCAACGCACGACATATCGACCCGGCGAGATCGGTCAGGTCGACTGGTGGCACACCGGAGCCCAGGTCCCGGTCGGTCGAGGTCGCACCCGCGAAGCGTTCGGCCTGGTGGTGAGCTTGCCTCACTCGGGCAAGCACGCGACGGTCTTCACCCTGGCCCGAACGGTCGGCGACGTGCGCCCCGCGATCCTCGGAAGCCTCGAGCGACTGGGTGGTGTGCCCGAGGCGCTCGTGTTCGACAACGACGCATCGATCGTCGCCCGACGCGAGAACGGCCGAGCCAGACTCCATCCCGAGATCGCAGCGTTGCTCGGTGCCCTCTCGACAAAGCCGGTCGTCTTGAAGCCGCGCCGACCGACCTCCAAGGGCCAGGTCGAGCGCACCATCGGCTATCTCGAAACAAATTTCCTGCCGCTGCGAACCTTCTCGAGTCTCGATGATCTCCAGGCCCAGCACGACGACTGGGCGGCAGCCATAGCCTCGCGCCGGACGCTGCGGCGGACGGGTTCCCGAGTCGATGACGCCTGGGCGGTCGAGCGCGACTTCCTCCGGCCAATGCCCGATCCACCACCCGATGTCGATCTGCGAGCAGAGACGCGCGTCTCGGTCGATGGCTACGTCCGGATCGACACTGCCGACTACTCGGTGCCGCCGGCGTTCGTCGGCCGGCGCGTGAGCGTGCGCGTGACGACGCGGCGCGTCCACATCGCCTGCGAGGGCTCCGAGATCGCGGTCCACGCCCGCAGCTTCGTGCCTGCCGATGTCGTTCTCGCACCCGCGCATGGCCGCGCGACGCGCCTCGCGAGAGAAGCAGCCGATCGGCTCCGCCACGGCGAGCCCGAGCTGCCGCCGGTCGATCTGGCTCGCTATGACGCTCTGGTCGGAGCCCTCCGATGAGCAGTGCGACTTCCGAACTCGCGTATCTGTCGCGTTCGCTCAAGGCTCCGCGGATCGCCGCGGTGTCGGTCCGTCTGGCGGACAAGGCTCGTGAAGGCGGCTGGGATTACGAGCACTATCTGGCGGCGGTTCTGGCCGAAGAGGTCAACGCTCGCGACAGCCACGGTGGCACCGAGCGCATCCGGGCCGCCCACTTTCCGGCGGTCAAGACGATCGACGACTTCGACTTCGCCGTGCAGACCTCGGTCTCCCGCACGACCATCGCCCACCTGGCCACCCTGGACTTCCTCGCCGAAGCCAAGAACGTCGTCTTCCTCGGACCACCCGGCACAGGCAAGACCCATCTCTCGATCGCGCTCGGCGTCGCTGCCGCTCGGCGGGGCCATCGGGTTGCCTTTGCCACCGCCCAGACCTGGGCCAATCGCCTCGGAGCCGCCAAGCGGGCCGGACGGCTCGACGACGAGCTCGAGCGTCTCGGTCGGATCCCGCTCCTGATCGTGGACGAGGTCGGCTACATCCCGTTCGATTTCGCGGGCTACGAGAAGCACGTCGGGCTGTATCCAGTGCCCAGCGGGGTCGATGAGTTCAAGGCAGAACTCGAGCCTTACGAGAACGGTAAGAGCTTCGCGCGCTTCCCCATCGGCCGGCCATTGCCACGGGACCTGATCCGCCGGATCGTCGAATACAAGGTCCAAGAGAACGCCGGGAAGGCCACAACGAAGGTTGAGTGAACCGAGCAACCCGGGCCTATTCCGCCGGCCACGTACGCCAACACGATGGCTGCATCGCGCTGCACGGCCGGTCCCAGTTCAGGCCCCGTCACCATCAGCCAACGACGAAAGCCGAGTCTTGGCTCCAGTCCAAGCGGGCGGTCCCCGCCCAACAACCGCGGCACGGCCGGGTCGCCCGACATGAACCAGTCCCGGACCAGATCGGGATGCGAGCGCCGAACGTGCGGTCGAGGCCGTAGTAGTTGCCCGCGCTCACGTCGGCGAGAGCCAGCAAGACCACCGGTAGGTGACCTGTTGGCGGTCCGGGGATTGCGCGAGTCAGGGGAGGCCGGGCCTCGCCCTACGGTGCATAGGGCATGGACAGCCAAGCGTTCATCCTGCACCCTGGTGGCAACCCCACCCCAGCATGCCGGTTGTCCGAGCAGCTGGGTCCCACAGACGAGGCGAGGAAGGCCAGGAAGGTGACTCCTCGGGAGAGCGACCCTCCGGTCGACAGTGGCGAGACTCGATATCGCCAGCTGTTCACCGAGATGCTCGGCGGCATCGCCATTCACGAGATCATCTGCGACGCCGGTGGAACGCCGGTCGACTTTCGATTCCTCGAGGTCAACCCCGCCTACGAGGCGCTCACCGGCCTCCGCGCCGCGGACATCGTCGGGAAGCGGGCCCGGGAGGTGGTCCCGGGTCTGGAACAAGACGAGATTGAACGGTATGGCAGGGTCGCCCTGACCGGAGTCCCGGACCAGTTCGAGAGCCACAACGCCGCCCTGGGTCGCGAGTACGAAGTCCGCGCATACCGCCCTGCCCCGGGCCAGTTCGCAGTCATCCTCCAGGACCTGACTCCACTGCGGGAGCGAACCGCCTTCGCCGAGACGATCATCGCCAGCGCCGGCGAAGGGATCGTCGCTTTCGACAAGGACCTGCGCTATGTCGTGTGGAACCCGATGATGGAGGAGATGACGGGCCTGCGCGCAGATCAGGTTCTCGGCCACCAGGTCGGCGTCCTCCCCCAGATCACGGCGATTGGCGCGGTGGAGAGCGTCCGAGGAGTCATGGAGACGGGCCAGACGCGGTGGCTCGAGACTGAGTACACAGTCCACAAGACGGGCCGCAGAGGCTGGTTCTTGGGCTCCGCTCGACCCCATCGCGACGCAACCGGGCGGATCATTGGGGTAATCGCCTCACTCCGAGACATAACTGCCAGGCACGAAGCGGAGGAGGCCCTGCGCCGCTCGGAAGAGCAATTCCGCGCGATATTCGACAGCGTCGGCGATGGCGTGGCGATCTCCGAGCCTGGCGGCCGGTTCCTCGAGGTAAACCGGGTCCTGTGCGGACGTCTCGGCTACACCCGCGAAGAGCTCCTGACTATGCCAGTCAGTGCTATCAACACGCCCGGGTCGGCGGCCACCATCCCAGGCCGCGTCGAGGAGATCCTGGCAGGCCGCGACGTTCCCGCCATCGAGGCTACGCATGTTCGAGCGGACGGCACTCAGATCGCAATCGAAGCTGTGTCATGTCGGATGGACTTCCACGGGCGGCCCGCGATCCTGTCCGTGTACCGCGACATCAGCGAGCGCAAAGAGGCAGAACTTGAGCGAGGTGCCCTGGAGAACCAACTTCGTCAGGCTTTGAAGATGGAGGCCATCGGGCAACTCGCGGGCGGAGTGGCCCATGACTTCAACAACCTCCTGACCGCCATCCGTGGGTTTGCCGAGCTGCACCTTGCCGAACATCCGCCCGGTGACCCGGGCCGGGCGGACGTGCTCGAGATCGAACACGCTGCCGGACGTGCTGCTCAGTTGACGCAAGGCCTGCTTGCATTCAGCCGTCGGGCCGACGCCCACCCGGCACCGATCGATCTGGTCGAGGTCGCGTCCGATGCGGTGGTCCTATTACGCCGTCTCGTCGGGGAGCACATCGTCATACGGCTCGATGCGGCCGCCGGGGTGCCCTGCGTTCTCGCTGACAGGGTGCAGATCGACCAAGTCCTGCTCAACCTTGCGGCGAACGCCCGCGATGCCATGCCGGCAGGCGGCATGTTGGGCATCGCGGTCAAGCCCTTGACGCTGACGAGTGCCTTCGTGCGGGTGCACGCCGGGGCAAAGGCGGGCCCCCAGGTGCTCCTGGAGGTTTCGGACACTGGCGTAGGGATGGACGAGGCGACACAGAAGCACCTCTTCGAGCCGTTCTTCACCACAAAGCCGCCCGGAGAGGGCACGGGACTTGGGCTCGCGAGCGTCTACGGCATCGTCAAGCAGGCGCATGGATACATCGATGTCGAGAGCCACCCGGGTGGCGGCAGCATCTTTCGCGTATACCTGCCGGCCCTTGAGGACGCACAGCCGGAGGCAGCAGCCAAGCCGATCGCCGGCTCGGCGCTCGTGGGTGGGACCGAGACGATCATGCTCGTGGAGGACGAAGCCGCGGTGCGCCTGTTCGCCCAGCGCGTCCTAGGCGATGGCGGCTACGCGGTTCTCGCCTTCGCGGATCCAACAGTCGCGCTCGATGTAGCGGTCGGCAACCCAAGCTCGTTCGATGCTCTCCTCACCGACGTTGTGATGCCGTCGATGAGTGGCCCGACCCTCGTAGAGCGAATCACCGAACTACGTCCGGGGCTGCCGGTCCTCTTCATGTCGGGTTACGGACGCGAGATGTTACCGGCTGGCGCGCCAGCGCCACTAGCGAAACCCTTCAGCGCACATGATCTATCGAATGCCGTCGCCGCCTTGTTCGGACGCCTGCCCTAGCCCACACGCGATGGAACAGGAGCCGCGAAAGGTACTCAGATGCGAACTGGGGTTGGGCACGGTGACCTGATCGTCGCCGAGGTGAGCCACCAGAGAGTGACCCGGGACGGAGTCTCGAGCGGGATGTTCTACGCTCGCTTTCGCCAAACCGCACAGTAGGATGGCGTCGGCCCCTCACCATCGCCCAGATCTGATGGCGCATCGTCGCTGAAGCC
>JBIOII010000093.1:0-7802 GCA_044449785.1 Candidatus Limnocylindrales bacterium
CGAGTCGAGCGGGCTTGAGCTCGACATTCCCGATCTCGCGAAGCACGTGCCGGTCTCGTTCGACTTCGCGACCAACCGGGATCCCGCCTACTCGCGAGAGCTGCTCCCGTACGTGACAGTGGCGTGCTTCTCGGCCAGTGATCTGGATGACGAAGAGACCGAGACGTTCCTGCGCCACGTCGTCGAGCAGGGGCCGAAGGTTGCATTGGCCACGCGTGGCGCCGCCGACGCCGTCCTCGTCGAGGGGCATCGCGTGCTACGCCAGCCGGCGCTACCCGCGCGCGTCGTTGACACCCTCGGCGCCGGGGATGCCTTCACCGGGCGCTTCCTGGTCGGGTTCATCAACGATGAGGACCGGACTGCAACGCTCCAGCAGGCCGCGGAGGCGGCCGCCCATACATGCGAGTCGTACGGGGCCTTTGGGTACGGCACTGCCAACGTGCCCGCGGGCGAGGAGGAGGCGCGAGAGACGAGGACGCCGACGAGGGTGCAAACCGATCAGCACGCGACCGTCGTCGAACGGTCGTCACAGTAGGAGGAGACGATATGCCCGGGCGATCTATGTGGGGCCCGGTTCCCCCGAAGTCCGTGTTGGCCTTGGCGGCCAGCGCGGCCATCCTGTTTGGGGCCTGCAGCAGCGCAGCTACGTCGGCCCCTGTGGCGACCCCTGCTGCCGCGGCGGCGAGCCAGGCGGCGCCAGCCACAGCCGCGGCGTCTGCCGCAGCATCAGTCGCGGCGGCCGCTAGCGTCACGCCCCAGCTCTCCGGCACGATCTCGTTCCTCGAGAAGTGGCCCGAGCCCCAGTACGCACCGTACTTCCAGACGCTCGTGAAGAACTACGAGGCGCTCAACCCGCAGGTCCATATCAACCTCATGGCGACGGCGGATCAGCCCATCAAGGACCAGCTCCGCGTGCTGACGGCCTCTGGGCAGCTGCCGGATATCTTCTTCTCGTGGGCCGGCGACTTCACCGCCAAGTACGTGCAAGCTGGCCTCGTCGCGGACTTGACCGCGCCGGTGATGAACACCGATTGGAAGAACACCTACGCCGCCGGTGCGCTGGCGGCT
Organism: Candidatus Limnocylindrales bacterium; assembly: GCA_044449785.1. Classification (GTDB taxonomy): domain Bacteria; phylum Chloroflexota; class Limnocylindria; order Limnocylindrales; family CSP1-4; genus Fen-1039. The sequence continues at coordinate 1,069 of JBIOII010000093.1, forward strand.
GTCACGTACGGCGGCAAGCTGTACGGCATTCCGCTGGACCTGGACGCCAAGTTCATCGCCTACAACAAGACGATCTTCGCGGCCCACGGCTGGACGGTGCCGACGTCGATGGCGAGCATGCTGAGCCTGTGCGACACGATCAAGGCCGCCGGGATCCAGCCCATCAGCTTCGGGAACGTGAATGGCTGGCCCGCCATCCACTACATGACCCAGCTCAACGCCTACTACGTCCCACAGGCCACCCTGCAGCAGGACTACACGCCGGCCACCGGCGCGTTCACTGACCCGGGCTACCTGCAGGCGCTGCAGACATTCCAGGCAATTGACACCCATTGCCTGACCCCCAAGTCCGACGGCATCACCCACGATCAGGCCGTCACCGAATTCGTGCAGGGCAAGGCTGCCATGATGTACGTCGAGCAGGCGGACTTCCCCTCCTTCACCGTGGCGCAGGGCGCGTCGGCTGCATTTGTTGCGAATTGGGACTTCTTCCAGCTGCCGTTCCCGGCGGGGGCCGCAGGCGACCCGAAGACGCTCGAGGGTGCGCCGGACCTGTTCCTCGTCAACGCCAAGACCCAGCACATGGATATCGTGCTGGACTTCCTGAAGTACTTCTCGAGCCTGCAGAATGCCGAGCAGATGGTGAAGCAGATCGACTGGCTGAGCCCGGTGCTCGGATCGGCGACTGCGGACAACACCGTGCCGCAGAACATCGAGGCGCTCAACGACATCAACAACGCCCCGAACATGGCTATCTGGCTCGACACGGTCACCCACATCGATGTGGCGACCGCTTATCTCAATGGGGCTGAGGCCCTGCTCGATGGCAGCGAAACACCGCAGCAAGTCCTGAAGGACGTGCAAGCCGGCGCTGCTAAGGCCAAGGCGGCCCCGTAGAGTCCCGTGATGGAGGGGGCGAGCATGAGCAGCCTTGCGCTCGCCCCCGAGCCCTCGTCTGACTAGGAGCTACCGTGACTGCACGACTGCGCCATGTGCCGGCAATGCTCTGGGTCGTGCCTGCGGTGGCGCTCCTCGGGATGTTCGTTTACTACCCGGTGCTCGACAACTTCCGCCTCAGCCTGTTCCAGTGGAACGCCTATTCCACCACGCAAAAGTGGGTCGGCCTCGGCAATTACACGGCGCTGGCCGCCGATCCGGTCTTCTGGCGAGCACTCACCAACAACGTCTTCTACGCGGTCACCTCGGTGGTGGTGCAGGTCGGCTTCGGGCTGGTGCTCGCCGGCATCGTCGAGGAGTTCGTCATCGCGCCCCTGCGCGGGTTCTTCCGGATCATCTACTTCGTACCGGTGACCATCTCGATCACGGTCATCGGCCTGCTGTTCCTGTTCCTCTACAACCCCCAGATCGGACTGATCGATCAGTTCCTGGTCGGGATCGGCCACCCCGAGCTCTCGCACGCCTGGCTGGGCGAGGAACCGACCGCCATCTGGGGGATCATCGCGATGAGCCAGTGGCAATCCACCGGCGAGGTCATGGTCCTCTTCATCGTGGCGATGCAGAAGATCCCGCGCGAGTACTACGACTCGGCGTATGTCGACGGCGCATCGAAGGCGCAGGCTTGGCGGCACATCACCGTGCCGCTCGTGCGGGACATGACGGCCATTCTGATGATCATCACGATCTCAGGGGCGTTCCTCGTCTTCAATGAGATCATGGCTACCACGAGCGGCGGTCCGAATAACGCGAGCCAGGTCTTGGCGACCTGGCTGTACCAGTCGGCCTTCTTCAACGACCAGATGGGCTACGCGGCAGCGATCGCGAGCGTGATCTTCGTCATCACCTTCGTCTTCTCAATGGGCCAGCTGCTGCTCGTGAGTCGCCAGCAGGTGGAGTACTGAGATGGTTGACCAGACGCCAACCACTGTCCGCCCGGTGGCAGGCAGGTCGTCCCGCAGGCTCCGCGCGCGCATCGGCGGAGTCGCAGTGAGCGCCAGCCTGTACACCCTCCTCTTCGTGCTTGTGGCCTCGATCCTCGGGCCGCTGCTGTGGATGATCCTGTCCGGCTTCAAGAACAATGAGGAGTTCTTCGGCTCCGCCTGGGCCCCGCCGACCCAGCTGCGCTGGTCGAACTTCGTCGATGCTTGGAACCTCGGCATCGTGCAGTACTTGGCGAACAGCGTCATCGTCACCGCGGTGTCGATCGTCGGGGTGGTACTCGTGAGCGCCTGGGCGGCGTACGCGCTCACCCGCTTGCGCATCCCCCTCAACACGCCCATCACGCTCTTCATCCTGGGAGGGATGATGCTGGCCCCTGCCGTGGCCTTGATCCCGCTCTTCAAGCTGATGGTGACCCTCGGGCTCTACAACACGCTGTTCGCGCTGATGATCCTCTACGTGGCCTTCCGCATTCCATTCACGACCTTCCTCATCCGCGCGTACATGGTGACGCTATCGCGCGAGATCGAAGATGCGGCCGTTGTCGATGGCGCGAGTCGCTGGCAGATCTTCTGGCAAATCGCGTTTCCCTTGAGCCGTCCGATTCTGATCGCGGCCGCCCTGCTCCAGGCTCTCTTCGCCTGGAACGAGTTTCCCTTCGCCCTCGTCATGATCAACAGCTCGGACCTGAAGACCCTGCCCGTCGGGCTGCTCGACATGTACAGCCGGTTGCTCACCAACTTTCCGGTGATGTTCGCTGGCATGACCATCGCGGCGGTGCCCATGGTGGTGCTCTTCCTGATCGGCCAGCGGCAGTTCATTCGCGGGCTCGCAGAGGGGTTCGGTAAGTAACCTTCCGCGGGGGCTCGGGGCCCCCGCGGAGGCGGGGTCCGCCGGTCACTGGGAGCCACATGGCGAAACACAGTTTGCGCGTTGAGAACGCCACGATCACGGACGTGGCGGCCGCGGCCGGCGTGTCGCGCGCGACGGCCGCCCGCGCGTTGGGCGGCTACGGCAGCGTCAGCGACGGCGCCCGCGTGCGTGTCCTTGAAGCTGCCGCGCGGCTCCGCTACCACCCGAATACCCTCGCCCGCAGCATGATCACCGGGACGACCCACACGATCGGCGTCGTCATCGGCGACATCGAGCTGTCGTTCTTCGCACGGGCCGTGCGGGGCATCGCGGACGCGGCCAAGGCCCAGGGGTTCGAGGTGATCCTCGCCAACAGCGACGAGGACCTCGCGATGGAGCGGGCCGCGATCCGCGTCCTGCTCGAAAAGCGGGTGGACGGGCTCATCGTCGCGCCGACGGCGCCGCACGAGGCGGATCATCTCGCGGACCTCGTCCGGCGGGGCATCCCGCTCGTTCTGCTCGACCGAGGCGCCCCCGGGATCGCCGCCGACGCGGTCGTCGTGGACAACGTGCGGGCCGCGCACAATGCCGTGAGCCACCTCGTCCGGCTGGGCCATCGGCGGATCGCGATCGTCTCGGAGGATGCCGCAGGGCTGACCGTGTCGCAGCTCGCCGACGCGGCGTTCGGGCCCGCCGACGGGGAGGCCAGCGTCCTGCGGCTCTCCGGGTGGGCGTCGGCGCTGCGCGCGGGAGGCCTGCCGCTCGCCGATGAGCTGTTCCTCCGCACGCCGTACAGCCGCGATGGGGCCCGCGCGGCGACCGCCGCGGCGCTCGCGGAAGACGATCCGCCTACAGCGCTCTTCACGGTCGACGAAACGATGACGCTCGGGGCGGTCGATGCCGTCACGTCGGCCGGGCTTCGGGTCCCCGACGAGATCTCGCTCGTCACCTTTGACGATCTGCAGTGGTCAACGCTCGTCCGGCCGCCGCTGACGGTCGTGGCCCAGCCGGTCTACGAGCTCGGGACGACCGCGACGAACCTGCTCCTCGGGAGGCTCGCCGGTGACGAGCGGCCGCCGCAGACCGTGGTCCTCGACACGAGCTTCGTCCTGCGCGGCTCGACCGGGCCGGCCCCAGCGGTCTCACGACGAGTGAAGGGGGCGATCTAGAGGGCCTGTTGTGGCGGTCGAGAGGGTGGCCAGATCGCGGCGTCACGGCCCGGCTCTCGACTCGCCCGACGGTCGCCACCCTTGTTGTCCGTGCGCGCCTGAACCCCTCCGGGCGCGCCAGAACAACAAAGACGCGGGGTCAGCGAGCCGGCGTCAGACGGGGTCGTCGAACTCCAGCACGCCGATCAGGTTGCCGTCGGGGTCCTTGAACCAGGTGGCCCGGCCCGCGCCGACGCGCCCGATCCCCTGCTCGGTCCTGGGCACGTCGTAGTCGAGGAAGACGACGCCGCGGCGGCGGAGATCGGCGACCTCGGCGGCGATGTCGGGCACGGTGAAGGCCATCTGGGTGTGGCCGCCGGTCGCACGGGCGCCGGCCTTCGAGATCGCGAAGAGCGACCCGTCGCCGGCTCGATAGAGGATCGCTCCCGGGCGCTGGGCGAACGGAAGAAACCCGAGTGTCTCCTCGTAGAAGGTCCGCAAGCGCTCCGGGTCCGGGGTCGGGAGCGTGGTGTGGACGCGTCGATCCGGCAGCATTCTGTGCACCCCCTGTGTGAGTGAGTAGGCGACCCGCCCCCCAGGACGTCGCGCCACGTCCTTCGGCGTCAGAGGGGCTCGTGGCCGATCGTCAGGATCATCGTCGTCGAGGTACCTGTCGGCTCCGGGAGCCTGACGTGCCCTAGCCGGCAGCCGAGCCCTGCACCCGACAGGGGCATGGCGATCTGGGACCGAGGCCGAGTTCCGCTACGCCTATGGCCGGTTCAGTCGGGGCGAGATCCCAAGGAAGATCTTGTTCTACGAGAAGGGAGCTAGGCCCAGGCGACTTCGCGACGCCGCGGCGACAGCGTTCCTGGGCGATCTGCATGCTCTCGGGCTCGTTACTCGATTTGGGAATCTGGAAGACTTGCGACGAGCGGCTTTCAGCCACCTTGCCGGCGTGGTGCGCGAGGCCGCTGGCAGCCGCTAGGCACGGCTCGACTCGGAGCAGTCTGCCCGCGCAGCAATCCAGCCGTGAGCAGCGCCCGGCCGATCCGCCAGGCGTTGTCCCTCGAGGCTCGGCCGGGGATCGCGGTGTCAGGCGAGGGGTGCCCGTGGGACCGCCGCTGTCAGCGTGTGCTCCTGCTTCCCTTGAGACCGCCACTGTGGTAGTTACTCCGCCGGCCCACAGGCGGGGCGCATGGCCGCGGGAGTCGGGAGGACGGCGTGGCAGTCGTGGACGAGTGGGTGCGGTACGGCGACCAGCTGGGCTACCTAGCCCTGCCGCAGCACGCGGCGGTGCCGCTCCCTGGGGTCGTCCTCATTCATGACCTGCTGGGGTTGGACGCATATGTTGAGGATGTGGCCCGCCGGATCGCGGCCGCCGGGTATGCGATTCTGGCGCCCGATCTCTTCGCCGTTGCCGGCACGCGACCGCCTGCCCTCAGACGGGAACGGGTGGTCGAGGCGCTGCGCATCGGCGAGACGATCCCAGCAGGTGCTCGCCTTCAGCACCCCCGCGGGGCTTCGGTCGCTGGTCGGTCCGCTCCGGGCCGCGGTGCGCTACCTCAGGTACGAGCGTCACGAGACACGCGGGCAGAAGATCGCGAGTGTCGGAGAAGGGCTTTCGGCGCTCCTGGCATGTCACGAACCCGAGCTGTCTGCCGCCGCCGTCTTCTACGGAGCCACGCCCCCCGCCGAGGAGCTCGCAGCGATCCGTTGTCCGATCATCGCCTTCTACGGTGCGCAGGACGAGCGGGTCAACGCCGGCATCGTGCGCTTCGCGGACGGCATGCGGGCCGCCTCCATGCCGTTCGAGTGGCACGTCTACGAGGGGGCAGGGCACGGCTTCTTCAACGACACCCAGCCGGCGTACTACGACGTGCTGGCCAGCCGAGACGCATTCGCTCGCCTGCTCATGTTCCTGCTCCAAGCGTTGCCTGCCTAGTTCCGCGCCGAGCAGTGCCCGAGAGGACGTCGCCGATCCACCGGCGACGACGATCAGGAGCGTGGGCAGGGGCGGTTCACGTCCTCCGACCTTGGCCACCCGGATCTCCGGTTGTGCTCCAACCCGGCGTCGATGCCACGCGAAGCATCGTGTGGCTGCCGTGAGGCCCGGAGAAGCCCCGGCGCTGTGGCCGCCAGCCCGCGGTCAGGTAGCGAGGTCGAGACGCATCAGCCAGCGGGGCAGGTAGTCGGCGCGGCTGGCCGTCTCGACCACACGCCGAAAGCCCGCCGCTTCGAACATGCTGGTGAAGCCAGTGTACGAGAAGGCAGCGTCGCGGCGCGTGCCGACAGGGTCGGTCCCATAGGCTTCGAGACCCACCACACCGTGCTCTCGCGCGTACTCGATCACGCCGTGCAGGAGCGCCGTCGCGACGCCGCGCCGGCGGTACCCGGGCCGGACGCTGAAGCACACGATCGACCAGACGGGAAGGTCGTCGAGCTTGGGGATCGTGCGGCTGTGCTCGAGGCGCGCCATGGCGCTGCGCGGGCCGAAGCCGCACCACCCGACGGGCAGCTCGCCCCGGTAGGCGATCAGGCCGGGGACCGGCTCCCTGGCGCACTGCGCGCGCAGTGCCGCGCGCTGCCGGTCCGAGCTGGAGCGGCTGTACTCCCCGGCCGTCTGCCGCCACCACTGGCACCAGCAGGATCGGTTGATCACGGGGGCGATGTCGTCGAAGCGCTCGGGTGTCGCCGGTCGCACGACGACGGGCTCCGCACCCCTGGATGTGCCGGTGCTCGACGTCATGGCGCGCTCAGTCTGCCATGGGCTCGCGCGGCCACGAGCCCATTTGCTAGCCGGCCGCAGTCAGCCTCCGCCCGATACCGCGGGACTCAACC
>JBIOII010000094.1:0-7782 GCA_044449785.1 Candidatus Limnocylindrales bacterium
ACCTCGGGCGCCCGGCGGGCTGCCGGCCTCGGACCGGTGGCCTCCGAACTCACTCATGCGGATGGACGGTGGCCGTGGCTTCGGCCTCGCCCTGCGAGACCGGCTCACCCTGCGCGTCCTCCAGGACGAACTTGTGGCGGGTCGTGTCGTATGGGACCGGCACGGGATACCGGCCGTCGAAGCAGGCGAAGCAGAAACGCTCGTAGGGCAGATCGAGCGCCTGCAGGACGCCGCCGATCGACAGGTAGCTGAGCGAGTCGGCGCCGACGAACTCCCGAATCTCCTCGACCGAATGCGTCGACGCGATCAGCTCGGTCTCGATCTGAGTGTCGATGCCGTAGAAGCACGGATGGTGGATCGGCGGGGAGCTGATGCGGAGATGGACCTCCGCGGCGCCGGCCTTACGGAGCAGAGCCACTATCTGGCGGGTGGTGGTGCCGCGGACGATGGAATCGTCGACGACCACGAGCCGCTTGCCCGCGACGACCTCGCGCAGCGGGCTGAGCTTGACCGTTACTCCGCGCTGGCGCATCGCCTGCGACGGCTGGATGAAGGTCCGGCCGGAGTAGCGGTTGCGGACCATTCCCTCCCGGTACGGGAGCCCGGAGCCCTCGGCGAACCCTGCCGCGGCAGGCGCACCGGTGTCGGGCACGGGCATGACCAGGTCGGCCTCGACCGGGGCCTCAAGGGCGAGCGCCACGCCCATCCGGCGCCGCGACTCGTAGAGGTTCCGGCCGAGCATGTAGGAATCCGGTCTTCCGAAGTAGATCAGCTCGAACACGCAGAGCTGTTCGTGACCGGCGGCGAACCTGATCGATACCGGCTCCGCCCCTTCCTCGAGGATGATGATCTCGCCGGGCTCGATGTCCCGGACGACCGTCCCGCCGGCGACTTCGATCGCCGCGGATTCAGAGCTGATGACCCATCCGCCGGACCGCAACCCGGCCGGATCGTGGGCGGCCGGATCGATCCGACCCAGGACGAGCGGTCTGAAACCGTAAGGGTCACGCACACCGATGACACGCTTTTCGTCGAGGATGGCCAGCGAGTAAGCGCCCTGGACGGTGGGCAGAACCCGCTTCAGCGCCTCGACGGTGTCGCCCGACGGGTCGTCGGCCAGCAGAGCGGTGAGAAGCTCCGTATCGGTCGTGGCCGGCAGCCTCGACTTGCCGCCTTCCAGCCGCGCCAGAAGCTCGCGGGTGTTCACGAGGTTGCCGTTGTGGCCGATCGCGATCGACTTGCCGCGGCCCATCCGGAAGGTCGGCTGGGCGTTCTCCCAGATCGTGGACCCGGTGGTGGAGTAGCGGCAGTGGGCGATCGCCAGCGATCCGCGCAGGCTGGGCAGGCGCCTCTCGTCGAGCACCTGGGCGATCAGACCCAAGTCCTTGTACAGCATGAGCTGCTCGCCGTCGCTCACGGCGATGCCGGCCGACTCCTGGCCGCGGTGCTGGAGCGAGAAGACGCCGAGCGCGGTCAGCGCGGCGGCATCGGCGCCGGGTGTCACCGCCCCGAAGATGCCGCACACGGCTAGGCCCGCCCGCTCGACGGGGCGATGTCGACCGGCTCCGACACGTTTTCGGGCCCGGGCTCGACGCCAAGGGCACGGGCCAGACCGTGGTCCCAGATATGGCGCAGATCCGCCAGCGAGACGTCGAGGGCATCGGCCACGCGAGAGCCGCGTTCCTCGGCCGCGCCGGTCGCGCCCTGGCCGGTCAGCTCGATCCGCAGCCGCGACCCGCCGACGGTGCCGAGGGTCTCCGCGTGGAGCCCGAACTGGCGGGCGAGGAGCTCGACCGCCGGAGCATGGCGCGGGCGGCAGGACAGGACGAGCCGCGACGGACTCTCGCCGAACAGCTCGATCGCGGGAGACCCCGAGACGCCGACCCGGAGCTTCGCCCCGAGGCCGCTCCACATGCAGCACTCCGCAATCGCGACCGCCAGGCCGCCACCGGAGACGTCCTGGGCCGATGCCACCAGGCCGCGCCCGATCGCCTCGCGAATGAACGACTGGAGGGCCGCTTCCCTTTCGAGATCGATGCCCGGAGGCGCGTCCTCGGAAGAGACGCCGGCTAGGGCCGCGTATGCGGAACCGGCCATCCCCGGAGTGCTCTGGCCGATCAGGACGACACTGTCACCATCGGTCGTGAAGGGTGGCCGTACGAGGGTGGAGATCTCCTCGATCAGCCCCACAACGCCGATCTCGGGTGTCGGCGCGATCGCGCCGCCGGGGTATTCGTTGTAGAGCGACACGTTGCCGCCTGTCACGGGAATCCCCATGACGCGGCAGGCCTCGCCCATGCCGCGGACCGCCTCCTGGAGTTGCCAGAACGCCTCGGGGCGCTCTGGGTTGCCGTAGTTGAGGCAGTTGGTTATGCCGAGCGGTCGAGCGCCGGTGATGCTGACGTTGCGGGTGGCTTCCGCGACGGACAGCTTCGCTCCCAGGTACGGATCGATGGCGCTGACCGTCTGGTTGCCGTCGGTCGTCGCCACGAGGGCCTTGCGAGTGCCTTTGACCCTCAGCACGGCCGCGCCGTGGCCGGGCCACTCGACGGTGTTGCTCTGGACGCAGGCGTCGTACTGCTCGTAGACCCAGCGCCGGCTGGACAGGTTGGGGCTGCCGAGGAGTGCCACGAGCACCGCGGCCGGGTCCATGCCTCGTTCGGGCAGGCCGTCCTGGGCCGACAACGGGATGCCCGGGGCCGGCGCCTGGCGGCGCCGGGCCGGCGGCGTGGCCAGTCGATAGTGGACGATCGCCTCGCTCGTGAGCGCCTTGGCCGGCACTCGGGCGATCTCCTTCGCGCCCGGGTTCGGATTGCCGCCCGGGCCGATGCCACCCTCGATGACGGCGAGGTCGCCGTCGGCGGTGACTCGGCCCACAAGGGCGATCGGGATCCCCCACCGCTCGCAGACTGCGCGCACCGCCGGGTAGTTGTCCGGCCGGCACGTGGCCAGCATGCGCTCCTGGGACTCGGAGATCATCACTTCCCAGGGCGCCATGCCGGGTTCGCGCCGTGGAATGGCGTCCAGATCGACAAGAATCCCGGTGCCGGCCTTGTCGGCCGACTCCGAAGTGGCGCATGTTATCCCGGCCGCGCCGAGATCCTGGATGCCCTCAACCAGCCGCCGATCGATCAACTCCAGGGAGGCCTCGATCAGCAGCTTCTCGGCGAATGGGTCGCCGACCTGGACCGCGGGCCGCTTGGAGGGATCCTGGTCCTGGAAGGTCGCCGAGGCGAGGACGCTCGCCCCGCCGATGCCGTCGCGGCCGGTCGTGGAACCGAAAAGCACCACGTAGTTGCCCGGCCCCGGCGCCTCGGCCAGGATCAGCATCCGCTCTTCCAGGAGCCCGATCGCCATGACGTTGACGAGCGGGTTGCCCTGGTAAGTAGGGTCGAAGATCAGCTCGCCGCCGACGGTCGGAACGCCGACGCAGTTGCCGTAGCCGCCGACGCCGCGAACGATGCCGTCGACCAGATGGCGCGTCCTCGGATCGGTCGGATCGCCGAACCGGAGCGCATCGAGAACGGCGATCGGGCGCGCGCCCATCGTGAAGATGTCGCGCAGGATGCCGCCGACGCCTGTTGCGGCGCCCTGGTACGGCTCGACGGCGGACGGATGGTTGTGGCTCTCGATCTTGAACGCCACGGCCAGCCCGTCGCCGATGCGGACCACGCCGGCGTTGTCGCCCACCCCGGCCATCAGCCCGGTCCCGCGCGTGGGGAGCGTCTTGATGAGCGGCTTGGAGCTCTTGTAGGAGCAATGCTCGCTCCACATCACGCTGAACATCGCGAGCTCAGTGTGGTTCGGGTCGCGGCCGAGCTTCTGCCGGATAACGTCCAGCTCCTCATCGGTTACGCCCAGCTGACGGTGCAGCGGCTCGGCTCCGGCTACAGGCGGAGTGGTCGTCACGCTGCTCATCGACCTGCCTCCACGGTCACAGGGAAAGTGCCGGCCGCCGTTCCGACCGCGGCGCCGGGCCTGCCGGCCGCCTCCCATTCCCCGGCGCTCTGCACGAGCGAGCGGATCAGCTGCAACCCCTCGTCGCCGCCGAGAATGGCCTCCGACATTCGCTCGGGATGCGGCATTAGCCCGGCGACGTTGCCGGCGGCGTTGCACACGCCCGCAATTGCCCGCAGCGAGCCGTTCGGATTGGCCGGATCGTCGGGGTCCAGAGCCGGAGTTCCATCTCCGCGGACGTAACGGAACAAGACCTGGCCGTCGCGCTCGAGCTGATCCAGCGTCGCCTCGTCGGCGTAGTAGCAGCCCTCGCCGTGGGCGATCGGAATGTGGATCGGGGCGCCGGTCGCGGCCCGAGTGAAAGGCGAATTCAGCCGTTCGGGCTTGATGGCCACGATCTTCGAGGCGAAGCGCAGCGACCGATTGCGCAGCAGAGCACCGGGGACGAGCCCGGACTCGGCCAGGACCTGGAATCCGTTGCAAATCCCCAGTACATATCCTCCCGAGGCCGCGAACTCCCTGACGCCGCGCAGCACCGGCGAGAAGCGGGCGATCACCCCGGCGCGAATGTAGTCGCCGTAGGCGAAGCCGCCCGGCAGGATGACCGCCGAAACGCCGGCCAGATCGGGCGACTCGTGCCAGAGCGTGACCGGCTCGACGCCGGCGACCGCCAGCGCGTTGAGCGAATCGACGTCCGAGTTGGATCCCGGGAACGTTACAACGCCGACCTTCACGCCGACACCTTCGTGGAGGTCGCCGACGACGTCCCTTCCAGCAGTTCGATCGCGTAGACCTCGATTAGCGGGTTGCTCAGAAGCTCTCTGGCGAGACCGTCGACGACGGCACGCGCCTCCGGCTCGGAGGCAGCCGTGACGGTCAGCTCGGCCCTGCGCCCGACCCGGACCTTCGAGACGGTGCTCACGTTGAGATGGGGCAGGCTCAGCTCCACGGCACGCCCCTGCGGATCGAGGATGCCCGGCTTGGGCAGCACGTTGACGGCATACCTGAACTCGCTCATCGCCCGACCACGTCTTCCTCGAGGTAGCGATCGAAGCTGGCTCCCGTGATCCTCTCGAACGCCTCCACATACCGCTTCCGCGTCCCGGCCACTATCTCGGCCGGGAGCTCCGGACCCGGATACGTCTTTCCCCACGGCTGGGCTTCCAGCCAGTCGCGGACGAATTGCTTGTCGAAGCTGGCCTGGGCGCGCCCGGGCTCGTAATCCGAAGCGTCCCAGAAACGGCTCGAGTCCGGCGTCAGAACCTCGTCGATCAGCATCAGCTCGCCGTTATCGACTGCCGTCCCGAGCTCGAACTTGGTGTCGGCGAGCAGGATTCCGGCGCCTTCCGCGATCTCGGCGCCGCGTCGGTACAGCATCAGGGCCACGTCTCGGACCATCTCGGCCATCTCGCCGCCCACGAGCTCGACCATCGCGTCGAAGCCGATGTTCTCGTCGTGGCCCACCTCGGCCTTCGTCGACGGGGTAAATATGGGTTCGGGCAGGCGATCCGACTCGCGCAGTCCCGCCGGCAGCTCGATACCGCAGATGGCGCCGGTCCGGCGATAGTCTTTCCAGCCGGAACCGGCGACGTAGCCCCGGACGATGACTTCGACCGGCAGCACCCTGGCCCGGCGGCAGAGCATCATCCGGCCTCTCAACTCGCTCCGCCCGGCGTCGTCGGTGAAACCGGCCGGCAACCGGGCCGGGTCGGTGGCAAGGAGGTGGTTGGTGATGACGTCGGCGGTCCGACCGAACCAGAAACGAGACAGACCGGTGAGCACGCGGCCCTTGTCGGGAATCGGCGTCGGCAGGACGACGTCGAACGCGGAGAGCCGGTCGCTGGCCACAAGGAGCAGCCGGTCGTCTACCTCGAACAGGTCGCGCACTTTGCCCGAGCGGACGAAGCCGCCGGCCTGCAGAGTTGCCCCGGCAGCTCGGGGATCGCCGGGATTGGCTGTCTCAGCGGGCGACATTGACGGCCTCCTTTCGAGCCTGGGCTAATTCATCGAGTCGGGCGAGGGCGGTGGCGACGTTGCGGAGGAAGTGGCTCTCGTCGAAGCAGGCGGCGAGGGTCTCGTCGGAGAGTCGGGCGGCGACGTCGGGATCGCCGGCGAGCAGCTCGCGCAGCTGGCGCCGCTCGTCGGCGGCCCGCATCGAGTTGCGCTGCACGACGGTGTACGCCTCCTCGCGCGACATGCCGGCGTCCTCGACCAGCGCCGTCAGGACGCGGCTGCTGCAGTGGAGCCCTAGCCCGCGCTCGATGTTCTCCCGCATCCGCTCGGGCCTGACGACCAGGCGCTCCACGAGGCCGCGGGTCTTTACGAGCATGTAGTCGAGCAGGATCGTGGCATCGGGGAGAAGGACGCGCTCGGCCGAGGAATGGCTGATGTCCCGCTCGTGCCAGAGTGGCTGGTTCTCCATCGCGACCGCCGCATAGCCGCGCAGGAGGCGGGCCATGCCGGCGATCCGCTCGGAGAGGATCGGGTTGCGTTTGTGCGGCATTGCCGAGCTGCCTTCCTTCCCGGCCCTGAACGTCTCCATCAGCTCGCCGCTGTCGGTGTGCTGCAGGTTCCGCACTTCCGTGGCGATCCGCTCGAGCGAGCCGCCCGTGATGGCGATCGCGGCGATCAGCGCCGCGTGCCGGTCGCGCTGGACGATCTGCGTCGAGATCGGGTCGCGATGCAGGCCCAGGTCGGAGAGCACTTCCTCCTCGAGGTCCGGGTCGAGGTGGCTGTATGTGCCGACCGGGCCGGAAATCTTGCCGGTCGCCGAGTCGTCCACGGCGGCGGCCAGGCGGGCCCGATCCCGCGCCATCTCGAAGGCCCAGCCGGCGATCTTCATGCCCATCGTCGTCGGTTCGGCGTGTACGGAATGGGTGCGACCCATCATCACCGTGCCGGCCTCGGCCCGGGCTCGGAGCACTAGCGTCTCGATGAGCGCGTCGAGGTCCTCGATGAGCCGGCCGCCGGCGGCCTTGAGCTGCAGCCCGAGCGCGGTGTCGATGACGTCGCTGCTGGTCAGGCCGAGGTGGAGGTACCGGCCTTCCTCCCCGACCGTCTCGGCGACCTGGCTGACGAAGGCGATCACGTCGTGGTCGGTCGTCTTCTCGATCTCGGCGATCCGGTCGACATCGATTCGAGCGCGCGATTCGATGGCTCGAAGCGCGGGCGGCGGCACCATGCCGCGCGAAACCTCAGCCCGCGCAACGGCGATCTCGACCCGGAGCATCCCCTCGAAGTGGGCCTGATCGGTCCAGATGGCGCCCATCTCAGGCAAGGTGTAGCGCGGAATCATGAGTTGCCACCTCCCGTCCAGGCCTTTTCCGACACGGGCTCGCGCGCCGCGGCTTCTGCGTCGACAGGGAACGGCAGCGTCGCGGCGATGTCGTGGCGCCGCTGCATCCCCGACCACGTGATCAAGTCGGCGGCATTCTCGGCGCAGGCTCGAGCCGCCGGTAAGTTGGTCCCCAGCCCGACGACCGCCAGAACGCGGCCGCCGTTGGTGCGGAACCCACCCCCGGCGTCCCTGACCGTGCCCGCATGGAACACCGTGGCTCCGGCCGCGGCGGCTTCCGGGAGGCCGGTGATGATGTCGCCCCTCCTCGGACTGTCCGGGTAGTTCGCGGCGGCGAGCACCACGGCCACTGCCGCGTCCCCGGTTGTGGGCAGCAACCCGCCGTGCAGCCCCAGTTCGGCGGCGGCGGAGGCGAGATCCCCCTGGGAGGCGCCGTACAGAAGCGGACCCAGCGGGACGGCGAGGCGGGGCAGAAGGGCCTGGATCTCGGGGTCGCCGAACCTGGCGTTGCATTCGATCAGGACCGGGCC
>JBIOII010000095.1:0-7774 GCA_044449785.1 Candidatus Limnocylindrales bacterium
CCTCGGCCCGCGCCCGAAGGAGACGTGGCATGACAGAGACTCTCCATCCGCCCAGGAGTTCGGGCGCCACGGTCAACCCGAACGCCTACGCCGAAGCCGGCGACTTCCTGCCGCTCAAGGGCATCGATCACGTCGAGTTCTGGGTTGCCAACGCCCGCCAGACGAGCGCCTACCTGCGAGCCATGTGGGGCTTCACGCCCGTCGCCTATGCGGGCCTCGAGACGGGCGTCAGGGACCGGGCCAGCTACGTCATGGTGCAGAACGACATCCGCTTCGTCGTGACCGCCCCCCTGACTCCCGAGGGCGAGCTGGCAGACCACGTGCGGCTCCACGGCGATGGCGTTCACGACATCGCATTCGCGGTCGACGACGCGCAGTCCGCGTTCGAGGCCACTACCAGCCGAGGCGGCAGGACGGCGCTCCGGCCGACGGACCTCGACGGCGGCCAGGACGGCGTCCTCCGCAAGAGCGCGATCCACGCATACGGTGAGGTCGTCCATTCGTTCGTCGACCGCAACGCCTATCACGGCGTCTTTGCGCCCGGATATCGGCGAACCAGGAACCCGGCCCGGGCCGCAGAAGGGCTGAGTCTCGCCGAGGTCGACCACTGCGTCGGCAACGTCGAGCTTGGCGACATGGACCGGTTCGTCGACTTCTATCGCGACGTGCTCGGGTTCGCCCAGCTGATCCACTACGACGACAAGGTCATCCACACCGAGTACAGCGCCCTGATGTCGAAGGTGATGACCAACGGCAACGGACGCATCAAGTTCCCGATCAACGAACCGGCGCACGGCCGCAAGAAGAGCCAGATCCAGGAGTTCCTCGACTGGTACCGCGGCGCCGGGACGCAGCACATCGCGCTGCTGACGAAAGACATCGTCGGTACGGTCAGCCGGCTCCGTGACAACGGGGTCGAATTCCTCAAGATGCCGCACGAGTACTACGTCGGGCTGCAGGAGCGCGTCGGGGACGTGGGCGTCCCGTACGAGATGCTGGAGAAGCTGGGCATCGAGGCGGATCGCGACGAGGAGGGCTTCCTGCTCCAGATCTTCACCCGCCCGATCCAGGACCGCCCGACATTCTTCTTCGAGATCATCGAGCGGCACGGCTCGCGGGGCTTTGGGGTCGGCAACTTCAAGGCCCTCTTCGAGGCGTTGGAGCGGGAACAGCAGAAGCGCGGCAACCTCTGACGTCGAACGTCTGGAGGCCCGGCTGCAGCCGCATGACGGTGGCCGCGCGGGTGCACCGCCCAGCCGTGTGTAAACTCGCGTCGTGAAGCTGGCCCACGTTCGGGAGCGTAACGCGCCTGCCGGTTCTCCGTGGCGGCTGGCTGCCGCGTTGCCGGACGGGCGCTGGCTGGACCTCGAAGTCGCTCGCCGCCGGCGCATCGCCGAGATGCCGGAACTCCCGCACATGTCCGTCCGGTTCCGTCAGCCCGTGACTACGCTCGACGCCCATCTCGCGTTGGGGTTGCGAGTGGAGGCTCTCTCGCCACTCGTCGAGCCGTTTGCCGGAGATCCCGGCCGCGTCGGGGCGCCCCCCGGGGACGAGTCCGACGATCTGGCCCTCGACGCCGCCGACTTCCGGTTCGGGCCGCCGATCCTCGAGCCGCCGAGCCTGCGCGATTTCTACGGCTTCGAGCAGCACGTCGCCACGGTCTGGCATCTCCGGGGAGGCGAGGTCCCCGAGGCGTGGTACCGGCTGCCGGTCTTCTACTTCTCGAACACGTCGGGAATCCGCGGCCCGGACCAGCCGGTCTGGGCGCCCGGAGGATCGAGCGAGCTGGACTACGAGCTGGAGGTGGCAGCGCTCGTGGACACACCGGCGAGCGACCTCCCGGTGGACCGCGCCGAGGAGGCCATCGGCGGCTACATGATCCTCAACGATTGGTCGGCGCGCGACCTGCAGCGGGACGAGACGACGGTCCGGCTGGGGCCCGCAAAGGGCAAAGACTTCGCCACCACCATCGGACCCTGGCTTGTGACGCCCGATGAGCTCGCGGACAGGCGGACGGGCAAGGGCTTCGACCTGGCGATGACCGCAACGGTCGGCGGGGCCGAGATAAGTCGCGGGACATGGGCGTCGATCGCATTCAGCTTCGGCGACATGCTGGCGCGCGCGTCGGCCGACGTCCGGCTGCGCCCGGGCGACCTGGTCGGCAGCGGCACCGTAGGCACGGGCTGCCTCCTCGAGGTCGGCCGGGAGCGTTTGGGCCGCTGGCTGCGGCCGGGAGATCGGGTCGAGCTGGCCGTCGAGCGTCTGGGTGCCCTACAAACGCCAATCGTCGACCGACCGGGGGCGGGAACGTAGACTTGCGCCGTAGCCGAAGGAGCCTGTAGCCGGTCATGTTCTACGTCCAGCGCGGCAGCGTTCCCCACACGCGGCATACCCAGCATCGCGCCCCCGACGGCTCGCTCTACGCGGAGGAGTTGTTCGGCGTCGAGGGGTTCGCCGGCCGAAGCTCCCTCCTCTATCACCTGGCACCGCCGACCCAGACGCACAGGGTGGAGCTGATCGCGCGCGCAGAAGTGGCGCCGGCCGCCGCCGAGGAGTCCGGCCCGCACCGGCACCGTCTCGTCAAGACCGGAGGGCTCACTGCGAACGGAGACATCGTGAGCGGTCGGATCCCGCTATTCACCAACGCGGACGTGACGATGGGCGTTGTCCTGCCGGCGGAACCGATGCCGACCGGCCGGTTCTACCGCAACGGCGAAGGCGACGAGTTGCTGTTCGTCCACCAGGGGACCGGGGTCGTGGACACGGTCTTCGGGTCGCTCCGATACGGGCCCGGAGACTACGTGGTGCTTCCGATCGGGACCACCTGGCGCCTCGATCCCGATGCCGGCGTCCAGCGCATGCTCTGGCTCGAGACTCCGGGCGAGCTCGAGCCGCCGAAGCGGTATCGCAACGAGTACGGCCAGCTACTCGAACACGCACCGTATTCGCAGCGCGACATACGGCCGCCGGAGTGGGCCGAGCCGCAGGCGGAGACGGGCGACTTCACCATCGCCGTCAAGGCCCGCGGCCGTCTGACCGCCTATCACTACCGGTGCCACCCCTTCGATGTCGTGGGTTGGGATGGCTACCTCTGGCCGTTCCTCTTCAACATCGGCGACTTCCAGCCGATCACGGGCCGCGTTCACCAGCCGCCGCCGGTCCATCAGACTTTCCAGGGCCGCAACTTCGTCGTCTGCTCGTTCGTGCCCCGCAAGTTCGACTACCATCCGCAGGCGATCCCGGCGCCGTACAACCACTCGAACATCAATTCGGACGAGATCATCTACTACGTCGCGGGCAACTTCATGAGCCGCCGCGGCGTGGAAGTGTCGTCGTTCACCGTCCATCCGGCCGGCATCCCGCACGGGCCCCATCCCGGCACCGTCGAAGCGTCGATCGGCAGAGATGCGACCGACGAGCTAGCCGTGATGGTCGATACGTTTAATCCGCTGTGGCTCACCGCCGAGGCGGCAGGGCTCGAGAACGATCGCTACCCCTACTCGTGGCTGCCATCGACGGACTCGCGCGAGGCCGCCGGGGAGGCTCAGAGCCTGATCGAACGCGGGCCGGAAGCGTTCCCCGACTGACCCGGGCAACCCCCACACGGACCGTCACCACGCCCCGGCGCTCGTTCTCAGAACACCTTCACCCCGAGCGGAACCTTGGCCTCTGTCGTCAGGTGGATGATCTCGCCCCGCTCGTTCTCGACGCCGAGCACGAGCACCTCGGAGACCTCCGGGCCCATCTTCTTGGCCGGGAAGTTGACCACCCCGACGACGAGGTGGCCGACCAGATCTTCGGGCGCGTAGTTGCGGTACGCGCCGACAGAGTGCTTGATGCCGATCTCCGAGCCGAAGTCGAGCGTGAGGCGATAGGTCGGTTTTCGTGAGAGCGAGGTCTCGACAACGATCACCCGACCCACACGCATGTCGAGATCCTCGAACGAACTGAACTCCGCGACTGGCTTCACGATGCTGCTCCAATGCGGGAATCTGGGGTGGGTCCTGCGGCGATGGATGTCGCATGGTCCCTCAACCGAGGGATCGTCGCAAGCGGCCTCGGCCGGGCGTAGCCACGAGATGTGCGCGAAGGGTCGATGTGGCGCCGGCCGGCCTCGGCCGACCGCAGTCAGCCAGGCCCCGGGCCCGGGCGGCAGGTCGGCGCGGCATCGACGACTCCTCGACCGCGGCCACATAGCGGGTTCGCGTGTCGATTTGCGCGAAGATCGCGCGCGCCGTGGTCGCATCGTCGTGGCTCCGGTACGACTGTATCGAGACTGTGCAGCAGTCCAGACGTGGCGAGCCCGTCCGTTGTTCAGCCCGGGCCGCCAGGAATGATCCGCCCGCTGAGCCTCGCGCGGCCACCGGGCCGCCGGTTGAATGAGAGGCCATAGGGTTGGGAGTGGAGGAACGCCCATGATCCGAATCCGACGCGACAGCGAGATCTACGACACGGACGGTGAGTGGTTCCAGGCTCGCTGGCACTTCTCGTTCGATCGCTACCGCGACCCTAACAACGACCACTTCGGCGCGATGCGGGTCTTCAACGACGACCGCCTCATCGCCGGAGCCGCGTGGCCCCTCCACCCGCACCGCGACGTGGAAGGCATCACCTACGTTGTCGAGGGTTCGTTCGGGCACGAGGACGACGTCGGCGGTGCTTACGGTCCGCTCCCGGCCGGGTCGGTGCAACGGATGACCCTCGGCTCGGGCGCTCTCCACTCCGAGCAGAACGTCTCGAAGACCGAGCCGATGCGGTTCATCCAGATCTGGATCCTGCCGGACACGGCCGACCTGCCGCCGGGAGTCGAGCAGCGGGTCTTCACCCGCGAGGACCGCACGAACCGGCTGCTGCCGATCGTCGGGCCCGAGGGGGACGGCGTCGTAAAGGTTCATCAGCAGGCGTCCGTGCACGTTGCCTCGCTCGATGCAGGCACGGAGGTCATGCACTCGATCGGCGACGGCCGCGGCGTCTATGTGTATCTGATCAGCGGCGCCGCGACGTTCGACGACCAGGACGTCTCGACGGGCGATGCCGCGAAGGTGACCAACCAGCCGTCCCTCCGGATCGCTGCTCGCGAGCCGATCGAGTTGATCCTCGTCGACGTGCCGATGAGCTTCAGGCCGGTGGGAGTGTGGGGCGGCCGCGTGTAGACTCGGACCGTGAACGGGAGGAATTGATGACGGTTCCCGCGCCGGCGGGATCGCGCGCCGCGTCGCTCGAGTTCCGCGAAGTGACCAAGCGATACGCGGCCGGGCCGGGTATTCCCGGCGCGGTCAACGACTTGTCGTTCGAGGTCCCCGCCGGCTCGATCTGCGTTCTCGTGGGGCCGTCCGGCTGCGGCAAGACGACCAGCCTCAAGATGGTCAATCGGCTGATCGAGCCCACCAGCGGCCAGATCCTGCTCGACGGCGTCGACGTCCAGAGCGAAGACGTCACCGCTCTGAGACGCCGGATCGGCTATGTGATTCAGCAGGTCGGCCTGTTCCCGCACCTGACCATCGGTCGCAACGTGGCCGTGGTGCCGTCGCTGGTCGGCTGGTCGAAGCAACGCCAGCGGGCCCGGACCCACGAGCTGCTGTCGATGGTCGGGCTGGACCCGGATCGCTACGGCAACCGCTACCCCGCGCAACTCTCCGGCGGGGAGCGGCAGCGTGTTGGCGTGGCTCGCGCCCTTGCCGCGGATCCGCTGCTCATGCTCATGGACGAACCGTTCGCCGCGGTCGATCCGATCGTCCGGACGCGACTGCAGGACGAGTTCCTGCGGCTCCAGCGTGAGCTGGCCAAGACGATCGTCTTCGTCACCCACGACGTCGACGAGGCGATCAAGATGGGCGATCTGATCGCGGTCATGACCGAGGGCGGTCGGCTGGCCCAGTTCGGGCCGCCGGACGAGATCCTGGCCCACCCGGCCTCGCCGTTCGTGGCCCGATTCGTGGGTCAGGATCGCGGCCTCAAGCGCCTCTCGCTCCGAACCGTGTCGGACCTGGAGGTCGAGCCGGTTACTGAGCCGCGCTACATGCCGGTGCTCCAGCCCGCCACGACGTTGCGTGATGCCCTCTCGATCCTGCTCGCGGCGGATACCCGCGGAGGTGTCGCGGTGGACGAGGAGGGCCGGCCACGGGG
The DNA here is from genome assembly GCA_044449785.1 of Candidatus Limnocylindrales bacterium. Classification (GTDB taxonomy): domain Bacteria; phylum Chloroflexota; class Limnocylindria; order Limnocylindrales; family CSP1-4; genus Fen-1039. The sequence goes on from JBIOII010000095.1 coordinate 6,127, forward strand.
CCTGGTGACGGTCGATGCGATTGCGAGCGCGCTCGCCGAGGATCTTCCCGCGCCGGTGGCCCGGACGTGAACGGCGAGCCGCTCATGCGGTGGGACTGGCTGTCCGCGCATCTCGGCCCGATCGCCGATCGCGTGGGCCAGCACATCTACCTCGCCGGCCTCGCCGTCGGGATCGGGTTCGCCATCTCTTTCGTTCTGGCGGCGGTCTCGATCAGGCGGCGCCGGCTCTTCCCGATCATCTCGATCATCTCGACCGGGCTATTCACGATCCCGAGCTTCGCCATGTTCGCCGCGCTCGTGGCCTTCACCGGCCTGACCGTCTTCACGGCCGAGATACCGCTGGTGCTCTACACGCTGGTGCTGTTCGTCCCGAACATCGTGGCCGGGTTCGACGCCGTGCCCGTCGACGTGCTCGAGGCCGCGGACGGCCTGGGCTACACGTCGTCGCAGCGGTGGTGGCGCGTTGAGCTGCCCCTCGCCGTTCCGCTGGTCGTGGCCGGGCTGCGGCTTGCCACGGTTTCGACCATCGGGCTCGTGACCGTTTCGGCGATCCTCGGCGACAGCTTCGGCGGGCTCGGCTACTACATCCTCGACGGGTATCACCGCCACTTCACCACGGAGATCCTAGTTGGCGGCGTCCTGTCGATCGTCCTGGCGGCGATCGCCGATCTTGGCTGCGTCCTGCTACAGCGGCTGCTGACGCCCTGGGCCGCCACGCGCTGGACGGCCCGCACGCCGGTTCCTTCATGGACGTGATCACCGCCGCGATCGCGTGGCTGGCCAATCCCGAGAACTGGCAGGGGCCGAACGGCATTCCCAGCCGCCTCGCCGAGCACGTGGCACTGAGCGGCATCTCGCTGCTTCTGTCGGCCTGCGTGGCCCTGCCGCTGGGGCTGTGGATCGGCCATACCGGCCGGTTCTCGTGGCTGGTCGTCAGTTCCGCCAACGCCTGGCGCGCCCTGCCGTCTTTCGCCCTGATCGGCCTGCTCGTCCCGTTCACGACCCTTCTCGATGCGAACCTTGGCTTCACGTTGTACCCAACGCTCGTGGCGATGGTCGTTCTCGCCGGGCCACCTATCCTCGTAAATGCCTATCAGGGCGTGGCCGGGGTGGATCGGGACCTGGTGGAGGCCGCGCGGGCCATGGGCATGAAGGAGCGCCAGGTCCTGTTCGGCCTGGAGATCCCGATCGCGCTGCCGGTTCTCGCGACCGGCATCCGGTCCGCATCGGTCCAGGTCATCGCCACGGCGACGCTCGGGGCCGTGTTCGGCTTCGGCGGTTTGGGCCGGTACATCGTCCTGGGCGACGCGAACCAGGACAACGGCGAGCTGTTCGGCGGCGTGGTGCTCGTGGCGGCGCTGGCCCTGACGACGCTGGCCCTGTTCACGCTCCTGGAGCGACGCCTGGTCTCTGCCGGCCTGACGACACGCACCGCACGCTGAGCCGGAGCCGCCGGTCGTTCCGGTAGACGGTCGGGTGCTCATCGTCCGCTCGAAAGGTGCGCGTTCGGCACCTATAGTCGCTACACGTCCGTGGCGACTCGGTCTTGAGATCGCGCGGCCGGTGCAATCGGGAGGATACCCAGATGCGGATACCCCGCATGCTCGTCCTCGGGGCGTCGGTGCTGGTGCTTGCGAGCGCCTGCTCG
>JBIOII010000096.1:0-7759 GCA_044449785.1 Candidatus Limnocylindrales bacterium
ACCAAAGCGGACATCGCCCGCTATCGCGGCAACCTGCAGGGCGAGATCGACGCGATCGCCCTCTACGGGTTGCTGGTCGAGAAGGAGAAGAGCGGCGCCGTCAAGAACTTCTACGCCAAGATGGTCGACGTCGAGACGATCCACGCGAACGTCTGGCGGGAGCGGCTCACGGCCGCGGGCGCCGACTCGAGCCGGATGGGTCCGGCCTGGCGGGCCCGGGTTCTGATGTTCATCGCCGACCACTTCGGGCCGAGCCTCGTGGTGCCGACCATCGCCGAGCGCGAGGCCGCCGACGAGGCGATGTACGACGACCAGCCCGAGGCCCTGGCCCGGATGCCGGGCGACGAACGATCCCACGCCCGGCTCTTCCGCGAGCTGGCCGGCGGCCGCGGCGTCGAGGGTGGCGCCATCGCCCGCATCGAGGGCCGTCACCGAGGCAGCGGCGGCAACCAGCTTCGGGCCGCCGTGCTCGGCGCCAACGACGGCCTCGTGTCTAACCTGAGCATCTCGATGGGCGTGGCCGGCGCGTCGTCGGGCGGCCACGCCGTTCTCATCGCCGGCATGGCCGGCATGCTGGCCGGCGCCCTGTCGATGGCCATCGGGGAGTGGCTTTCCGTCCAGAGCGCACGCGAACTGTTCGCCCATCAGGTCAAGGTCGAGCGCGAGGAACTGCTCGCCGTTCCCGACGAGGAAGAGGAGGAATTGACGCTCATCTACCAATCCAAGGGTCTCACGGCCGAACAGGCGAGCCTGATGTCGAAGTCGCTGATGCAGGGCGAGCTCGGCCGCGCGGTCGACACCCTGGCCCGAGAGGAGCTGGGCATCGATCCCGACGAGCTCGGCGGATCGGCCTGGGTCGCCGCCTTCACCTCGTTCTTCCTGTTCGCACTCGGCGCGATCGTGCCCGTTTCGCCGTTCATCTTCGCCTCGGGGATGACCGCGGTCGTGGTGTCGATCGTCATCAGCGCCGTCGCCCTGATGCTCGTCGGAGCGGCGATCACCGTCGTCACGGGTTCGAGCGTGCTCCGGACGGGCGGACGGCAGGTCATGCTGGGCCTGGTCGCCGCGGCGGTCACGTTCGGCCTGGGGGCGCTGGTCGGCCGCGCGGTCGGGTAGCTGGGGCCGTCGTCCGCGCTCCGGGACGCGCCGTTACTGAGAATGATTTGAGGTTTCGGGCGGCCCGACCGGCCTAGAGTGCGGTGAGGCGGAGTGCTCGACCGGCAGGCTGCTGTTGTCCGTTTGCCCGGGAATTCGATCGTCCTGCAGACCCCGCATCAGCCATCCCCGTACTGCCGCAATTGGTTGGACGTGCAGATTCGCCGGCTTCGCTCGAGCAGTTCGGGCCGGCAGTCGAGCCGTAGCAGGACCACGAATATCTTTGGAGGAGCCAGCATGAAGAAGCTCATCAACGCGCCCGATCGAGTCGTAGACGAGGCGCTCGCTGGCATGGCAGCGGCTCATGCCGACCTGATCCGGGTCGAGGTGCCGAACATCATCGTCCGCAAGGACGCGCCGAAGAAGGGCAAGGTCGGGATCATCTCGGGCGGCGGCTCGGGTCACGAACCGATGCACGGCGGTTTCGTCGGGATGGGAATGCTCGATGCAGCCTGCCCGGGGGCCGTCTTCACCTCGCCGGTTCCGGACCAGATGCAGGCCGCGACCAAGGCTGTTGACGGCGGGGCGGGCGTGCTCCACATCGTCAAGAACTACACCGGCGACATCATGAACTTCGACATGGCGGCACAGCTTGCCGAAGCCGAAGGCATCAAGGTCAAGGCGATCGTCATGGCGGACGACGTCGCGGTGAAGGACTCGCTGTACACGGCCGGCCGGCGCGGCGTCGGGGGCACCGTCCTGGCCGAGAAGATCGTCGGCGGCGCCGCCGAGGCGGGCGCCGACCTGGACAAGGTCACCGCTCTATGCCAGAAGGTCCAGGACAACGTCCGCTCGATGGGCATGGCTCTCACGAGCTGCACGGTCCCGGCGGCGGGCAAGCCCACGTTCGAGCTAGCCGACGACGAGATGGAGATCGGCATCGGCATCCACGGTGAGCCGGGCCGCACGCGGATGAAGCTCGCCCCGGCCGACGAGATCGTCGCCATGCTCATGACGCCGATCCTCGAAGACCTGCCCTTCAAGTCGGGAGATCGGGTTCTCGCCTTTGTGAACGGCATGGGCGGGACGCCGCTGATCGAGCTGTACGTCGTGTACAACGCGGTCAACAAGATCCTGAAGGGCCGAGGCATCACGATCGCCCGGAACCTGGTCGGCAGCTATATCACGTCGCTGGAAATGGCCGGTTGCTCGATCAGCCTGCTTCGCCTCGACGATGAGATGATCCGGTTCTGGGATGCGCCCGTGAACACGCCTGGACTCAGGTGGGGCGTCTGACCGGCATTCCAGCGGATACGCTAACTTGGCGGCATTGCAGGACCGGAGGTAGCGACGCGTGGACGGATCGGGCTCTCTCTCGTTCGAGGACGTACTGGGCTGGGTCCGGCGCTATGCCGGAGTCATAGCCGAGAACAAGGTCTACCTGACCGAGCTCGACTCTGCCATCGGCGACGCCGATCACGGCATAAACATGGATCGCGGATTCCAGGCCGTTCTTCCCAAGATCGACGCCCTTGCGGGCGACGACCCGGGCCTGGTCTGCAAGACCGTCGGGTCAACGCTCATCTCCACGGTTGGAGGAGCAGGGGGGCCCCTATACGGCACCCTGTTCCTCCAGCTGGGAATCGCCATGTCGGGGCGCCCCTCAGTCAGCTTGAGCGACTGGGTGGCGGGGCTGGATGCCGGCATCGCCGGCATCCAGCGGCTCGGAAAGGCCGAGCCCGGCGACAAGACCATGCTCGACTCGCTCATGCCGGCGCGCGACGCCATCAAGGCGGCCCTGTCAGCCGGGAAACCGGCGGGCGAGGCCCTCAGTGGTGGGGTCGCCGCCGCCGAGGCCGGCATGAAGGCCACGATCCCCCTCGTCGCCCACAGGGGTCGGGCCAGCTATCTCGGAGAGCGCAGCGCCGGCCACCAGGATCCCGGTGCCACCTCTTCGTATCTGCTCCTCAAGGCCGCCGCCGACACGTGGTCCGAGGCCGCCTGATCGACGCGCGACTGGTAGAGTGACGGACCCCGGCGGGCCGGCTTCGGCCGGCCAGCCGGGGTCCGGGTGCGTTAGTCCCGATCGGCGTCGCGTGAGCCGGCCTCAGCCATGGTCGAGCCCTGCGCCGGCCTTACCTCGCTGGGGAGGCGACGTGGAACAACAGGCCGAACCGCGGGTAGGGATCGTGGTCGTCTCCCATTCGGCGCGAATCGCGGAGGGCGTCGTAGAGCTGGCCCGCCAGATGGCCGGCCCGGAGGTCCGTCTCATCGCGGCGGGGGGCATGGCCGACGGGTCGATTGGCACGGACGCCGCGCTGATTGCAGAGGCGATCGCCCAGGCCGACGCGGGCGCCGGAGTGCTCGTCCTGGCAGACCTGGGCAGCGCGGTACTGAGCACGAAGCTGGCCCTGGACATGGTCGATCCGGACGTGGCCGGCCGGACACGGTTGAGCAATGGGCCGATCGTCGAGGGCGCGGTGGTCGCGGCTGTCCAGGCCGGGGGCGGAAGGTCGCTCGATGACGTCCTGCGGGAGGCCGAGGCGGCGGCGTCGATGCGCAAGGACGCCGGGGACGAGGCGCAGAGTGGCGAGTCGGCTGTAGAGGCCGGCCCGGGCCTGTCGGCCGGCATGTTCAGGATCGAAGTCAGGAACCCGTCGGGCCTTCATGCCCGGCCGGCGGCGGAGTTCGTCAAAACCGCCTCGCGGTTCCGATCTTCGATCTGGCTCGAGAACCTGACTCGGGGCACGGCGCCCGCCGATGCCAGGAGCCCGAGTGCCGTTCTTTCGAGTGGAGTTGGGCCAGGCCACCTCATCCGCGTCTCGGCCGAGGGGGAGGACCAGGACGCCGCGCTCGCAGCGTTGATGTCGTTGGCCGCCGCCGGGTTCGGCGAAGGCGAGGCGCCGGGCGCTCGGCCGGAGCCGCCTGCGGCCGGACTCCCGCCCGCAGCGCCCCCCGCGCGGCTGGCCGGAGCGATCGCGGGGACTTCGGGCGCCGCCGGCGTGGCCCTCGGTCCGGTATGGATGTACCTACCGCCGCCGGGTCCTTCCGCCCCGGACCAGCGAGTCGGCTCCACTGTCGCCGATCCGCGCGCGGTCATCCGCCCCGCGGCCGCGGAAGCGGCCGCTCAGCTCAACGCCCTGGCCGCGCGAGTCCGCGCGCATGGTCGCGACGAGGACGCCGGCATCTTCGAAGCGCAAGCCCTGATTGCCACCGATCCGAAGGTGCTCGAAGACGCCGTCATCCGGGCGGCTGCAGGCCAGGATCCGGCCACGGCCGTGGAATCGGCCGCGGCCGGGGTAGCGGCCCGCATGGAAGCTCTGACGGACGCGCTTCTGGCCGCCCGCGGAGCGGATTTCCGGGACGTGGGTGCGAGGATCGCCCGGATCATTCGCGGCGAGTCGCTGACGCTGCCGGCGGTCCCGTCGATCGCGGTCGCCGAAGACCTGCCTCCGTCGGTCGCGGAAGAGATTCCGGAGGACCTGCTGCTCGGCGTGGCCATCCAGGGCGGCTCGGCGACTGCGCACGTCGTGATCCTTGCCCGCGGCCGGGGAATCCCCGCTGTCGTCGCGGTGCCCGGGCTGCTGAAGGCCTCCGGGAACGCGTCGACGATCGCCATCGACGGCGAAACGGGCGAGGTCGCGCTCGATCCGGGCGAAGCCACGCGGGCTGAGTTCGCGGCTCGCGCGGAGGCCCTCGCCGAGCGCCGCCGCGCTGCCGCCGCGCTTCGCGGAAATCCGGGAGCGACCGCGGACGGGGAGCGGGTCGCCCTGCTGGCAAACATCGGCGGCCCGCAGGATTCGGCGCGCGCGCTCGCGGTCGGGGCCGAGGGTGTCGGGCTCTTCCGCACCGAATTCCTGTTCATGAAGCGCCAGAGCGCGCCGTCGGAGGCCGAGCAGGTGGCGGCCTACCGGGCCGTGTTCGAGGCTTTCGGGCCCGATCGGCCGGTCGTCGTCCGCCTGGCTGACATCGGCGGCGACAAGGCCCTGCCGTTCCTCGACCTGCCGCCGGAGGCGAACCCGTTCCTCGGCGTCCGCGCCATCCGGTTGGCGGCCCACGGCTCGCGGGAGTTGCTCTTGACTCAGCTGCGGGCGATCTGGCGGGCGGCCGGCACGGCCGGTGTCACGCCTCACGTGATGGCCGCGATGGTCTCGGACCTCGCCGACGCGCGGCTGTTCCTCGAACTGCGCGACGAGGCTCGCGCCGCTGTGGCGGCGACGGGGGCCCTGCTGCCGGATCGCATGGTTTCGGGCGTCATGATCGAAGTTCCCTCGGCCGCTCTCCTGGCCCCCGAGCTGGCCCGGCTGGTCGACTTCTTCTCGGTCGGCACCAACGACCTGACCCAGTACACGATGGCCGCCGACCGCGGCAACCCGTCGCTGAGTCATCTTCAGGATGCTCTCCATCCGGCCGTCCTTCGCCTGATCCGGAGCGTCGTGGCTGGGGCGGACGCGGCCGGAATACCCGTCGCCGTCTGCGGCGAGCTGGGAGGGGACCCGCTCGGGGCGCTTGTGCTGGTCGGGCTCGGCGTGGACGAGCTATCGGCCGACGCGGGCTCGCTGGATGCCGTTCGGGCGGCCCTGGCGGCCGCGACGAGGGCGGAGCTGACCGCTTTAGCTACCCGGGCGCTGGCGGCGGCCGACGCCGAAACCGTACGCGCGATGGCCCGCGAGCTGCTCGCCGGTTTGCGCCGACCTCTCGCTTAGGTCGGTGTCTCCGCCGACGCCTCGATGGGATACACTCGCCGGCGAGTCCCCAAACGACGCAGAATCTGGCCACCTATGCATAGCCGCGTCCCTGTGAGCCACGAGTCGGGAGCCGCTGCCACGTGAGCATCCAGCCATCACCCTTGCCGGAACGAGGCGATTTCATCCGTGAGATCGTGGCCGCCGATCTGCGGGACGGCAGGCACCAGACGATCGTCACCCGCTTCCCACCGGAGCCGAACGGCTACTTGCACATCGGTCACGCCAAGTCGATCTGCCTCAACTTCGGCATCGCGCGTGAGTTCGGCGGGCGCTGCCACCTGCGCTTCGACGACACGAATCCCACCAAGGAAGAGCAGGAGTACATAGACGTCATCCAGGCTGACGTTCGCTGGCTCGGGTTCGACTGGGGCGAGCACCTTCACTTCGCTTCCGACTACTTCGAACAGCTCTACGAGTGGGCCGTCTACTTGATCAAGGCCGGCAAGGCCTACGTCGACGACCTCACGGCCGATGAGGTCCGCGAGCATCGCGGTACGCTGACCGAGCCCGGCCGGAACAGCCCCCATCGAGACCGGCCGATCGAGGAGAACCTCGACCTCTTCGAGCGGATGCGGGCCGGCGAATTCCCCAACGGCGCCCGGGTGCTGCGCGCGAAGATCGACATGTCGTCGCCCAACATCAACTTGCGCGACCCCGCGCTGTATCGGATCCTGCACGCCGACCATCCGCGAACCGGCAACAAGTGGTGCATCTACCCGATGTACGACTTCGCCCACGGCCAGTCAGACGCGATCGAGGGCATCACGCACTCGCTGTGCACGCTCGAGTTCGAGGTTCACCGGCCGCTGTACGACTGGTTCATCGACAACCTTCCGGTGCCTTCACGCCCCCGCCAGATCGAGTTCGCCCGGCTGGCTATCACCTACACCGTGCTCTCGAAGCGAGTCCTGCTGCGCCTCGTCAACGAGGGGCACGTGCGCGGTTGGAACGATCCGCGGATGCCAACGATCGCGGCCCTGCGCCGGCGTGGTTTCCCCGCCGAGGGCATCCGCGACTTCGCGGCAATGATCGGTGTGGCGAAGAGCGACAACGTCATCGAGGTGGGCCAGCTCGAGCATGCTATACGCGACGTGCTGAACCGGAAGGCGCCCCGCCGCTTCGCGGTCCTGGCGCCGCTCAGAGTGGTCATCGAGAACTACCCCGAGGGTCAGGTCGAAGAGATGGACGTCGTCAACAACCCGGAGGACCAATCGGCCGGGACTCGCAAGGTGCCCTTCACCCGCGACCTGTGGATCGAGCGCGAAGACTTCATGGAGGAGCCGCCGGCGAAGTTCTTCCGCCTCGCCCCGGGCCGCGAGGTGCGGCTGCGGTCGGCGTACTTCGTCACGTGCACCGGCGTCGTCAAGGATGCGGCCGGCAACGTGGTGGAGCTGCGGTGCGCATATGACCCAGCCACCCGGGGCGGGGAATCACCCGACGGCCGCCGGCCCAAGGCAACGCTCCACTGGATCTCGGCCGATCACGCGATTGCAGCCGAGGTGCGGCTGTACGACCACCTCTTCACCCGCCCGGACCCCGGGGCGGACGGCGACCTCTTCGCGGACGTGGACCCCAACTCCGAGATTGTGCTCCAGGGTTGCTTCGTGGAGCCAACGCTCGCCGAGTTGCCGGTCGGCGAAACGGTGCAGTTCGAGCGGCTCGGTTACTTCTGCCCGGACATCGACTCGACGCCCGGGCACCCGGTCTTCAACCGCACGCTGACGCTCAAGGACACCTGGGCCAAGCTCCAGGCGCAAGGCCGCCAGGACAGCTAGTCCGTTGGCCGGTTGCGCTCGGCCCGAGGGGTGAATCGAAAAGGAGCCCGACGTCATCGGGCTCCTTTTGCGTTGGCGGCGGATTAGTAGGAGCGCTGCTGGCGGTGGCTGCTGAAGCAGTCGTTGCAGTAGACCGGCTTC
>JBIOII010000097.1:0-7600 GCA_044449785.1 Candidatus Limnocylindrales bacterium
GTGGCCAGCGCATCGGACTGGTCGGTGTCGTGCGACCAGGATTGAATCGTCTCCTCCAGCGCGAGGATGGCACGGACTGCGGCCGGCGCGTCGCATTCGTCGAGCGAAGCGCTGAAGACGCCCTCGAGCCGGGCCACCTCCTCGCGCAGAGGCGTCGAGCTGCCGGCGGCTTCCAGAACCGGCACAACGGCCGACGATGGCGCCGCTCCGGCTGCCTCTATGGGTGACGCTCCACGGGAGGCCGCCACGAGCTCCTCGATCATGACCTCGGCCCCGGCACGGAAGACGGTGCTTCGGCCGTTCTTCCGGACCGTGACGCTGCCCAGCCCGACAACCGACGCCGCGCGCGAGTCGAGGTCGATGACCAGCGCCGTGTGTCCGTCCACGCCCAAGATAAAGACGTCGTCCGGCAGCGAAGCCTCGAGGACCTGCAGTCGCCGCTCACCCAGATAGCAGAAACGGGTGTCGTGGTTGCCGCCCTCGGCGTTGTCGTAATGCGGCACGACCGCGACCGGCAGGCCAAGCGGCGTCATCAGATCCAGCCCGTCCAGCCAGCGTGGGGCCTCGCCGACCTTGTAGATCTCGTAGACCGGGATCGTGTACCGGCCCAATGTGAGAGCTGCGGCGCTGGCCATGGTTACGGCGCCGCCGCTCGCCAGCTTCTCGGTGAGTAGACGCGGGATCTCCGACGCGGCCCATTGCCGCAGAGCGTAGGAAGGGCTGCCCGGCCCTGCGAAGACCAGACGTGCATCGCGGATCCGCACGATCGCCGTCTCACGGTCGAGGGGGTCCGCGTCAGCGGCGCGGAACGACGCCACCGCGAACGGGGCGCCGACGGTCGACCGGAAGTAGTCGGCCGTGCGAGCGGTTATGTCGTCCGCGTTCTCCTGGAACCCATACGGGGTATCAAGGATTACCGCCGGAACAGGCCGCTCCCCCAACCGATCGAGAACCGCGCGATGGACGCGCGACATCGTGGGCGTGGTCTCGCCCGAGCCCATGATCGTGAGGACTCGCGGCAGGCGCGTCATCACGGTGATCCGTGCGGGCGGGCGCCGGCCGATCTCATGGCACGAGCGTCCCGGCGAAGAGCCCGTCCCGCTCCGCCGCGAGGATCGCCTCAGTCAACTCCGCCGGGTGTTGCGCGTGGATGTCATGGTCGCCCTCGAACCACTGCACCCGAACCGGTAGCCCGGTCACGGCCGCAGAAGCGACGGCGGCCTGCGCTCCGGCGCGCTTCGCGGAAGTCCAGTCGCTCTCGCCGCCGTCCACCGGCACTATCAACGCCGGAACCCGGAGCGATCGCCAGAGGTCGGCCGTCCCCTGGCCCCACATTGCTTTCAGGATCGCCTGGTGGTGGTCCCGAGAGAGCCACGGAGCGATAGTCCGATCCGGCCTGATCTCGAAGTTGCCAAGCGAACCCTCAAAGCCCTCCTCGGGCCAGTCGGCATGGGCGGCGCGGAAGTAACCTTCCACGGATGCGAGCGGCATGCCGATCAGCTGCGGCGGCGCGAGGCGATCCCAGCAGACCTCCCAGGTCGGGAAGGCGTCGCGGAGGTCCGTGAGCCCTCCGTCCACCAGAACCACGCCGCGCGTGAGGTCGGGGTGGCGAACGCCGAAGTCGAGGACCACGCTCGCCCCCCAGGACTGGCCGGCGAGGACCGGCCGTTCGAACTCAGGTCCGAGCGCCGAGATCAGGACCCGGAGATCCTCGGTGATCGTGGCGAAGTCGTAACCGCCGTCCGGTTTGTCGGACTTGCCGTGGCCGCGTAGATCGACCGCAGCAGCGGGGTTTCCCGCCGCGGCGAGCCGCCGCGCGACGCCGTCCCAGAGCCTCGCGTTGGAGGCCAGGCCATGCACCAGAATGAATGGAGTGGGCGAGGAAGCAGGGTCGTGAGCGCCGGCCGGCAGCCATCGCAAGACCCGAAGCCCCACGCCGTCGGCCACTATGTGTCTCTCGTCGACGGGTTCGACAGTGCGACTCACCAGGACCTCCTCGCCGGGCCATCGTAGCCCGCACGGCAAGTCTCACCCTATTCGAGCCAGGTCGATTGCGACACGGGCCTGGGTCCCATCGCACGAACCGCCTAAGGGTGCTTGTGGTCACCTACAATTCGACAGCGATGAGCCGATCCAAGACGCGAATCCCGTGGCTGGCCGGCGTGTGCGCCGCATCGACCGTCCTGCTCGCCGGCTGCAGCCTCTTTTCGAGCGGCCCCGTCCCGACCGCGACCGGCCCCGCGGGTCCGTCCAGCCCCGGCACTACGATCTCGACCGAGACCGCCACCCCCAGCCCTACTCCGCAGCTCGTCAAGTCGATCACTCTCGTTGCCGCGATCGGTGAACCGAAGGACTCGACGCCGGCCGGCCTGACGTGGAGCGGGGTGCAGAGTGCCGGTACCCAGGTCGGGGCCACGACGGCGCTGGTCCAGCCGGTTTCTAATGCCGATCTGCCGACCGCCGTCGAGCAGGCCTCGACGGCCCCGGGTGCCGTCGTCGTCACCGTCGGCCCCAACGCCGACCCATCTGTCGAGGCCGCCGCCGCCGACCACCCGGCGACGCAGTTCGTCGAGATGGACGTCGTCGTACCGGACTCCGCGCCTGCCAATGTCCACGGGCTCGTGTTCGACGAGGCGGAGGCCGGCTACATCGGCGGCTATGTCGCGGCCTCGTTCGCGAGCACTGGCAAGATCGGGTTCGTCGGGGACACCTCGAGCGACGCGAGCTCGACCAACTATCGCGTCGGTTTCGCGGCGGGTGCGACGGAGGCCAGACCGGAAGTGTCGGTGACGTTCGGCTTCGTAGGCACATCGGACTCCCCCGACAAGGGCCGGGCGGCCGCCGCGGTTCTCGTCAAGGGGGGAGACACCGTGATCCTGGCGATGCCCAGCCTGTCGGGGATCGGAGCTCTGAGAGAGGCATGCACCCGCGGCGCCGGGCTGGTTGCCGTCGATACCGATGCGTGGCAGACGGTGCCCGACATCCAATCCTGTCTGATCGTCAGCGTGATGAAGCGCTACGACACCGCGGCGACTGCCGCGATCCTGGCTCTCGCGTCGGGGCGGACCGTTCCGGCGGTCACCGTAAACGACGTCGCGAGCGGCGGGATCGCCCTCAGCGACTTCCACGCGACCATACCGGCCGGTTTCCAGGCCGGGCTCGACGCTCTGATGGCGGCGCTCCGAGCCGGGCCGCCCCGCCCGACCCCAGCGCCCTCGACCGCGGCCAGCGCGGCCCAGGAGAGCCCGTCACCGCACCCTTCGGGAACGTGAGGATCCCATGAACACGACCGATCCGGACCGGGAGCCGGTCCAACTCCTTGACCAGGCCGGGATCGCCGAGTTGCTCTCCAGCGCCAAGCGCATCGCGGTCGTTGGAGCCTCGTCGAACCCGAGCCGGCCCTCGCACGACGTATTCCGGATACTCGTCAGAGCCGGCTACCTGTGCATCCCCGTAAACCCCAACGAGCGAGAAGTCGCAGGGATACCGGCGGTCTCGACGCTTGCCGAGGCGACGGCGGCGCTCGGCGGAACGATCGACATCGTCGACGTCTTCCGGCGGGCCGAGCTCACTGAAGAGACGGCGCGTGAAGCGGTCGCGGTCGGGGCGCGGGCCCTGTGGCTGCAGCTCGGCATCGTGAATTGGGAGAGCGCGAGGATCGCAGCCGAAGGCGGCCTCGCGGTCGTGATGGACCGTTGCACGGCGATCGAGCTTCGCCGACTCCTGCGGAGCTGAACCGGCGTCTCCCAGGACGCAGCAATATCGGCCGCGCCGGAACACGTCGAGTCGCCCGCCGGAGATACGTGCGAGGTAGGCCGAGGGTGCGGCTGAGCGGCCCGCTCGGGCCTCCGGCGCGCTGGACGGCGGAGGGTACCTCAGCCGAGTTCCGATGCCTCCTCAGCGGCCGGCGTCGCGTCAAACGTTTCGACTCGGTCGCCGCCTGAGCCTTTCGCCCGATACAGCGCCGCGTCCGTGGCAGCCGCAAGCGCGTCGGCCGACTGAGTGCCGGACGGCAGCCTGCCCAGGCCAACGCTTGCGGTGACGTTCGTAGTCCCCTTCGATCGGATCGCCGAGATGGCCAGGCGGACCCGCTCCGCGATCGCGATCGCAGTCTCCGAATCTGTCGACGGAAGAAGAAGAGCGAACTCGTCGCCACCGTATCGGAAACACAGGTCACGTTCGCGGACGGACGCCGTGATCGCCTTGCCGGCGTGGCGAAGCAGGGCGTCACCGGCCGGGTGGCCGTGCACGTCGTTGTAATGCTTGAAGCCGTCGAGATCGAGCATGAGCATCACCAGCGGCTGAGATCGCTGGTCGCCGACCATCGCCGCCAGCCGATCATCGAACGCGCCCCGGTTCAGCAGCCCGGTGAGCGCGTCCGTCTCGGCTCGGGCGGCTACCGCGCGCAGAGTCTCGGCGTTCCTGAGAGCGATCGAGGCCTGGCCGGCGAAGAGGCGTGCCAGTTCGAACTCTCCGTCGCTGAAGTGCGCCTCGTCCCCTCCCATGCGGCCGACATTGAGCGTGCCTGCAACCTCGCCGCCGACGAGCAGCGGGACGACGATTAGCGACTCCGGGTCGTTCGGCGTGCCCGGGATCGTTGCAGCCCGGGGATCGTGGAGCACGTCGTTTACGCACTCGGCCGTGCCGTGAGCGACGACCCAGCCGGTGATCCCGATGCCCAGGGGGAAAGTGGATTCGATGATGAGCTGGGCATAGCGGTCACGGGCCAGAACCGGACGCAGGATGCCCGCGGACTTGTCCACGCGGTAGATGGTCAGGTTGTCGTACGAGACGACCGACTTGAGCGAGTCGGCGATGAGATCGAATACTCCATGCGGATCGAGCGTCGATAGGAGCCGCTCGTTGACGTCGAGCAGGCGCCGCTGGCTGGCCAGCGCGACCCGGGCCTGTTCCCCGGCTCTCCACCAGCGGTCGCCGACCCACCAGAGCAATCCGTACGTGAAGAGAAGCAGAACCCCCGACTCGAGCAGCGACAGCCACCGATCGGTTGAACCAAGCGACGTTACAGAGCTTTCACCCAGCCCGGACCCGAAATAGCCGATCGTCACCCCAAGCACGCTTGCGACGAACGCGAGCAGGATAAGAACGAGGAGCTGTCTACCGCGCTCACCGGGCAGCGCGAGCACCGCGCCGGCCACGGGCAAGACTACGGCCGCTTCCACGCGGTCGGGGAGCAGCGCCCCTTCGGCCACGCCGAGGATCATGAGCACGACCCCGGGCACGATAAGAATGCGCGGCGTGAATCCACGTCGCAGCAACCACGCCGATGCCAGGACCGTCGCGCCGAGCAGAGCGGCCACGCCGATCTCTGCAGGGCGCCGAGCCGGGTCGGCTTCGAGCGTATCCGCCAGAACCGCCGCCAGCGTTGCAAGGGCGCACACGCCGACGAAGAGGGCGAACCTGCGGTCGTCCGCACTCCCCCTGGCAGGAACCCGATCAGCCATGGCACTGCCACGGGCGAGAATTGTGCACGTAGATACGCACCTGGACTGTCATCCCCCGCTCAGATCCGGCGTGCCACTCCTCGAGCAGTGGGACGGCCCGTCAGCGATCAAGCATGGCACATTCGGCGACGGCCGGATCTCCGCGGATCGTAAGGTGCCGGATCCCTAATGGACGGCAAAACCAACGAAGACAAGGACGAATCCGGCTATCAGGATCAAGCCGCCGACCTGCGCTCGCCGACGCATCTCGCCCGCCATGATCGAGGCGGCGCTCGGCCCATCGTCGCGCAACCGAGTGCCCCGCCAGCCTTCGTACCGGGCGATGTTCGCCTCCTGGGACTTGAGATCCCGGTAACGGCTCCACGGCCCCTTCGCACGCAAGTAGCCGACCACGATGAGCACGACCCCGAGTCCCCAGCAGAGCAAGTTGACCAGGCCCATACCCTCTCCTCCGGCGCCGCCTACTCGACCCTGCCAAGCCGCTGTCGCAGGACGCTCTGAACCATTGCCGCGTTGGCCTGGCCGCGTGTCGCCTTCATGACCTGCCCGACGAGGAAGCCGACGGCCGCGCCCTTGCCGGCTCGATAATCGGCCACGGCGGTCGGGTTGGCGGCAAGGACCTCGTCGATCGCGGTCCCAAGCGCCCCGGCATCGGAGATCTGGCGGAAGCCGCGGGCTTCCACGATCGACGCCACCGGCGCCCCCGAAGCGAAGTGCTCCGCGAAGACCTCCTTTGCGTTCGTGCCGGAGATGGCGCCGTCGGCAACCAGCTTGACGAGGGCCGCCAGCTCGGCCGGGTCCGCCGAACCACCGGCCGTATAGCCCTTGGCGAGGCGCATGTATTCCCCTGTGACCCAATTCGCGAGCAGCTTTGCCGGCACGCCTTCAGCGGCGGCTATGGAACCCTCGAACAAGGCCGTCGCCGCGGGGTCGTTGACCAGCACCGATGCGTCGTACGCGGAAAGCCCGAATACCTTGCCGTACCGCATCCGGCGCGCGGAAGGCAACTCCGGGAGGCGCGCCTTGATCTCCGCCAGCCAATCGGGAGTGGTCAGGAGGGGCGGTAGATCCGGCTCGGGGAAATAGCGGTAGTCGTTCTCTTCTTCCTTGGGCCGCATCAGGTAGGTCGACTGACTGCCTTCGTCCCAGCCCCTCGTCTCCATCCGCATCGTGCCGCCGGAGTCGAGCAGGGCCGCCTGGCGCTCGATCTCGAAGGCGATGGCCCGCTCCACCGCCCGCATCGAGTTCATGTTCTTGACCTCGATCCGGGTCCCGAAAGCCTCTCGGCCACGGGGCCTGATGGAGACGTTGGCCTCGACGCGCATCTGGCCGTTCTCCATCTCGGCGTCGGAGGCGCCTATCGTCCGCATCAGAAGACGGAGCTCCTCGGCATAGCGGCGCGCCTGTTCGGCCGTGCGAATGTCCGGCTCGGTCACGATCTCCATGAGCGGCATGCCCGACCGATTGAAGTCGATCAGGCTGACGCGCCGGCCGTCGAGGTCATCATGGATGAGCCGGCCCGTGTCCTCTTCGAGGTGGGCGCGCCGGATCTGAACCGTGAACGGGCCATCGCTCGTCTCGAACGTCAGCTTGCCGTTTGCCGCGAGCGGGAGCTGATACTGGCTGATCTGGTAGCCCTTGGGCAGATCGGGATAGAAGTAGTTCTTACGATCCCACCGGGTTGCCGGGGCAACTGTGGCTTCGATCGCGAAGCCGGTGCCGATTACGTACTCGACGGCCTTCTTGTTGATCGTCGGAAGGACGCCGGGCAGCCCGAGACAGACCGGACAGCAGCGGCTGTTAGGAACTGCGCCGTCGATGTCGGTTGAGCAGCCGCAGAACATCTTGCTGAGGGTCTTGAGCTGGCAGTGGATCTCGATGCCGATTACGGCCTCGTACCGCTCCAGCGCACGACCCCGGGCGGGAACCGACGGGCTTGTCACGCCTCGGTCCTCCGACGCTTGACGAACCGCTCGATCCGAATGAGAGCCTCACGGAGCTCGGCCTCGCTGGTGGCGTAGCAGCAGCGCACGTGGCCCTCGCCGGCCTCGCCGAACGCGGTGCCCGGGACGACCGCGACGGACTCTTCCTGGAGAAGCCCCTCGGCGAACTGATCGCTGGTCAGCCCCGTGGAA
>JBIOII010000098.1:0-7539 GCA_044449785.1 Candidatus Limnocylindrales bacterium
CCGGGTGTGACTTTTGTCGTATCCGGAGGGAACAGACCGGGCACCGTCGGCTGCCCAGCCGGAGCCAGAGAGTCGTCGCTTGGGCCTTGGTGGCTGCCCGAGATGCGGCCCGCCGCTCATCTCTCACGATGTTCGCATCGTCGCATGGTTCGCCGGCACCGCCGCTGACCTGAAGATGGCTCCCGTCGCCGTCTCGTTCTGGCTAGAGTAGTTGCCAGTGGGCTGACCGTGCCCGCGCGCCGAAGACCTTGGGGGATTCCCGCATGCTGACCGGCCAACTCCGAAGCCAGATCGACAAGATCTGGGACTCCTTCTGGTCCGGCGGGATCTCCAACCCACTCGAAGTCATCGAGCAGATCACCTACCTGCTGTTCCTGCGCCGCCTCGACGACCTCCAGATCAACGCAGAGAACAAGGCTGCCCGGCTCGACGAGCCAATCGAGCGCCGCATCTTCCCCGACGGCAGCGACTCGCTCGGCCGCCCCTACGGCGACCTGCGCTGGTCGCGCTTCAAGAACCTGTCGCCAGCCGAGATGTACGCGGTCGTCAGCGAAAGCGTCTTCCCGTTCCTGCGGAACCTGGGCGCCGACGAGTCCACCTACGCCCACCACATGAAGGACGCCCGCTTCACTATCCCCACTCCAGCGCTGCTGGCCAAGGTCGTCGACCTGCTCGGCGAGGTGCCGATGGAGGAGCGCGACACCAAGGGCGACTTGTACGAGTACATGCTCGGCAAGATCGCCACGGCGGGCCAGAACGGCCAGTTCCGCACGCCTCGGCACATCATCGCGCTGATGGTGGCGATGACCGCGCCACAGCCGACGGACATCATCTGCGATCCGGCCTGCGGCACGGCTGGCTTCCTGGTTGCGGCCGGGGAATACCTGCGCAAGAGCCAGCCCGGCCTGCTGCACGACGCGAAGCACAAGGCCCACTTCCACGACGGCATGTTCCACGGCTTCGACTTCGACAACACCATGCTCCGCATCGGCAGCATGAACATGCTCCTCCACGGCGTCGAGAACCCCGACATCCGATACCGCGACTCGCTCGCGCAGGATCACGCCGCCGACGAAGAGGCCTACACCCTGGTCCTCGCCAATCCGCCCTTCGCCGGCAGCCTCGACTACGAGAACACCGCCAAGGACCTCCTGGCGATCGTAAAGACCAAGAAGACCGAACTGCTCTTCCTGGCGCTCTTCCTGCGCCTCCTGCGGCCCGGCGGTCGAGCGGCCGTGATCGTGCCCGACGGCGTCCTGTTCGGCTCGAGCGACTACTTCGACTCGCTGCTCGTCGGCCTGACGGCAACGCCCAAGGACGAGGTCGACCGCAACACCTACAGCCTGTTCGACCTCGAGACCGGTGTGCCGACCGACGCCTACTCGCTCGGAGAGGCGGTGCGCGATGGCTTCCTTGTACCCCCGAAAGCCGTGTCGGTGCCGCTCAAGTTCCAGCGCGAGGGCATCACGTACGACGACCTCACCGAGGACGAGAAGGACCAGTGGGATGCGCTCGAGTGGGACGAGGAGGGCGCCGTCCCGGATCGCATCGATGCCGGCGCGCTCAACCAGTGGCTCTTCAACAAGGACACGGTGGACAAGGTATTGGCCCATCTGATGACGCGCGGCCTGAAGGTCGCCGGCGGGGATCGCCTGGGCAAGACCATCGTCTTCGCCAAGAACCAGGACCACGCGGACTTCATCGCGGAGCGTTTCAACGCCAACTACCCTCACTATCACGGCGAGTTCGCGCGGGCGGTCACCTTCCGGACCGAGTATGCGCAGAGCCTGATCGACGACTTCTCGAACAAAGAGCGGGCGCCGCACATCGCCATCTCGGTGGACATGCTCGACACGGGCATCGACATCCCCGATGTCGTGAACCTCGTCTTCTTCAAGCCGGTGCGCTCCAAGACGAAGTTCTGGCAGATGCTGGGCCGTGGCACCCGGCTCTGCCCGGACCTGTTCGAGCCCGGGCAGGACAAGGATTGCTTCCAGTTCTTCGACTACTGCGGGAACCTGGAGTTCTTCAGCCAGAACCTGGAGATGACCGAAGGATCGGCGGGGGAGTCGCTGGGCAAGCGGCTGTTCGTGACTCGGCTGGAGTTGGTGGAGGGTCTGGACCGGCGAGTCGGCGTCGTCGCCGGCCCGGCCGCAGCGGCGACCGTCGTTGCGCCTTTCGGCGACCCGACGACAGACGCCGGCGTTCGCGGCGCTCTTACCGCCTCGCTGCACCGCGAAGTCGCCGCGATGAACCTCGACAACTTCCTCGTTCGGCCGCAGCGCCGGCTGGTGGAGCGGTTTGCCAAGCCCGAAGCCTGGGCGACGTTGTCTCGTGACGCGATCGGGGAACTGGGTCGCGGAGTGGCCGGTCTTCCGGCCGAGCTGGACGCGGAGTCCGAAGAGGCCAAGCGGTTCGACCTCCTGATCCTCAATCTGCAGCTGGGGCTGCTTCGGTCCGCGCCCGGCTTCGAGCGCCTTCGTGATCAGGTCAAGGCCATCGCCGGCCTGCTCGAAGAGAAGCCCGCGATCCCGATGGTTCGAGCCCAGATGGCGCTGATACAGGAAGTCCAGACCGACGAGTGGTGGGTCGACGTGACCGTGCCGATGCTGGAGTTGGTCCGCCGCCGCCTTCGCGACCTGGCCAAGCTAATCGAGAAGGCGAAGCGCCGTGTCGTGTTCGCGGACTTCGAAGACGTAATGGGTCCGGAAGAGAGAGTGGACTTGCCGGGCCTAGCCGCCGGCTGGGATTTCGAGAAGTTCCGTGCAAAGGCGCAGGCCTTCCTGCGCGAACACCAGGACCACACGGCCATCTGGAAGCTTCGGATGAACAAACCGCTGACGGCCGGCGATCTAGCCGAGCTGGAGCGCATGCTCGTGGAGAGTGGCGTCGGTGCACCCGATCAGATCGACCGCGCAAAGCAAGAGTCCCACGGTCTCGGCCTGTTCGTCCGTTCCCTCGTCGGTCTGGATCGAGGGGCTGCGAAAGAGGCGCTCGCGGGTTTCCTCACTGGCAAGACGATCGGCGCCAACCAGATCGAGTTCGTCAACCTGATCGTCGATCACCTGACCGAGCACGGCATCATGCCCGCCGCGCTGCTCTACGAGTCGCCCTTCACCGACATCACGCCCCGCGGCCCCGACGGTCTCTTCGCCTCCGCCGAGGTGGACGAGCTGATCGCCACGCTCTTGCGAGTCAGGGCCAAGGCCGTGGCCGCCTAGCACCCGCCGATGCCAACAGGGCTCGAACCCGACCCCTACAAGCTATTGGGCGTTGCCGAGACCGCGCCCGACGAGGTCATCAACGCCGCCTGGCGAGTCCTCGTCAAGCAGTGCCACCCTGACAACGCAACAAGCGAAGCCGATCGGCAGGCCCGCGCAGCCCGTTCGGTCGCATTGAACCAGGCCCGGGACACTCTTCTGGACGCGGACCTTCGTGCCCAGGTGAACCGCGAACGCTTGGAGCGAGCGCGAGATGCGGCACGAAGGGCCGGCGGCGCCGAACGTGGCAAAGAGCAGGCTATCCCGCCGAACGAACACACGGCCCCAGGCGATGACGCGCGCCAACGTCGGGCCTCTTCTCAAGCGCCTCTCGCCACGCAGTCTGAGGGGCAGGCTCTACTCGGCTGGTTTCTCCACTCGAGGACTGGGCAATGGATCGCGGTCGTTATCGCCGTCGCTCTGATGGTCCCGCTCATGACGTTAGCCGGATGGCCACCCGTCATCGCCGCAGTCGCAGCCGCGCTACTGGCAGGGGTTTTGATCTCGAGCTACAAACGGCAGGTCCGCGGCTCTCCACTTGGAGACATGCTGGCGGCGGCCAAGTTCGCATACTCCTTCGTGATCGAACTGATCCGCGGTTTCGGCGACGTCTGGCGCTAGGCGCTCGCCTCCGACCTGACGGTCAACGCACACGATGAGCAGCTCGTGTCGGTTTCCGAAAGCTACTCCTGTGACCGCCGCACATCATGCTGAGCGAAGAACGCAGGAATCTGCGCTCGTCGATCGAGGCTCAACTTGACAAGGATGGAGCTGACGTAGTTCTTGACCGTCTTGTCGGAGAGGAAGACGGCTGCGGCGATCTCCTTGTTTGTCTTGCCCTCGGCGATGAGCGGCAGGATCTCACGCTCGCGTTCGCTGAGATCATTCGAGCCACTCGATGCCATCACGACGCTGCCATCGTGTGCGATCGGGACTGGGCCTAGGCGGCGAGGAATTCGGAACAACGATCGAAGGCCTCAGCGCAGTTTGGACAGCGCCTGCATGGCATACGGCCGACGCTGAGCGGTCTGCGTACTCGCCCACAATCGGCCGGGCTGACTCCGAGGTGCGGCTTGACGCCTCCCGACGCCGTGGGAAGCTTGCCGCAACGCCACCGCTGCATACAGCTGTCGACGCGGCACAGGCGAACGCAAACGGGGCTCCCATGCCGGAGTCGGCGAACGACATTATCTTCGAGGCCGGCGAACGAACCGACGGACGGCCGAAGGCTTACAAAGAAAGCCTCCGCGACTTCTACGATCGGTGCCCGAGTCCGGCCTGCGACAACATCCGGTCGCTCATCAACGAATGGTTCTGCCGGGTCTCCCGAGGAAAGGGGCGCCGCGACCTCCACGCGAGGCTCGGCTCGACGGACGACAACACGTGGGTCGGCGCCTTCTGGGAGCTCTATCTTCACGAGTCCTTGCGGCGTGCCGGTTACGAGCTCGACATCGAGCCTGATGTCGCGGAGTCGGAGAACCACCCCGACTTCCTGGCGCGCGGCCGCGGCCACGAGTTCTACGTGGAGGCGCTCGCGGTCCTCGAGGACGAGATCCGGGCGGGCGAACGTCGTCACAAGAATACGTACGACTACCTCAACGAGCGCCCGCACCCTAACTTCTGGCTGGGCATCCAGTTCATAGCCGAAGGCGCGGCGGACCCGCCACTCAAACGACTGCGCCACGACGTGACGGCCTGGCTCGATGAGTTCGACCCGGACACGACGCCGCTCGTCACGGTCACCGAATGGCGCGACCTCGACTGGACGATCGAGCTTACCGCCTACCCGAAATCTCCCAGAGTTCGGGGAGTTCCCGGTGGCCCTCTCCTCTCGGCGCCCTCTGGCGTGTCCGGCAGCTCGGATCTGGCTGGGCCGATGCGCGAGAGGCTCCACGAAAAGGCCACACGGTACGGCAGGCTCGGCAAGCCGTACCTCATCGCGCTCGCGATCAACACGACCATCGCCGACAGGGACGACCTCACCGACGCTTTGCTCGGCCCCGTTGCCGTCCGTGTCTCGGGGAACGAGGACGATCCAGTCGAGGTCTTCCGTCTTCGTGCCGGCCTGTTCATGGGTGCCGGCGGCGAACAGAACACCCGCGTTTCGGGCCTCATCGTTGCCCGGAACGCATGGCCTGAACGCGTCGCCGCGCTTCGTCCGGCTGTCTGGCTCAACCCGTGGTCGCCGCCCGACCTGCGCTTTGTCGCACCGGTGCCCTGGTCACATGTCGCGATCGACCCGACCACGGCTCAACTCACGGGCGAGCCGTCCGACTTCGATCCGCTTGCCTACTTCGGTCTGTCGCCCGGCTGGCCGGGCTTCTGAAGACTGCCAATCGGCCCGACACTCGAGCCGGGATCGTCGGCGACTGGCGGAGCGAGGGCCAAGCGGCGCCCAGCTTGGGCCTACCTGCACCACATGTGCGCCGGACGGCGTAGTCTGGAATGGCTGCGGGGCCGGCCTCGCTCCTGGCGTGTTCGTGACGGACACTGCCGTCGTCCCCCTGAACCGGCGATCGCGCGATGAGTTTCGTTCCGGGTCTCGGCATCGCAAAGGGCATGGCGCTGACGCTGCGCCGCTTCTTCGCGCCAAAGGCCACGATCCAGTACCCCGAGACCGAGCCGGATGTCGCCGTCCGCTTCCGTGGCCGGCTGCAGCTGCTCTACGACGAGCTGGGCAACGTCAAATGTGAAACCTGTTTCCAGTGCGCCATGGCCTGCCCGGTCGAGTGCATCGACATGGGCGGCTTCGACACCCTGGGCCGCTTCCACGTCCACTGGGGAGCGGCCGAGCAGTACGCCGAGCGGCGCGAGAAGTCCGCCCTGCGAAAGTCGGGCCGGCCGGTGCCGGACCCGGCATATACGCACTTCGACGCCATCGACACGGCTCCTATCGATGCCATCCTCGAGAAATACGACTGGGATCAGGCTCAGATGATCGCGATCCTCGAAGAGATCCAGGAGGTCTACGGCTACCTGCCCGTCGCGGCGCTCAAGAAGGTCAGCCAGGTTTCCGGTGCTCCGTATGCGCTGATCTACGGCACCGCCACCTACTACGGCCACCTGCGTTTCGAGAAACCCGGCCACACCATTGCTGTGTGCATGTGCACAGCCTGCCTGATCGCCGGCTCGAACAGGATCCTGCGCACCCTCGCAAAGGAGTTCGAGACCGAAATTGGGCGCGGGCCGGCCCCAGGCGGCGTGGCTCTCGAGTTGGTCCCGTCCCACGTCCCTCGCGCGAGCTCGCCGCTCATCATCCTAGACGGCAAAACCCAGCAGGTGACCGCCTCAGGGGCGGCGACATGGGCCCGAAAGCTCGCCGGAAGGGGCGCCGCGTAACCTCGGTGGACATCCTCGCGACCGGACGTCGCGCGGCCCAACATGTAGTTAGGTCCACTGAGCACGATGGAGTCATGGTGTCGACGATGTGGGTCGGCGGTGGCAAACCGGCTGGCCCCTCAACCCTTAGTGCGAGCCAGGCCGCCGGACCGACGCCCACCCGGACCTGCGGAAACACAAGGCCCGATGGGCGCCTGTCGCTAGTCTTTAGAGCGGCCTCCGCTCCGGCTGCCGGCGATCCCGGCCCGGTGCCGATCAGGTCGGCTCTTGACCCGCTTTGAGGAATCCGGCCATCTCCTCAAGAATCGAGGAGACGGTGAACTGACGCTGCGACTCGCCTAGGTGTGCGCTTGGGTTTGTCGGTATGCATGCGCGTCGGTTGCCAATGCCATCGCGGGCCAGCCACGCACGAGGTGGTCCAGGTCCTCGCTGAGCTGCCTGGTATCACCTAGCAGACGGAAGAACTCCGCCGTATTCGGCGGCACCGGGCCGGTGATCTGAGCCAGGGCTTCGGCTCGCCTTCTGATCTCGATGCTGATCCGCTTGTACTCGGCCAGGTACTCCGTCTCGTCCATGGTTCGCCGCCTGTTCCTTGTCAATGGGACGCCGGGAACACTCTAGACCCGTATAGGCGGTTGGGAACCATCGGTAACGGAGCGGGATGGTCGCCGACCAGCGGAGCGGGGGCCGGGGCGAGCCTAGCAGCGACCACTTACGCCGCGGGTTCGAGACCCGTCTCCCGCTCCAATTCCCATTTCGTGCTTGGGACGACACCCAGCCTTTTCGGCGCCGCGGCCACCCAAGACCGTGGCCGCCTGCTACAACGCTCCGCGATGCGATGCGATGCGATGCGATGCGATGCGGCAGCCGCCCGGCATCGGGTATCGACCGCTTCTCCCGGCAGGCTAGGACGGGGTGAGCGCGCCGGAGGCTGCAGGCG
>JBIOII010000099.1:0-7538 GCA_044449785.1 Candidatus Limnocylindrales bacterium
GGGACCCTGGCCGACGCATGGCGGGAGGACGATAGGACGGGGACCAGCCATTCATTCGCGCAAGTCGCGATCCCCCACCCCAGCGGCCTGCACGTTCTCGTCCTGGCTACGAACCCGTTGCATACCGAGGTACTCGAGCCGACGCGAGTTGCCGATGCCGCCGCCGCGGCCCGTGCCTTCTACGACTTCGTAATTCTCGACCTGCATCCCGACTTTGGCCCTCTCAACTTGGCATTGTTCTATCTGGGCGACAGGATCCTCGTCCCGGTGACCCCGGACCTGCCGTGCATTCTGGCGGCAGTGCAGTTCCGCGAGGTCGCAACGGCGATGGAGATGCGCGAGCGGCTGGTGATGGTCATGAACCGCGCCAACAGCGGCGTCTCCCCATCGCGCGTCGAGCGAACCGTCGCGCTTCCCA
Organism: Candidatus Limnocylindrales bacterium; assembly: GCA_044449785.1. GTDB lineage: Bacteria > Chloroflexota > Limnocylindria > Limnocylindrales > CSP1-4 > Fen-1039. The sequence goes on from JBIOII010000099.1 coordinate 419, forward strand.
CCCTGGCTCGTATCCGATCCGCCGGGATGCTGTTCACCCAGGCATCCAACGACGGTGGGTCGGTCGTCGAGAGGTATCCGAACTCCAAAGCCGCCAGTGACATAGAGCGGCTGGTGGATCGGTTGATCATGGCCATCGACTCGGGCGACAACCGCAAGCTCAGTCAATCGCCGCGCCTGGGGATCGCCGAATCGGTTCGCAACCTGATCGGTCGCCTGACAGTTCAGCGATAGCCGGTTGTCAAGCGGCCCTGGGTAGAGAGGCCATGGCATCTCCGCACTATTGACAGCGCCGTCCCCGGTCGCGTAGTCTTGAACATATGAGCGCTCCTTTGCACATTTGAGCATGAGCGTCGGCGCGGCGATCATCGGGCAGGACGTGCTGGGTCTGGAGACCCGGCTGATGCTTCGCGCCGCCCAGCTCTACTACCGGCTGCACCTGACCCAGGACCAGGTCGGCGAGCGGCTGGGCGTGAGCCGCTTCAAAGTCGGCCGCCTCCTGGATCGCGCCCTGCGCGAGTCGGCCGTCCGGATCGAGATCGTCCATCCCGATGTGCGGCTGGTGCAGCTCGAGGACGCTCTCGTCGGTCGGTTCGGGCTGCGCAGCGCGGTGGTCGTCGACGTGCCGCCTACCGCTTCCGCCGCCGACCAGGAGCTTCTCGCCCGCGAGCGAGTCGCCGGGGCCGCTGCCGCTCACCTGACAACGTTGCGGCCGACCGGTGCGATCGGCGTTTCCTGGGGACGCACGATGCTCGAGGTTGCCGCGCACTTGCGCCCCGGCTGGACGGTCGCGTCCGAGATCGTGCAGCTCAACGGCGCGATGTCGCGCTCCGCCCGCCCCACTCGTGCCCAGGAGGTCGTGGAGCAGTTCGGGCTCACCACCGGCGCGGCGATCCAGCTCATGGCCGCCCCGGCGATCGTCGGCTCACCCGAACTCCGCGAAGCACTCGAGGAAGACCCGTCGGTTGGCGAGACGCTCGCCGCCGCGCGCGCCGCCCAGACGGCAGTCTTCAGCATGGGCGTCCTGGGTCGGGACAGCGTCCACGTCGCGTCCAATTTCATCGGCGAGCCCGACCTCGCGGCGCTTGCGAACGCCGGCGCGGTGGGTGACGTCCTGGGGCGGTTCCTCTCGCTCGACGGACAGATCGCCCTTCCGTCGCTGGACCGACGGACCATCGGGCTGCCGCTCGAAGAGCTAGGCGCTAAGGCGCTGACCGTGGGTGTCGCGGCGGGACCGGGCCGGGGCCCGATCGCCCTGGCCGCCCTGCGGTCGGGTTGCGTCAACGTCATGGTGACGGACGAGGAGACGGCCGTCTGGGTGATCGACCATGCGTGACCAACGCGGTCCTGCATCGCCATCCGCGGACGACGTACGCGAAATGGTCCGGGGGATCGTCGATGCCTCGCTGGCTGGAAGCGAGACGGCCGCAGCGGAGAACTCGCCCAGCCCGGCCGCCTCTCCGGCGGGCCCCACGGGTTCCGAGCGCGTCGCCGTCGCCATCGGCGCCGACCACGGCGGCTCCGCGCTCAAGGATGTGATCGGGCAGATGCTGTCCGAGTCCGGCTTCGCGGTTCAAGACTGCGGCACTCACGGCAGCGAGCCCGTGGACTACCCCGACATCGCCCATGCCGTCGCCCGCCTGGTGGCGGACGGGACCTGCCGCTGGGGAATCATCCTGGACGGCGCCGGAATCGGCTCGTGCATGGTCGCCAACAAGGTGCCGGGCATCCGGGCCGCCCTCTGCCACGACCTTTCGAGCGCGCGGAACAGCCGCGAGCACAACCACGCCAACGTCCTCACCCTGGGCGCCCGCTTCATCGGCGAGGGACTGGCAATCGAGATCGTGCGGGCCTGGCTCGGCACGGAATGGGCCCCGGGGCGTCATGCCGCGCGGGTCGAGAAGATCACGGCGATCGAGCGCCGCTACATGGCTGCGGCCGGTGAGGTTCGGGGATGACGGAGGCCAAGTACACCCGCGACGAGCTCGTCGAAAGGATCACAAGCCAGGTGCTCGCGTCGCTGAGCGGGCCCGACGCGACCGGAGGTCCGGGCGGCCCCTGTGCCAATTGCATCGGCGGCTGCGCCGCCCAATGCGCGACGAAGGTTCGCGACGTCGTGGCCGGCGGCGCATCGCGCGTCGAGTACCACGGCCACGCGGCCGACGTCCCCACGGACCTCGCCCGCTATATCGATCACACGCTGCTCCGGCCGGATGCGGTGGTCGCCGACATCGACAAGTTGTGCTCGGAGGCCGCCGAGTTCCGTTTCGCCGCGGTCTGCGTCAACCCGACGTGGGTTCGCCGCGCGGCCGACGATCTGCGCGACTCGGACGTCGGGGTCGCCTCCGTCGTGGGGTTCCCGTTCGGAGCCACGCCGACGGAGATCAAGGTCTTCGAGGCGCGCAGGGCGATCCGGGACGGCGCCCGCGAGATCGACATGGTCATCAACATCGGCGCGCTCAAGAGCGGGATGCAGGCCCAAGTCCGCGAGGACATCGCCCGCGTCGCCGACGCATGCCACGAGGCCGGCACCATCTGTAAGGTGATCATCGAAACGGGTCTCCTCACGGACGAGGAGAAGGTGATCGCGTGCCGCCTCGCCCAGCAGGCGAAAGCGGACTTCGTCAAGACGTCCACCGGGTACGCCAAGGGCGGGGCAACCGTCTTCGACGTGGCCCTGATGCGCGAGACCGTCGGCCCGAAGATGGGCGTCAAGGCCTCGGGCGGCATCCGCACCGCCGAGGACGTCCAGGACATGATCGCAGCCGGGGCGACCCGGATCGGGGCTTCCGCCGGCGTCAAGATCGTCACGGGAGAGAAGGGCGCACATGGGCAATATTGACCTTCGGGCGTACGTGTTCCTGGACAGCCTCCAGGCCCAGTACGCCGCTTTCCTGGGGACCGTCGCGCAGGGATTCCTGCCGCTCGCCGGCGACGCCTCGCTGGAGATCGAGATCTCGCCCGGCATCGAGATCAACAGGCTGACGGACGTGGCGCTCAAGTCGACGACCGTGAAGCCCGGGATGCAGATCATCGAGCGCTACTACGGCATGCTCGAGATCCACTCGCCGTCGCAGGCCGAGGTCCGCGCCGCCGGCGCCGCGATCCTGGCCGATATCGGCCTGGCCGAGACCGACCGGATCAAGCCGCACGTCCTGTCGTCGCAGATCATCCGCCGGATCGACGACCACCAGGCTCAGCTGATCAACCGGACGCGTCACGGCCAGATGCTGATCCCCGGCCAGACGCTCTACGTGCTGGAACTCGAACCGGCCGCTTACGCCGCACTCGCGGCCAACGAGGCGGAGAAGGCCGCTCACATCAACATCCTCGAAGTTCGGTCCTTCGGATCGATGGGCCGGGTCTACCTGGGCGGCGAAGAGCGCGACATCGACGTCGGCTGGCGCGCCGCCCTGGCGGCGATCGAGGGACTCGAAGGACGCGAAGCCAAGGCATAACAGTGACGGCGGCGACCGGAAGGTCGATGCGCCGACCGAGAAGGAGACAAGGTCGATGGCAGAAGCGCTTGGGATGATCGAAGCCCGCGGGTTCGCGGCAGTGGTCGAGGCCGCCGACGCAATGGTCAAGGCGGCGAAGGTGGAGCTGGTCAGCTACGAGAAGACCGGCGGCGGGTACGTGACCGCCGTAGTGCGCGGCGACGTCGCCGCCGTCAAGGCGGCTGTCGACGCCGGCGTCCGGAACGCCGCAAAAGTCGGCGAGGTCGTCGCCAGCCATGTGATCGCCCGGCCGCACGTCAATGTCGACCTCGTTCTGCCGCTCGGGCGGCTCGACGAGGCAAAGGCAGAGGCCGGCCAGAAGTAGACGCGAGTGGCGGCGCGCCGGCCCCGTGCCGGCGCGCGCGCTCGATACAGGCGGTGACGAGATGCTCCTTGGACGGGTAACCGGAACCGTGGTCGCGAGTCGCAAAGAGCCGCTGATGGAGGGCTGGAAGCTCCTCGTAGTGCGCCAGCTCGATGCGGAGAACCGGGAGGCCGGGGGTTACGTGGTCGCCGCCGACACAGTCGGTGCGGGCGTCGGCGAGGTCGTTCTCTACGCCACCGGCAGCTCCGCCCGTCAGACGGAGACGACGCGCGACCGGCCCTGCGACGCCGTGATCATGGCCATCGTGGACACGTGGGAGATCGGCGGGACGGAGGTATACCGCAAGTAGCGGGCACGACCATGAGCGAGCTCGACCAGCGCGAAATCAGCGAGATCATCGAGCGGGTGCGACGCCGCGTGAACGCGGCCGGTGACGCGCGGCCCGGCGAGGGTCTGCGAGCCGAGGCCGAGCTGACGACGGCCGCGGCCGCCGAGCTGGGCGACGGCATCCACGCCACCATCGACGAGGCCGTCGCCGCGGCGGCGCTGGCGTTCCGGGAATTCCAGGTCCAGGGCCTGGCCGGCCGCAAAGTGATCATCGAAGCCGTGCGCCGCTCGATGCTCGATCACTCGGAGCAGCTCGCACGGATGGCCCACCAGGAGACGCACCTTGGGCGCGTCGAGGATAAGGTCGTCAAGAACCGACTGGTGTCCTCCAAGGCGCCGGGGCCGGAGGACCTCGAGGTCCAAGCCGCGACCGGCGACGCGGGGATGATGGTCACCGAGTTCGCCCCATTCGGCCTCGTTGCCGCCATCACGCCGGTAACCAACCCAACCTCGACGATCATCAACAACACGATCAGCATCGTCTCGGCCGGCAACTCGGTCGTCTTCAACGCCCACCCGAGCGCGAACCGATGCTCGGCGGAAACGATCAGGCTCATCAACCGGGCAATCGTCGGCGCCGGAGGGCCTCCAAACCTCGTTTCGGCCGCCGCGAACCCGACCATCGAGACCGCACGCACACTGATGTATCACCCGAGCGTCCGGGTGCTGCTCGTCACGGGCGGGCCCGCGGTCGTGCGCGAGGCGCTCAAGTCCGACAAGCGCGCGATCACCGCCGGCCCCGGCAACCCACCCGCCGTCGTGGACGCGACTGCCGACATCGAGCGCGCGGGGCGCGACATCGTGCGCGGCGCCTCGTTCGACAACAACATCGTCTGCATCGACGAGAAGCTCGTGCTCGTCGTGGACACCGTGGCCGATCGCCTGATCCGGGCCATGATCCAGAACGGCGCGTACCTGCTCAAGGAGCACGAGCTCCGCCGGCTGGAGCGGGTTGTGTTCAAGGAGCTCGGCCAGCCCGGGAAGCCCGGCGTCATGAACCCGGCCTGGATCGGTCAGGATGCGTCGAAGATGCTCGCTGAGATAGGCGTCCAGGCCGAGCCCGCGCCGCGCCTGCTGATCGCGGATGTGCCGCGCGACCACAGCCTGGTCTGGACCGAGCAGATGATGCCGCTGCTCCCGATCGTGCGGCTGGGCACTGTCGAGCAGGCGATAGATCTGGCCGTCCGCGCAGAGCACGGGTTCCGTCACACGGCGTCCATCCACTCGACCAACGTCGACACCATCACAAAGATGGCCCGAGCGATGAACTGCAGCATCTTCGTGACCAACGGCCCCAACTACGCCGGCCTCGGCGAGGGCGGCGAGGGCTTCACCTCGTTCTCGATCGCCAGCCCGTCCGGCGATGGCTTGACGCGGCCGCGAACCTTCTCGCGCGAGCGGCGGATCACCGTCGTCGGCGCGCTGCGGATCGTCTGACGATGCCATCGAGCACTGCGGTCGAACCGGCCCTCGCACTCCTCGAACTCGATTCAATCGCGGCCGGCATCGCCGCCGGCGACGCGATGGCAAAACGCGCCCCGATCGATGTCCTGCGGGCCGGCACTGTCCATCCCGGGAAGTACCTGGTCCTCGTCGGAGGCAGCGTCGGGGACGTCGAGGAGGCGCTGGAGGCGGGCCGCGAAGTCGGCGGGTCGGCCATCCTCGATGTCGTCTTCCTCCCGGACGCCCACCCGGAGCTCGTCGCCGCCATCGTCGGCAGGTGCCGGGAGGCCGCTGGCGAGGCCCTCGGCGTGATCGAGACCGCAACCGTCGCCGCGATAATCGAGGCCGCCGACGCGGGGCTCAAGGGTGCCCGGGTGCGCCTCGTGGAGCTGCGGCTCGCCGACGACCTTGGCGGCAAGGGCTATCTCCTGTTCGACGGTACGGTCTCCGACGTCGAGGCGGCGGTGGAGATCGGGACCGGGCGCATCGCCGGAACCGCGGGCGTTATGGCGCGAGTCATCCCACAACTCCACCGGGAGATGGCCGACAACCTCGCCGCCGACGCGCGCTTTGCGGCGCGGGTGCGCGACACGGGCACCGCGCCCCGGTCGGGGCGGTAGACGATGCAGCTCGCCCGGGTGATCGGCACCGTCGTCGCCACGGTCAAGGCGCCCGGACTCGAGGGCGTGAAGCTCCTCGTGATCCAGCCGCTCGACCGGTCGCTGGAGCCGACCGGCGGCCAGCTGGTTGCCGGCGACGCGACCCACATGGCCGGCCCCGGTGAGATCGTCTACTTCGTGGCCGCCCGCGAGGCCGCTCAGGCGATGCCGGACCCCTTCGTCCCGGTGGACCACGCGATCGTGGGAATCGTGGAGGCAGTCTCCACGCTCGCCGGGCAAGAGCCATGAAGCTGGGCCGTGTCGTGGGCACGGTGGTCTCGACGGTCAACGCGCCCGACTTCGACAACCGGACACTGCTGCTCTGCGACCTCGTCGACCCGTCCGGTCGGCCCGCGGGTGGCTACCTCATTGCCGTGGACACGGTCGGCGCCGGGGCCGGGGAGACGGTCCTGATCCTCGACGAGGGCAACTCGGCCCGCCAGGTGCTGAACGCGCCGGGAGCCCCGATCCGGACCCTGGTCGTCGGGATCGTGGACGCGGTGGTGGAAAGGCCCGCCGCGGCGGAGTAGACCGCGGTAGCGGGCGGCGCGGGTCGCCGGCCTGAGCGTGAAATGCGCGCCGCCGAGAGTGACGCCCGCCGCGCGCACGATGGGCGAGCAGAAGGCGCTGCGACCACCGAGAATTACCTCCTTCGCGGGTTGTATTTGCCATCTGGCAAGACCACCGTCACCTTGAAATCGAAGCGAGGGATCTCCCCAGTGCGTCGTTTGGTCCTGATCGCGTTTTGGAGCGCGATCCTCTTCTCGGCATGCGGCTCGGCTTCGCAGACGCCGGCACCCACGCCCACCC
>JBIOII010000100.1:0-7398 GCA_044449785.1 Candidatus Limnocylindrales bacterium
GTGGGGGCTCGGGAGGGATTGGCCGGGGAGATCGCTCGGGTTCGCAACAAGGCCCTCAGATGGGCGACGCGCGGCAACAACTCGATTCCGTACCAGCTAGTCGACGATTTGGACTGGCTGCAGATCAAGGCAGACGCGGGCGAAGCGATCGTCGACGCGGCCCTCGCCGTAGCGCTGGGCAGCCGGCTGGACGACGAGACCCGCGCCAGGCTGATCGGACCGTGGATCGGGACCGTTCAGTCGCCGGGTTGACCCTGCCTTCGGGCTCAGGCAACGCGCGCCGGTGGCCCGTGTCCTTGCTCATCGCGCATGCCGCACGGCTTTCGCTCGGCCGATGTAGGCTGCCGCGGTGGCAGACCTTCGAGTTGAGTTGCTGGTGGTCGAGGACTGTCCGCACCTAGATCAGGCCTACCGCGACCTCGAGACGGTTCTTCGCCGGGGCATAATCGAGGTGCCGATCCAGGTGGTCTTCTTGGCCAGCCCGGACGACGCCGAGTTCCTCGGCTTTCAGGGTTCGCCGACGATCCGCATAGACGGTGAGGATGTCGTTCCCCAGCCCGGGCTTCCCGTCGCGCTCGGGTGCAGGATCTACCGCGACGCCGGCGGCAAGATGCTCGGGTCGCCTCCGATCGAGGCGATTCGCGCCGCAGTCGACGCTCACCGCCGAGGACGGCTCGAGGCATTCCAGCGCGACGAAGCCGCCAAGGTCGCGGACTTCGCGCGTCAGGCGGCGGCCGCCGAAACCTCAGACGATTCCGATAGAAAGCGGGAGGACTGAGCAAATGGGGTTCGCGGAGAGCGTCCGCATGATGCCGAACCGAACGATGCGTTCGCTGCTGATCTCGCTCTCGCATCGACGGTCCCTCGCCCGCCTGGCAGTCCGCAGCCCGCTGACCCGCCCGGTGGTGGCACGGTTCGTGGCCGGCGAGACTCTGGACCAGGCTCTGCCCGCGATAGCCGCGCTGAAGGAGGCCGGTCTCAGGACGACAGTCGACGTTCTCGGGGAATCTGTCGCCTCGCCGGAGCAGGCGTCCGCGGCCGTGGAAAGGTACCTCGCGACCATCGCCGCGCTCTCGGAACGCGGCCTGGACCCGAACGTCAGCCTCAAATTGACGCAGATGGGCCTGGAGATCAGCCCGGAAGTGGCCCGGGCCAACGTGATGCGGATCGTCGAGGCGGTCCGGGGCGCCGGTGGCTTCGTTCGGTTCGACATGGAGGATCATACCCAGACCGACGCCACTCTCGAGATCTGGCGGGCGGGGCACGACGCGTACCCACAGGTCGGCGTGGTAATCCAGTCCGCGCTCCGCCGCAGCGCCGCGGACGTCGACGCGTTGATCGCCGCCGACGGCCGCGTCCGGCTGTGCAAGGGTGCATACGCCGAGCCCGGCAGCGTTGCCTACCAGAGCAAAGTCTCGGTGGACGCGAACTACGCCCGACTGATGGAGCGCCTTCTCCTGGCGGACGTGCACCCGGCCCTGGCTACGCACGACCCCAAGCTGATCGCCAGAGCGATCGACTTCGCCGAGTGCAGAGGGATCGGCCGCGACCGATTCGAGTTCCAGATGCTCTACGGCATCAGGCGCGACCTGCAGAGGATGCTCATCGACCGCGGTTACACGGTGCGGATCTACGTTCCCTACGGGATCGAGTGGTATCCGTACTTCATGCGCCGGCTGGCCGAACGGCCGGCCAACGTCGGCTTCATGCTCCGCGCGATCGTCAAGGAAGAGGGCCGCCGCCTGCGCGGCCATTAGTCCGCCCGTGAGGCGCCCGGTGCGCTGCCACGCCGCGACGCGGGCGCCGCGGTCAGGCCCGAACGGCCGCCTCGGCTTCGATCACGGCGATCAGCTGTTTGCAGTGTTCCTCGATGTGGCCGGCCAGCATCGTGTCGACGATCTGCCTGACGGTCATCTCCCCGCGCTGCTTGTGAAGACCGCGCCGTGCGGCCTGGCGCTCGTCGAGCTCGAGCAACCGCCTGAGGACGCGTTCGAGGGAGTTGTCGAGACGCGCGTACAGCTCGTAGACGGGCAGCGTTCGGTCCCGATCCACCGTGAGGATCCGAACCATGTCGTTGGGCTGGCGGCCGAATGGCACCGGCTCGAGCGGTCCGGAGATCACGCGCTCGATCTCGCCCTGCCAGTAGGGGAGCATCTCGTCGATGTGGGCCAGGACTTCGCGGCCGATCCACTCGCGGCGGCGCGGCAGCTCCTCGGGCGGTGGCGCGCTCAGCTCGACCCGGGCACGAATTCGGACGAGATTGTCTCGGGCATTGCGCATCCGCTCGACCTGGCTGTATAGGATCGCCATGTTTGGCTGGTACTCCGAAGTGGGCCGAGTGACGTAGCCGGCCTCATCAGCACGAAGCGTAGCGATTTCCGCGCCGAATGTGCTCCCCCGCTCCTGGCGTTTCTCGAGCGCACCGGAGCGGTTCGTCCCTGCACCGGTTCGGCCGGGCGGCCCGGCGGTCAGATCTCCTCCAGCACCACGGGACGGGACTCGGAAGGCGTGGAGAACTGAGCCAGCAGAACTCCCGTGAGCACGATCGCGGCGCCGAGCGCCCGGATCGGCGAGAATGCCTCGCCGAGGAAAGTGATCCCGAGGAGGATCACCACGATCGGTTCCACCGTCGCCATCAATGAAGCTTGCGCAGCTCCGATCCGGGCGGCCGAGGCATAGAAGGCCTGGATCGCGACTGCAGCCGCAAATACGCCGATGCCGATCAACCCAGGCCAGGCGGCCGTGGGGATCTGCGTCGGCAGCAGCGGTTCGCGAGCAAGGATCCCGATGACCAACGATGCGGCCCAGGTCCCGGTCATCATGACCGCCCCAGCGACCGGCGGCGAAACCTCGGCCCCCTTGCCCTTCGATCTCATGTCCGCCGTCTGGCCCGGCCGCTCGCCGGCCGTCCAGGCGGTGAACACGATGTAGATCGCGTAGCCGATGGGGGAAAGCAGGGCGAGGATGATGCCGCCCTGGTTTGTGTTCGGGTTCACACCGCCGATGGTCAGGACGGTCCCCATGATCACGATGGCGAGCGATCCCCACGCCAGCCTGCCCTGGAACTTGTAGCCGAGACGCAGCGACAGGACGGCCACCAAGGCCGGATATGCAGACATCAACAGGGCCACCAGCGAGATGTCGATCCTTTCGATGGCGGCGTAGTAGACGCTCGCGTTGACGACGAAGAACGCCCCATTGAACAGCAGCCGGGCGAGGGTGCGGCGATCCAGGTCGCCGAGAGCCGCCCGAGCGCGGGGTTGGGCGAGCAGCCAGAGCCAGCTCACCAGCGTGGCGAAAGCGAAACGCCACACCAACATCGCGATCCAGTCCACGCCAGCCGGGAAGACATAGGCCTTGAAGAAGAGCGGCCCCGTGCCGTAGGCGGCTCCGGCAAGTGCACCCAAACCGATGCCAACGATGCGTCGACGATCCATTGGAGAAGGCTACCAGGAGCCCACGAGGTAGCGCCGGCTCCACTACCGACGCGGGTGGCTACATCGTTCGGGGCATGGGTAACAGGGCGGACTCGGTCGGTGACGGAGCGCACGCTGCGTTCGGATTAGTACCTACCCCACCGGTGGACCCCTCTATCGAGACTACGGCCTGAGTACCGTCGAAGCGGTACGAGTGAGTCATATGCCGCGTCGGACCTCGCCCCTAGGATCTCCACCATCGAAGCGGTCGAATGACCGCCACGTGTGAGGTCGGATGCGATGACTCGGGCCCGCGAACGCTGCCCTCGCTGCGGGAGGCGCCTGGTGAGCACGCGCTTCGACACCACTTTCCGGCTGCCGGACCGAAGCGAGCGTTTGTGCTTTGGCATCCCAGGCGGGCTGTGCGAAGACTGCCACCAGCTGTACATCGACCCGGAGCTGATCGAACTGCTCGATCTGGGCCAGGGCCGCTGCGTCTTCGCCATCGAGAGTGATCTCGTCGTCCAGGAACAGGCCTGGTCGAGCGCCGACTGATTCCCGGCGCTGCTATCCTGCCGTCGCTACTTGCGCTGCGACGCGCCCCGCCCGGCTCGGCTGATCGCCCGGCTTGCGCGGTCGGCGCACAATCGACCCCGTGAGTGACCCGGATCGAGCCGCTGAAACCTCCCTTCCCGATGACGATTCCGCCTTCCGGCGTCCTGCCGGGATGTGCCGCGGCCCGGGCCACATCGTCGTCTACGGCAATCCAGCTTTCATCGGCGCCTTTGGGGCCAGGTCCGTGGGGATGCCGGCGCGCGAGAGCCTGCTTGACCTTCCTCCCGCCGCCTTCGCTCTGCTCGATGCCGTGCTGTCGCGGGGCAAGCCCCTGGCGCGCTGGATCCGGTACGGCGGCGAGGATTGGCGGATGACCGTGGCCCCGCGGGTGGATCCGGACGGCGACGTCTACGGCGTCTCTTTCCATCTGCGGGCTCGATCCGACGGCGCTCCGGAAGCGGCCGGGACCGACTGAACACTGATCGGCGGGCGGCAGTCATTGGCCGCCTTCAACGTCCTCCGGGCCGCCTGACCTTCTCGGCGATCCAGAGGCTGACGGCAGCTCGGCGGCGCATCTCGCCGCCGCCGGCGTGGCCCTTGAGCGTGGCGTCAAGCTCGAGCAGCCCGGCGAGTGCGGCGTCCAGCTCCGGCAGCGTCCACGCCCGAGCCTGTTCGGCGAGCTTCTCCGCCCGGTAGGGATTGAGCTTGAGGGTCCGCACCAGGACCGCGGCCGGAGTCCCATTGTTCAACAGATCGAGGATCTCGATCAGCTCACGAATGCGACGATGGAGGTGGACCACGAGCACAGGACCGGGGATCGCGTCGAGCCGATCGGCCAATTCGGCGGCCTCCCGCGCACGCCGCAGACCGACCGCATCGAGGAAGGCCCACGTCGATCCGGGCACGGCGTCGGCGACGAGCGCCTTGACGTCATCCGGCCCGACCTGGCCGTTGAGCCTGTAGATCGCCAGCTTCTCGAGCTCGGCCACCGCCAGCTCGCCCTGACGGCTGCGGTTGACATCGTTTTCGCGAACGTTGGCTCCGATGCGACGACCGAGTTCGGCAGCTGCGGCGGGCGTGATTCCAATCCCGCGCTCGCGGGCGCGATCGGCGATCCAGCGGGCCATGCCATCCTGGGTCGGCGCACGGAATTCGCGGATCTCGCCTCCCGCCGCCGCGACCGCGTTTCGCAGATTCTCCAGCGACGCGGGTCGACGGGCCGTGCCGTCGACGGTGTCGAGGAACGCGAGCCCGTTGCCCGGCGCCACCGATGCCAGGGTTTCGGCCAGCCGTGCCGCCAGCAGTTTGGTGGCGACCAGCGGCCCGGGTTCGGCCACGACCACGAGAGTGCCGCCGCCGAAGAGCGTTGCCGTGGCCACCTTCTCGGCGATCTCATCGGCGTTGGTGGCGGATCCGGCGAGCCGGACGCGGTCCAGCGGCGGGCCATCGCCGGCGATCCTATCGGCAAGCGCGCCGGGGCCCCGAGCCACGCCGTAGGCGTCGTCGCCCCAGTAGTAGCCGAGCGGCGCGGTCGGGGCCATCAGGCCGGGGCCTCACGACCGGCGCCGCGATGGGCGGCAGGGCGCGCCTGGTGGGCGGCGGATGGGCGGCCGCCGCCCTCGGCCGCCCGAGCCCTCACATCCGCGATGGCGCGGCCCGTCCACCCCAGGCGCCGCACCTCGGCCGGTGCCACGCCGGCCAGGGCGCATGCTCGCCGCTCGATCTCTTCGGCGCGGCGCCGCACCTCGGCCAGAGTCTCCGCGGTCCACGTGCCACGGGCGCGTCCCGGACGTTCCGTCGGGGGGTAGCGGCGCTCCCAGGACTCGAACCGCGAGTCCATCGACTCGAGGCGCTGGCCGGCCCGTTTGTCCGCGTAGGCGACGATCAGCGCCTCCGGCGAGGCCGAGGCGAGCCAGAGTTCGTACCAGCCGGCGTCGGCGAGCCGTGTCACAGGATGTCCGACGACCACCGGTCCGAGCTCCGGGTAGCCCTGTCGCGCGAGCCACTCGGCGGATCCCCGGCCGTGGGCCAGCCCATCCACCAGCGGCCTGACTCGGTCGAGCTTGTCGACGTCATGCAGCAGCGAAGCGGCCTCCACCAGGTGGCGGTCTGGCGATCGACCAGCGGAAGCCGCCCGCCACGCCAGCCATCCCGCCGTCTCCGCGACGGTCCGGGCGTGGCGCAGGTGCCATACCGGTGGCTCGAGCGACAGAAGGAGTGCCGCGCTGTCGCGACGGTTGGGAACGGACATCGGGTGAATCGTACAGGAGCCCGATCGGCGAGGAGGTTGATCCGGGCGAATCGGCGGGGCGGGCGCCGGCCAGCCGCGATCCCTTGGCGGCTTCGACGACGGGCCAAGCTCCGGCGGTGCCTCCCACTCCCGACGACGCCACTGTCACGGCAGTGCGGCGTAGCGTCGTGTCGACCGTCCCGTCCCGGTCGGTCCGCAAGACTCGCGACGAATGTGCTCGCAAACGGGCCATGGTGGCGCCGTTCGGGTGGCCGTACAGGTTCTTGGCCCCGACTGAGACGACCGCGACGACCGGATGAACAAGTGCAAGAAGGACGTCCGTCGACGCCGTGGCGCTGCCGTGATGCGCCACCTTGAGCATGTCGAGGGCGGGCAGGCCACGCCCGATCAGGATCGGGTCGACGTCGTCTTCCGCATCGCCCGTCAGCAGGAATCGACGTCCTTCGAACTCGCCGAGCAGGACGATGGACGCGTCGTTGGTCTTTCGGTTGGCTGTCGCACTCGTGTCCAGATTGCCCGGACGGACCGTGCCATCGTCGGGCCACAGCACGCTAAGCGTCGCGTCGTCGAGCCGCAGGATCTCGCCGGTCGCGAGTCGCTCGGGTTCGATTCCACGCGTGGAGAGGGCCGCCTTCCAGGCCCGATAGGCGGCGGTATCGGCGGACCAGCCCGACTCGAACGCACGACCGACCTGGTATCGCTCGACCACCGCGACCAGCCCTGCGACGTGGTCGTCGTGTGGATGGGTGAGCACGATGGCGTCTAGCCGGCGGTCCCAGGTGGGTATGTAGCGGTCGAGGTCGGCGACCAGAACGGCCGGGTCGGGCCCGCCGTCGATCAGGACCCTTCCGCCGCGATCTCCTTCCAGAAGAATCGAGTCGCCCTGACCGACGTCGAGGACGACCACATGCATGCAGCCGTCCGGCCTGGCAGCGACCACTGAGCCTGCCACGACGGCCAGGAGTGCGGCGCCCGCAAGCGCCCACCGGTATCTGGGCCTGACCGAAGGGCCGGCTCGCTTGCTCGGCCTGTTCGGGGGATTTCCCGGGCGAATGTTCGACAGTGGTTTGGCGAGGCCGCGGTGGATCAGCAGGATCAGCCCGGCCGCCGCAGCCGCCGCGGCGACGTTCGCCGGGAACGGCAGCGTCTCGTTGGCCGCGGGGACGGCCGCGGCGA
>JBIOII010000101.1:0-7243 GCA_044449785.1 Candidatus Limnocylindrales bacterium
CTAAGCCTCACCCGGGCTGGCCTCCGGTCTCTGGGCCGCTTCCCCGCCGTCACCGATTCGGATGTCACCAGAAGGTGCAACGAGGGCGGCTGGCGCGTCGCCTCGATTGCCAGAGGCACGGCGCAGACCAAGACACGATAACTGGACACGCTGCGCTCAGGAGGTCGATCTACCGCTCGGCCGGTCTCAGCAGGGGGCGCCGTCGGGGCAAGAGTCGTCACAGGGCGCCTCCGGGGCGGACAGAGCACGACGGATGGCGGCAAACGGCCGTCCGAGGCCTGCGCGGAGGCTGTCGAGTAGCCGAGTCCGGAGGTGGTCCGCGGGCTCTTCCGCCTGCGCAATGGCCAGGCGATGCTGCTCGGCCGCGTGGATCAGCTCTGCGTTTCGCTGGTTTATCAGCCACAGGCGCTGCTCAGGGGCTTGTTGGAACATGTGCTGCTCTTCCTTTCACAACCCTGGTATCGCGCGTCGAGCACGCCGATCGATCACGCCACTTCCACCGCGAGCTCGTAGATCTCGCTGGTGGGATGGCCCGCGCGCTCGTGGATTCGCAGGACCGCCTCGAGGCTCGGTCCGCTGGCAAGACAGAAGACCTTGCCCTTCTCCGGATCGAGCCAGGCGTGCTCGAAATGCACGCCCTCGTCCGCCTCGATGGCGAGGTCGCCTTCGTGGGCCGCCTTCAGCTGCTCCGCCGTGACGCCAACGAACCCTGAGTGGACATCCATGAATTTGGTCACCGGTTTCTCCTGTCTGGGTAGTTCTGGTCAAAGATGGCGATCGCGCAGCCGTCGGTCATCGAGCCTTCGACCGACGAGCCCGTCCATTCGCTACCGATGCCGCGGGGCATATTCGCGACACGCCACGCGGGACATCGGTCATTCGACCGATGCCCACCCATGCCCGCGGCCTAGACTCGGCCCAATGCACACCGCACTGAGAGCCGTTCGATGCCCGCTCCTCGTCGGGCGTGACGACCTGCTCGAGCTCGCGGATCGGCGGATCGAGGAGGCGATCGCCGGCCGCGGCCAGTTCCTCCTGCTCGCCGGCGAAGCTGGGATCGGCAAGACTCGCCTGCTGGCCGCCATCACGAGCAGGGCGGAGGCTCGTGGCTTCGCCGCCGTCGCGGGGGCGGTCGCCCCGCAGGACCGCGACGTTCCCGCGGCATCGATCCTCGACCTGGCGCGGACCATGACGCGGCTGCAGCCGTTCGCCGACCTCGGCCAGGAGCTGCTCGACCTTTGTGAGGCGACGAGGGCGGCCGAACACGTCGAGCGTCGTCGCCTGGTGATGGGGCTCGTGGAGCGGATTCTCAACGGCCTGCCCGGCCCGACAATGCTGTCGTTCGAGGATCTGCATTGGACCGATGAAGTCAGCCTCGAGGTCATCGCCGAGCTGGCGCGACAATCGCGCGACCGGCAGATCATCCTGACCGGTGACTACCGGACCGAGGAGGTCGGCCCGGGTTCGGGCCTTCGGGGCTGGCGAGCGCGACTGATCACCCAGCGGGTCGCGGAGGAGATCCGGCTCGATCCGCTGACCGGGGCCGAAACGGCCCTCATGACGACCCTCATTCTCGACACGGGGCTCCCCGCGCCGAGAGAGGTCGCGTCGGCAGTGTTCGAGCGCACCGATGGAATCCCGCTCCATATCGAGGAGCTTCTCGGGGCGTTGGGCACAGAGGCCCGAGCTGACGGGAGGGCGATCAGGCAGGCAATAGTCCCGGACACGATCGAGGACGCGGTGATGGCAAGGCTTGCCCAGCGCTCACCAGAGGCGCAGGCCGCGGCCCGGGCCGGAGCCGTCATCGGTCGCTGTTTCGTCCCGGAGGTCCTCGCCGGGATCATGGACGTGCCGCCGGAGGCGCTCGAGGCGCCGCTCCAGGAACTCGTCGATCATTTCGTCCTGGACCCGCCCGGGGCGCGAGGCCTGTTCGATTTTCGACACCAGCTGTTGCGCGACGCTCTCTACCGCACGATCCCAACCTCGAAGCGCCGCCAACTTCATGCCAGAGCCGCCGAATTCGGCGCCCGGCTCGAGGGAGCGTCCGAGATCCACGCCTCCGTCCACTACGAGCGCGCCGGTCTCCGCCGCCAGGCATTCGAGGCCGCCCTCGCCGGGGCCGGGGAGGCTGCTCGAGTATCGGCCCATCAGGCGGCCTTCGAGTTGTTCGGTCGCGCCGTCGCCAACATCCCCGACGATCTCGACAGGCTGGACCGAGCCTCGCTGCTCGAGGCATATGCGATCGAAGCGACCGCGATCGAAGAGAACGAGATCGCGGAGAACGTATTCCACGATGCCCGTGATGCTTACCTGGCGGCCAAGCGGCCGGCGAACGCGGTCCAGATGTCGGTGGGCGTACTCGCCATCTGGCGCCGTGAGACGCGATCGCTCACGGAGCGGTCCGCGCTCGCAGCCTCCCTGTTCGAGGAGCTAAGCGGGCTCCCTGCCGGCGATGAGCGCGAGATGGCCCTCGCCGACTTGTTGAACGAATGGACTCGAATCCACCTGGATGCCGCCGAGGTCGAGGCGGCGCGTTCCACGATCGCCTCGATGCGCGCGGCGGGGGCCGCGCTCGCAGATGCCATCACGCGAATCCAGGCCGACGCGTTCGAGTCCATGGTCGACGTGTTCGAGGGTCGGGTTGCGCACGGCCTCGACGGTGTCTCGGCCTCCGCCCACGAAGCCCGACGCGCCGGCTTCGAGGGGACTGGGGTCACCGCGTTCCGCGACGCCGCCATGCTCGCCGTCCGGACTATGAATTACGGACGAGCGGACCGCCTCCTCGCCGACGGGTTGCTGTATGCCGACGCGCTCGAGCAGTCCCACTGCCGCCACGTGATGGGCGGGCTCTCCGGGTTGGTCTCGTGGGCGAGCGGAGATTGGGCCAATGCGGCCACGACGGGCCGCCAGACCATCGCCGACCACGGCTGCCGGCGGGCGGCGGCGATGGCACGCTGGGCGGTCGGGTTCGTGGCCGTCGGCTGCGGAGACTACGAGGCGGCAGAAGCGGAGCTACTGGCGGCGCTGTCGGTGGGAGTGGAGAGCGGTGCCGTCGACCTCATTCTCCCGCCGCTATGGGGCCTCGCGGAGGCCGCTCTCCTCGCCGATCGTCCCGAGCAGGCAGCGGGGTATTGTCACGACGCGATCGAGCGGGCACGTGCCACGGGCGAGCGGGCCCTCCTGGCGCCGTTCGTCGTGACCGGAGTCCGAGCCGAGCAGGCAGCCGGGCGACCGGACGCCGCGGAGGCGTGGGTGGCAACCTGCGCCGAGTACCTTTCGGTCGTGCCGGAGGTGGCCGGACCGGCCCTCGATCATGCCGGGGGCCTGGTCGCCCTCGCCGCCGGTGCGACCGGCGTGGCCCGTCAGAGGCTGGAGGCCGCCGTCGCCGGCTGGGATGGGATGGGACGGATCTGGGAGGCGACCTGGGCGCGCCTCGACCTCGCGAGCTGCCTGACGCGCCAGAACAGGTTCGTCGAAGCGGCCGGGCAGGCCTTGGAGGCGAGGGTCACGGCGTCCCGGCTTGACAGCCGGCCGCTCGCGGATCGTGCGGATGACCTGCAGAAGATGGCGCGAGGTCACGTTTCGGTCGATGAACCGTGGCGGCCGTTGACGGCCCGCGAGTTCGCCGTCGCGAAACTGATCGTCGCGGGACTGACGAACGGCGAGATCGCCAGTGAGCTGTCGATCGCCTCCAGGACCGCGAGCAGCCACGTCGAGCACATCCTCGCCAAGCTTGGAGCGTCGCGCCGCGCGGAGATCGCCGTATGGGCGAATGAGGTGGAGCGCACAATGGTCGGCGCCGGACGTTCAGACCAGTCAGGGCCGGCGCGTATGCGGGAACCAGCACCAGACACGATTCTCTCGATCCACCGCTGACACCATGATCCACCAGCCGCGGGTGGGAAGGCGCGGGGCCTCCCAGGCGGGTCGCCGGCGATGGCAAAACACGACACGATAACTGGACACCTATGCTCGGGCTTCCACGAGGGACCCTACTGCGCTCACGCTCCCCGGCCTTCCAAGCTGAATGTCGCGGGTTCGAGACCCGTCTCCCGCTCCAATTCCCATTTCGTGCTGGGCACGACACTCAGCCTTTTCGACGCGAGCGGCTGGAGGTTGCGGGTAGGCTGCTACAGCGCTCAGCTGCGATGTGGCGAGATGCCGGGTCAGCCAGCGGCCGGTCCACGATCAGGGTGAGCGACCGCAACCACTACCAGCCCATCGATCCCCGCGAAGTCGTCCGTATTGCAGGTGTAAAGGGGCAGCCCGTTCGCCAGGGCAACCGCAGCGATCATCGCGTCGTATGCTCGCGCGCTCGCCTTTCGGCCTGAGCGTCGAAGCGACGCCGCGACCTGGCCAAAGGCTCGAGCGGCCTCGGCATCGAAAGGAAGGGGATCGAAGTCGGCTTCCGCCTGCTGGAGATGCGCAAGGCGGGCGGCTCTTTCAGACTCGTGGGCCGCTACGAGCGGCCCGACCGATAGCTCCGCGAGGGTGATCGTCGAGATGAGCGGTTGGTCGGGCAGGACCGCGGCGTCCCGGAGGCGGGGCAACAGGATCAGCGTGTTCGTGTCGAGCAGGCCCGTCTTGACATCGCTCACAAGCGCGGGTCGAGCGTCGAGTCGAGGTCGCTACGAAGGACGTCGCCGTCCATGGGAGGTAGCCTTCGCCAGCGTGCCAACAGCATGGATGCGCTCGGCCCGCGTGGCCGCACGGGCCGTAGCTCCGCCACTGGCTTGCCGCCCCGGGTCACCACCAGGTGCTCACCTGCGGCAACGCGATCGACCACATCTCCGCCATGGTTACGTAGATCGCGGATTGTCACTTCAGCCATGCGGGCATTGTATCACCGGTGATACCGGCAGGAGTCCATCTATTGACTCGGATCGGAACGTCGTTGCGGACATGGCGACCGCTCAACGACGACACGATAACTGGACATGAAATGCTCGCCGCTCCACGAGCGAAGCCACACCCCAACCAGGTCCAGGCTTTTCAGCCGTCGATTTCGGGGCAAATCCTCCAAACGCCTTTCAGTCCCCGGGCTTGCGGGCCCGGCCATCCTTGAATATGCTCCTTCTTGTTCAAGGTTATCTGCCTAAGCTTGAATTGGTAGCTTGCGGAGTGAAGGATGCCGGGCTTCGAAGAGAGGGTCTGGGAGGCGTCGCCTGACACCTACGGCCCCCGAGCTGCGCGAACTTCGTTTCGCTATTCAGCCTTCCTGCCAGATCCGATCAACCGGCTGGAGACTCACGTCACAGACGCGGTCCTTGCGGAGATCGAGGCGGCCGCTGTCGGAGTCCGAGAACTCCAGGCCAGCCCAACTCTTCGCGGGCTTGAGGCGGTGGGCCGTCAATTGCTACGAGCTGAAGCCCTTGCCTCCAGCCGGATCGAAGGACTGGAGGCGAGCCAGCGCCGCATCGCACGGGCGCTGGCGTCCGATGAGGACCGAGACGAGACGGCGCGCAGTGTCATCGCCAACATCTCGGCGATGCAACTGGCAGTGGACATCGCGACAGAGACGAACGCGCTGACTGTCGATGACATCCTGGCCATCCACGATCGGCTGATGGTGCTGCCCAGAGAAAGGCGCTTCGCTGGTCGGCTGCGGGACGTCCAGAACTGGATTGGACGAGGGAGCACGCCACGCGACGCGGAATTCGTCCCGCCTCCGGAGGATCAAGTTCCGGGGCTCATGACTGACCTGGTCGCCTATCTCAACCGCGACGATCTGTCGCCCATCGCTCAGGCGGCGGTCGCCCATGCTCAGTTCGAGACTGTCCATCCATTTGTCGATGGCAACGGACGCACAGGAAGGGCGCTCATTCACATCGTCCTACGGCGAGGAGCAGTCGCCAGCCGCATCGTGCCGCCGGTATCCGTGGTCCTTGCCACCAACAGGAGCCGCTATGTCGAGGGCTTGACCGCGTACCGTCAGGGAGACCTGAACGAGTGGCTTCTCTTCTTCGCGAGGTCGCTCTCGGACGCCGCCGCGGCGTCAAGGCGGCTTGGCTTGCGACTGAGTGAGCTCGAGGCTTCCTGGACGGAGACGATCCGACCACGCAGAGGCTCAGGTGCCGAAAAGCTCATTGGCAGTCTCGCAGCCCATCCCGTGGTCTCGGTCAAGGTCGCACGAGAGGCGATCGGAGGAACATTCCAGTCGGTCAACACGGCAATCGATCGCCTGGCCTCCGCGGAGATCCTGCGGTCAGTCCGCGGCGACTGGCGACGTAACCGCCTTTGGGAATGTCCGGAGATCCTGGCTTTGCTCGACGAGTTCGAAGCTCAGTCGGCCGTGCCGACGCGAGTCGCTGAGCCGCCTCATCCTGTCCCTCGACCGGCCCGCAAGACGACACGATAACTGGACACGAAATGCTCGCCCTTCCACGAGAGGTGCCACATCGCATGGAGGTCCAGGCCTTCCAAGCTGAATGTCGCGGGTTCGAGACCCGTCTCCGGCTCCATTTCCCCTTTCGTCCTCACCACGACACTCAGCCTGTTTCGTACCAGGTTTCGGAGGCTGTGGCGAGGCTGCTACAACGCTCGGCGAACTCCTTTCTGGTGCTCGGCTAGGCGACGGACCGCGTTCTCGCATCTCATCTCTTCTGTCTGCTACTCGCCGCGTTCCGCCTGGAGCCACGGCGTGCCTTCGAGCCGACGAGCAGGGCCGAAGCTCGCCTCGGTCAGCATTGCGGCGTACTCCTCGAACGTGTACACGCGACCCCGACGAGCCACGTTAAAGAGCGTGACGGCCGCGAGATATGGGTACGGATCGTCGAACGCGCCGGGTGTTGGCAGGACCTCCAGGATGACGATCCGCCCGGACGGGGCGAGAAGGCGATGGACCTGGCGCAGCGTCGAGCGGATCTCGATCGGGTCGAGGTAGTGGAGAACCCAGCCGAAGAAGGCGACGTCGAAGGGGCGATCAAGGCGTTGAAGGGTGGTGACATCGCCGGCCACGAACGACGCCCGCGAGGCGACGCCCAGGGCCTCGGCGAGGCGGCTGGCCGCCTCGACTACCGGTCCCCAGTCAATTCCGGTCACGGTTGCCGTCGGGTCGTCGACCGCCAGGACGAGGCTCGCAATGGCCGAACCGCAGCCGACATCGACGGCCTGTGTGTACTCGGACTGCTGCACTGGTCCGATGGCGCCTACTCCGTTACCCCAACAGCGGAGGCGTATCTCGTTCCCGGGAAGCCCACCTATTGCGCCCGGATGTTCCTCGACGACCTCCGAACGTGGGATC
>JBIOII010000102.1:0-7085 GCA_044449785.1 Candidatus Limnocylindrales bacterium
CGTCATCGAGGCCGGCATGACCACCTACCCGGGGCTGCCCAGTCCGGTTATCTCGGTCTACTTGAGCTACGAGGCCTCGCGTTCGCATTACGCGGCGGGCACCGAGTTCCAGATCGTACGGATAGAGATGGTCGCCAACACTGGCACCTACGTGGACGCCCCGGCGCCCAGAGAGGAACACCCGACCGATGTCCAATGAGTACGAGATTGATCCTGCGGTGCGGCCTAGTGGGCCGGGCTGCGTCGAGTGCGACGCGACCGGCGGTTGGTGGTTCCACCTGCGCAGATGCGCGCAGTGTGGCCACGTCGGTTGCTGCGATTCGTCACCATCCCAACACGCCAGACACCACGCCGCGAACGCCGGCCACCCCATCGTCCGCAGTTTTGAGCCGGACGAGGATTGGTTCTGGGACTACCCGACTCAGGAATACGTCGATGGGCCCGAGCTGGCACCGCCTCTCCACCACCCGCTTGGCCAGCCTGCGCCGGGACCGGCTGGCCGCGTGCCGCGAGACTGGGAGAGCCGCCTGCACTGATCTTCGTGGTTTCCGGCGAGCCGAATCGTGCCGATGGTCGAGCCCACCGTGGCGCTTGCGGAGCGCCATGCCGAGCTGCGGCAGTGAGCGCAGATCGAGCACGATGAACCCATCGTGGGGTTCGGACCAAGACTCCATGTTGGACGACAAGGTCGCGCCGGGCACCAAAGGGAACTGGAGCGGGAGACGGGTCCGCCGGAGAGAGAGCAGCCGAGCGAGGTTCGGCGCCCGGTTTGTAGCGCAGGAAACGGCCCCCGATGCGGGCCGCGCAACGGTGGCCTGTGTCACACCGCGCTACGGGACGTGTCTCTGAGCAGAGACCTCAGCACCCTATGCTCGCTGTCCTCGCACTGGGTCGGCGTCTTTGCATCTGACTTCCAGACGCGGCTCCCCAAGGACATGGCATGGCGAAGATCGTCATCACCGACTCCGTGGGGCTCCACGAACGGTTCGAGCCGATCACGATACCAGCGGACTGAAGGAGGCTCACCATGCCGTCCAGGGAACCACGGGCCATCTTCGAGGCGTATCTGCGAGCCTTGAACAGCGGGGACACGGCCGCCCTCGGTGAGCTGGTACACCCGGATTTCACGCAGACGTATCCCCAGTCGGGCGAACGGATCCGCGGTCTCGAGAACTTCCGCGCCGAGATCGTGGGTCACCCCGGAGGGTTCATGGGCAAGGGGACCGATCGGGTCGTCGGAAGCGCGGACCGCTGGGTCGTGACTCCGGCGAATACGGTCTTGCGGATCGAGGGCGCCGGGGACACATTCACGGGAGTGTCGAAGGTCCACTACGGGGACGGCACCGATTGGTACGACGTATCGATCGGCGAGATCCGCGACGGTCGCGTATGGCGCGTCCAGACTTTCTGGGGGCCAACGTTCGAGGCGCCGGCCTGGCGCTCGTCACTTGTCGAACTGATCCAGCCGGCCGAGAGGAATACGGCTCGGTAGGCACCAGAGCAGCTCGAAGAGGACCTCCACACGCGCTCGTGCGCCTACGCTCACAGCCAGGCGGGCTACAACAACGCGGATTTCTGGCAGAGCAACGGCCCTATCTACGTCCCCTCCGCCCTGGAGGCCGTCGAGGCCGAGTTCCGAGGGACGCCGGCGTTGGGGTACCTGCTGCTGCGGCTGGGTTGGGCCACCTACCGACCCGGCCCAGGCGAACCGGCCCTAGTAAACGGACCGCAAGCGAGTTGGGCGAAGTTCGACGCGGTGCTCCGCGGATGGTTGCTGGCCGCGGATGGCGGGGTTCATGTTTGCCAGGCGCCAGGTCGTGTAGTTGGACTCCTGGCCGTAGATGCTGATGTCGCCGACGCGACCGCGATGCTCCTCGATGAAGCGCTCGCTGCTGACGAACATGCCGCCCGAACCGCAGCAGGGGTCCAAGCCGCGGCCCTGGGAGTCGTCTGCGCTGGTGCCCCGGGGCGCGACCACGTGGAGCATGCGCATGGGATCCATCCCGAGTTCAAGCGATCGTTTGTTGGACCTACCGATCAAGTCGCCAGTCGATTGGCGGCTCGCCACGCTTCGTGAGCTCGGCGTTGGCCCGGCTGAACGGCTTACTGCCGAGGAACCCAAGCCGCGCCGAGAGCGGAGACGGATGCGAGCACTCGATGACTACGTGGCGGCGCCGGTTGATCAGATAGCCCCGAGCTTTCGCCTGATTGCCCCACAGCAGGAAGACGATCGGGTGATGCTTTGCGGCGACCGCATCCACGATGGCGCCGGTGGGCTGCTCCCAACCATGGCCAGCATGACTGTTGCGTGCTCCCTGTTGAACCGTCAGGACCGAGTTGAGGAGCAGGACACCGTGTTTGGCCCATGGCTTGAGAGAGCCGCCCGAAGGCATCTGGTAACCGCGGTCCTCGCGGAGTTCGGCGAGGATGTTGCGCAGCGATGGCGGCAGCGAGCCATCGGCAGTCGAGAAGGCGAGTCCATGCGCCCGACCACGCCTGGGATATGGGTCCTGACCGAGGATGACGGCTCGGACGCGTTTAAAGGGGGTCCGACGAAGGGCCTCGAACACCTGCTCGTCGGGCGGGTAGACCTCGCCTGCCTTGCGCTCAGCCGCGACGAAGCGCTCGGTCATCCTCAGGTCGTGTGCCAGCAGCCAATCACCGAGAGCTTCGCGCCAATCGGCAGGAATTGACTCGATCACTACTGGGCCTCCATAAAGGATGCTAGCGCCGTCTGCCAGCAAGCGCTCACTCCGGGGACACCCGGTAGACAACTCGCTCGAGCACGACATTCTGCCGGCGCGGCAGAATGTCGGGGCGGCCTCCAGGGCTCAGCCCACCCTGCGAGATCTGGCGGTCACGCCACACTGGCGACGTCCGGCGCGGGCCCACTGAACGCGTCGGCGAACGACCCACCTTCCGACCATCGTCCGCCAAGGGCAACGCTCGCTGAGCCGCCGCACGTGGGCACCGGATCGGCGATCATGTTGGCGTGGCGTGCCATACGCGCCACAGACACGCATATCGGAACGGAGGCGATTGCGTGGCCACAATCCCGCCGGTCGGCATCGCCGAGCGGCTCTACGGCCGGCCGGCCTCGGCCAAAATCTTCGTGAGCTCGAAGATGCGCGGCGATGCTCTCAGCGCGGAACGCGAGGCGGCTATAGGGGCCATCCGGAGCATCCGACCGCTGGCCGAGCCATGGGCCTGGGAAACGAGCGGACTTCCTGGCCCGTACTCCGCGGCAGCCGTCTGTGTCGGTCACGCCAGGACGTCGGACGGCCTGGTCCTCCTGGTTGGCGACTCCCTCACGGCGATCACCCGCCGCGAGTACCGGGCCGCCAAGGGTGCAGGAGCGGCGTGCTTCGTTCTGACCCGCAGCGCTGACACCCCCGACGGCCGTACCGCAGCTTTCGTCGCGCGGGAGCGCAAGACCGTGGTCACGCACGGGTTCGCGAACTGCAGAGAGCTGCGGACGCTGGTCAGAAGGTCCATCATCGAGTACGCAATCCGGGCCTGGCGGCTCGATTCCCTGCGCCGGTCTGGCCCACGGCCCGGGACAGCTCCGTGAGCCAGCAATCGGGGAGCGGTGGTCCTCCGCTCGCTCGGTTGCCCCGACCCCTTCGGGACGCGGTTGCGGGCGGGGACGTCGCGAGGCAGATGCGTCTCGTCGCCGACCTGAGCACGGAATGGCTGGCGAGCGGAGACGTCGAGTCGGCCCTACGGTTGGCGACCTGGGGATCGGAAATCGCCAGAGGATCAGACCGATGTCACGACCTGGCTGGGATCGAGAGGCTCGTTGCCTACGCCCTCTTTCGTCTGGAGCGGACCGAGGAGGCGCAGCGACGCCTGCGAGGGGCCCTCGCGATCGCCGAGGAGGCGGGAGACGTGTGGGCTGGCGCGGCATGCCGGGCCGACCTGGGCGCGCTGCTGCTAGGGTCGGGCGAGACGGAGGTTGCGGTCGCCATGCTGGCCGACTCCGCGGCGGTCTTCGAGACGCTGCGGGACCAGGCCTGGCAGGGCATCGCCCTTAGGACGCTCATGGAAGCGCGCGCAGTCCAGGGCGATACCGACGGCGTCCAGACCACCGGGGACCGGTTGCTGCGGATCGCTCCCGAAGGCGCCGAGGCCGCCGAGATCGAGGAGCGTATGGGCGACCTACTGGCCGGGCTCGGTCGGTGGGACGAAGCCCGTGGCCGCTACGAGCGTTCAATCGCAGCAACTTCTGATCCGGAGATGTCTGCCGTGAGGGCGTATTCGATCGGAATGCGGCGCGCGGTCCTCGGGAACGCCGCGCAGGCCCTGCCCTTTCTCCGCCAGGCGCTCGTCTGCATCGATGCTGCCTCGGAGCTTAGGTTCGACGTTACCCACGAACTCGCGATCGCTCTCGCGGACGTCGGCGAGACCGACGAAGCGCTGGGACAGCTCGAGGCCTGCCTCTCGGTGTCTACGGAGACCGGCGACCGCATCGCGGGAGCGACCGCGCTGAGAACCCGGGCAGCCCTGCTACTGCGTCTTGGGTCGCCGGACGAGGCCACACGCGATCTCATCCGTTCGCAGGAGCTGGCCGCCTTAGCCGGCGATTCAGTCGGAGAGGCAAGGGGCCTGTCAATCCTGCGCGAGGTCGCCATGTCCTTCTGGCGCTCGGACCGCACTGTCGATGCCGAACGCTCTCTCGATGCCGTTGCCTCCGGGCGGAGGCGGATCCTGGGCCCGGACGCCCCCGAAACGCTCGAGGCCGAGGTGGACCTTGCGGCCGTTCTGTCGGATCTGGGTCGCTACGGCGAGGCGATCGAATACGGAAGGCACGTTCTGCGGTCCCGCCGGCGAAGGCTGGGGCAGGACCACCCGGACGCGATCGACGCCGCTGCGAGCCTCGCCGTGAGCCTCGGAGATGGGGGCAGGCCGAGGGAGGCGAGGCGCTTGGAGGAGGGGGTGCTGTCGTGGCGACTGGCTCGGCTTGGCAATGATCACCCGGACACCCTGTCCGCGGAGAACAACCTCGCAGTCACCCTGGTCCGGCTCGGCCATTTCGACCGGGCCCGGGTCCTACACGAGGCGGTCCTCGACGCCCGAATGCGATCGCTCGGTCCCGACGATCCAGCGACACTCGACGCCCTAACGAACCTGGCCGTATTGGTCGGCGACCAGGGCGACCTGGCCACAGCGGCCGACATCCAGCGTCGGGTATTCGAGGCGTACCGCCGTACTCGCGACGGCGATGACGCGGAGGTTCTGACCGCGGAACAAAACCTTGCGGCAACGCTGACAGAACTTGGCGATCCGACCGCCGCCCGGCCGCTCGCGGAGGAGGTCCTGGCGGCGCGCCGACGAATCCTCGGGCCGGACCACCCTGACACGCTCTCCGTAGCCGCGAACCTCGCGCTCATAGAGGGCGAGATCGGAGACCCACGCCAGGCCGTCGCCCTGACCCGCGAGGTTATGGCCGCACGTACGCGCACGCTAGGCCCGGAGCACCCCGACACTCTCTCTTCGATGAACAACCTCGTTGTGCTGCTGGACGCAGCGGGCGAGGTCGATGAGGCCATTCCTCTCGCGCACCAGACACTCGATGGGCGTGAGAGGTGGCTCGGGCCGGACCACCCGGATACGTCGATCGCGCGCAACAATCTTGCGGGACTCCTGCACGAGGCCGGGCGCTACAAGGAGGCGCTCACCTACCAATCCCGGGTAGTCGATGAACTGGAACAACGCCTCGGACGGCGCCATCCGGACGCACTGATGGCCGCCGAGAACCTGGCGGTCGTCATGTCCAAACTGGGACGTCTGGCCGACGCGCGAGCGCTCGGCGCCCGGGTGCTGGCCGATAGGCGCCGTCTCCTTGGTGTGGATGATCCCGCGACCCTGTCATCGGAACTCAACCTCGCGGCTCTGTTGGGCGATCTCGGGGAGGCCCGATCCGCCCGGAAGCTTGAGGAGCACGTGCTCTCTGTCCGGACCCGCCGGCTCGGCGCCCGCCATCCCGACACGCTGATCGCCAAGGGGAACCTGGCGCTGTCGCGGCTCGACCTCGGGGATGCCTCGGGCTCGGCGGCTCTGTCACGCCAGGTCCTCGACGCGCGGCGTCGCGTGCTCGGGCCCGAACATCCGGACACGCTGTCGGCCTTGGCCGCGCTCGCGTCGGCCGAATACAGGAGGGGCGACATCGGGCGCGCGCGGCGCCTCCACCGCGAAGCATACGAGGCTAGGGCCAGGGTGCTGGGCCGGGAACACCCGGACACGCTGGCGTCGGCCGGCAACCTAGCGATTGTCGCAGCCGAGATGGGCGAGCAGGAGCTCGCGATGGAGATCGCGGCGTTCGCCTTTGCCGGGCGGAGCCGCCTGCTTGGTGCGGACCATCCCGACACCCTAACGGCCGAGGCCAACCTCGCCGTAGTCATGGGCAGAGGGGGCGATCTCGCCAGCGCCCGAAGGATGGAGCAGGAAATCCTTCATGCAAGGTCGCAGACACTCGGCCTAGCGCACCCTCTAACTCTGACTGCCGCCAACAACCTCGGCGTAACACTGGTCAGACTGGGCGATGTGTCCGGCGGCCGCAGGCTGCTCGAGGAAGCGCTTCGCGGCCGGCAGCTGGCTTTGGGGACACGACATCCAGACACCATTGCGACGGCCCGTAACCTCCGCAAGCTCGACCCGGCCACCGTAGGCGGAGCAGGCGCCGGCGAGCTGGTCGGGCTGTTCATCGCCGACACTGGCCGCTGGTTCGCCCGGCTGGGAACCGCCGTGCCCAGCCGGGCCGCGGTCTAGGCACGAACCGAGGCAGCAGCGAAGCTCGCGCGATCGACCACCAACTCGGGTTCCGTCACGATCTCCGTCGGTCGGCTCGCCACCGCTCAGCCGCGTTTGTGACAACTGTGACAGCGGCCGTCACAACAGGGGCTCGACGTGCCGCATCGGGACATTCAGGTCGGGCGGTTCAGGATGGACGCTGGGTCGACAGCTGCCGTAGGTCAGCCGATGCCAGCGGAAACCGGGGATAACGAGCGTGGAATCAGCGACTAGGAGGCGTCAGAAGTAGAACGTATGTTCATGGTCGGGGCGAGAGGAGTCACACCGACCCTAGC
>JBIOII010000103.1:0-6974 GCA_044449785.1 Candidatus Limnocylindrales bacterium
GCCCACCACTTGCGCGGACCGACGTATATGTCGGAGCCCCACAACGTGACCGCGTACGGATGGAAGCCCGACATCCAGGCGTGCCAGCCGTGGATGGTGAGGAAGTGGGCGTTGAGCACGTCCGGGTCGACGCGGGCGACCGCCTCTCGAACGGAGCTTCGCGCCCGCAGAAAGCTGATCGGCGGGACGAGGCTGCGCGGGTTGAACGGGCTGAAGCTCTCGAAAGCGACCGACGCCGGCAGGCCCGGTTCCACTCTCAGGCCGCGCGGCACGAGCAACGTTACCGCGTGCCCCCGCTCTGCGAAGAATGCCGCCCAGCGCCGCAGATGGATGCTGTTCGGGTCGCCGAGGAGCGCCAGCTTCAGCCGATTTGCCGGTTCGACCTGCGCGGAACCGCCCTCGCTCACGAGTGGATCGCTGTCTGTAACGGAAGACGGCCGCTGCTTCCGGCCACCTCGTTCGGAGGTTTAGGCATCGCGGCGGATTGTAGCGAACATGCTCCCCGCCGTTTCAGCGGCGCATCGCCGCCACGCGCCGGCGGCACTGGCACCAGGATTGACGGAAGCCCCGGCGACGACTAGTCTGTACGCACAGTGTTACCACAGGAGATCCGGTGCTGACTCAAGGCCAATCGTTGAAGAAGCGCCGCACAGCGGCCCCGGCGAAGGATTCCCGCATCGCCGTCCGCGTGAGTACCGAGCAGCGAGCACTTCTGGACGAGGCATCTCGGGCCGAGGAGACCACGCTCAGCGATTTCGTTCTCCACGCCGCAACCCAGCGGGCCGCCGAAATCCTCGCGGACAGGCATCAGTTCCACCTGTCGCCGCCGCAGTGGGCCGCGTTTGTCGGCCTGCTCGATCGCCCGGTCGCTACGAAACCGCGACTGGCAGCTTTGCTGAGCGAACCCTCGGTCTTCGACGAACCCTGACCCGACAAACCTTGGGCCCTTTCGCCGCTCCCGTCCCACTCCTGCCGGAGCATGAGACGGGCGCCTTCGATTGCGGGTCGCCATCGCTGTCGAACTGGATCCGCGACGTCGCTCTGATGGCACACCGCGCCGGAACGAGTCGCGTATACGTCGCTTGCGAAGCGAACACGCCCATCGTCGTCGGGTATTACGCGGTCGCCGCCGCCTCTCTGTCACTCCAGCAGGCCACGCCACGAGCATTGAAGGGAGCGGGACGAGGTGAGATACCCGCCATCTTGCTGACCCGCCTCACGGTCGATACAAGGTCGCAGGGGCGTGGCCTGGGCAAGGCGCTCGTAAGCGACGCTCTTCGTCGCGTGGTCGAAGCCGCCGATGTCGTTGGTGTTCGCGTTCTCCTCATCCACGCGGAATCGCCGGCGGCGCGCGACTTCTACCTCCACCTCGCGGAGTTCGAAGCGTCGCCGACCGACCCGCTCCACCTGATCCTGCTCCTGAAGGACTTGCGACACGCCCTCGATAGGTAGCGCCATCCCGTCGACTGGCGAGGCAGTTGACGGGCTCAAATCCCGGCCAGACGCGCCGGCGGCGGTGCCCGTACACTCAGCCGCAAGCCTGCCGGCGGAACCTGGCGCCCGGCCGGCGAGGGACGACAGGGAGTCGAGATTGAGCGAATTCGACGAAGAGATCGAGCGGGCCCGCCGTGTCTACACGGAACGGGCCGGGAATCCGGCGCTGGCGAAGCTCTATGGCGCGTTCGCGCAGGCGAACTTCTTCACGGTGCAGGAGCGCGACTGGGCTCTCGCCGACCTGCTCCGCCGCTCGGGGCTCTCCTCTCTGGCCGATCTCGACATCCTCGACGTCGGCTGCGGCAGCGGCGGGGAGCTGCGGCGGATGACGCTCCTGGGCGCGGATCCGGGGCGTCTGACCGGCATCGATTTGATGCCGGCGCGAGTCGAGGCCGCGCGGAAGGCGATGCCGTCGTCCCGGTTCGAAGTCGGCAGCGCGCACCAGCTCCCGTTCCACGACGCCTCGTTCGACCTGGTCAGCCAGTACGTGGTCTTCTCGTCGATCGCCCACGCCGGCCTCCGCCGGGCAATCGCCGGCGAGATGCTGCGCGTGCTTCGACCCGGTGGCCGGATCCTCTGGTACGACATCATGAAGATGCGGGCGACCGCGGACCTGGTGCCGATCGAGCTGGCGGAGATCAAGTCGATGTTCGCCGGCTGCTCCATCGAGATGAAGCCGGTGACGCTCGGCTGGCGGGCGAGCCACTCATTGGTTCCCCGGAGCCGGACTGCCGCGCTGCTCCTGCAAAAGCTCCCCGGAACGCGATCGCACTTGGCGGGGCTGATCCGCAAACCGGCGGCCGAAGGCTAGGTCGGCGCCGAAACGCCCCGGCCCCACGGCGGGCGCCGTGGCTACCGTCGCCGCGCGGCCAGGTCCCGATAGATCGCCTCGACCGCGGCCATGTTGGCATCCTGGCTGGCGCGGCCTTGCACGATCACGCGGCCGCGTTTTCCGATTTCGGCCTGCTCGGACGGACTCCGGGCAGCGATTCGGGCGATCGCCGCGGCCGTCGCCCGGACGTCGTCGACGGGCACGAGCGAATCTGGATCCAGATCGCCGAGCCACTCGCGAACGCTGGGCAGGTCCGTGGCGACGACGGGCCGCTCACAGGCCAGCGCTTCGAGCAGCGTCACCGGCGTGGCGTCCGTATTCGGGATCGTGAGAACCGCGGCGGCGAGACGGTAGAAGTCGGGCATCTCGGCGTGGTCGATGCTCGGAACGACGACCACCCGCGCGGCGACGCCCAGCGATTCGGCACGTGCCAGGACCGCTGCGAGTTCGGTCTCGTCGACCTGGTAGCGTCCCATCAACAGGACGTAGTCGTCGGACAGCCCCGCCAGAGCCTCCACGGCAGTCCCATGGCGGTATAGCGGCCGAATCAGCCGGGGCGAAAACAGGACCCGGCGGCCGGCAAGCCCGAGCCGCGCCCGAAGCTGCTCCGGGTCGGGCCCGGGCGCAAACCGCCGAGTGTCGACGCCGAACTGGACGAGATGCGTCCGATCCCGCCGCGCCCCGGCCCGGATCACGTCCTCGACCAGAGATGCCGAATCGCCAGTTACGAGGTCGGCGCTCCGGAGCGAGACGCGGCCGTATAGCGCGGTCCTCCGAGACTTCCGGAGCGAGATGGTCACGTCCGAACCCCAAACCGTGATCCCGTACGGATGGAACCCCGACATCCAGGCGTGCCAGCCGTATTCGGTCAGGTAGTGGGCGTGGACGACGTCCGGTCCGAGCCGGGCCACGACCTCACGCAGCGAGCGGCGCTCCGCCACGTATCCGCCCGGCCGGAACCGGCCGGCGTAGTAAGGCGCAAAACGCTCGACGGCGATTGCACCCGGGAGTCCCGGCCCCACCTCCAGCCCCTCCGGCTCGAGCAGCGAGGTCACGTGCCCGTGATCGGCGAACCAGGCGGCCCACCGCCGGACGTGGATGCTGTTCGGATCGCCCAGATACGCCAGGCGGAGCGGCGGCGCGTCAGGCGGCATGGCCGGTATTCTACGGGCCGCGCTCGGGACCCGGACGCCGGCCGCGGGTCGCGCGGGGCCTCGGCTCGCCTGTCCGGCACGGGCCTAGGAGTATGATCGGCCGCGGTCAGCCCTCCGAGGTAAGTTGCCAGTCCATGCCCGACGCGATCCAGCGAACGCTCGCCCTGCTGGTTTTCGTGCTCACTCTGCCGCTGCTGGCCGCGCTCGCCATCGCCGTTCGCGTCGAGTCTCGGGGCGGCGCGATCTACCAGGCCACGCGCGTCGGGGAGTCCGGCCGGCATTTCACCTGCCTCAAGATCCGCACGATGGTCACCGACCAGGCCCCCGGACAGCGCCTGACTCGGGCCGGCGACCCGCGCATCACCCGACTCGGCCGGCTGCTGCGGAAGACCCATCTCGACGAGTTGCCGCAGCTCTGGAACATCGCCCGGGGCGACATGAGGTTCGTCGGGCCGCGGCCGGAGGACCCGCATTTCGTGGACTTCGACCAGCCGCTTCACCGCCTGGTGTTCACCGTACGTCCGGGCATCACCGGCCTGTCGCAGCTGCTCAACGCCGACGAGGAGTCGCGGCTGGTTCACGACGACCCCGAGCGAGCCTATCGCGAGGTCATACTGCCTCGTAAGCTCGAGCTCGATGCGGCGTATCTGCGCCACCGGTCGACTCGGCTGGATCTGTGGATACTTGCCCAGACGCCCAGGGCCGTGCTGGGGCGTGAAGTCAGGTTACCGGCCTCGGTGCGGGGCGAGGTGGGCAAGGTAGCGGGAGCCGAACTTTGAATGGTTTCGTGCCGCGGGGCCGGCATCTCTTCGTCTACGACATCGCCGCCACCCTCGCCGCCATCGCGATCGGCTTCAGTCTTCGCTTCGACACGATCTTCGTCGCCACATCGATCTCGCCCTTCATGCCGGTCGCGCTGCTGCCGTTGCTGGTTATGCCGCCCATCTACGCGATCTTCGGAATGTACCGGCGCGAGTGGCGATACGCCTCGGTCCAGGAGATGTTCTCGCTCGCCACCGCGGTCGTCGTCGGCACGGTCGCGACCGCCGTCATCTTCGAAGGGCTGGCCTACGCGGGCGTCTCGGGAACGGCCGCATTCCCGAAGACGATCTTCGTCACGGAGGCGCTGCTGGGCCTCGCGCTTGTCGGAGGCGGGCGATTTGCCGTTCGCGCCAGCCTCGAGCGCCGAGGCGTGTCGGGCGGCACCGACGAGGAGGTCGGGCTGACGGCCACGATCGTCTACGGCGCCGGCGAGACCGGTGCCACGGTCGCACGACTCGCGACACGCGATCCGGACGCCGGGCTGAACGTCGTCGGCTTCATCGACGATGACACCGCGAAGCACGGCTCACGCCTCCTGGGCAAGCGCGTCTTCGGCGGCCTGGAAGTCCTGCCGAAGGTCGTCCGCGACACGCACGCCCACCAGCTGCTCGTGGCGATGCCGACCGCGAGTGGAGCGGCCATCAGGCGGGCATTCGAGCGCGGCCAGGAGCTTGGCCTGCAGGTTCGGACGGTCCCCCACCCCCGCGAGCTGATCGGCGCCGACTCGCTTCGCCGGCGCATCCGCAACGTCAGCGTCGAGGACCTGCTGCGCCGCGAGCCGGTCGACATCGACACCGACGCCGTCGCGAGTTACCTCAACGGCGCGAGCGTGCTCGTCACCGGCGGCGGCGGATCGATCGGCAGCGAGCTGGTTCGCCAGATCCTGGCGGTCGGCCCACGCCTGCTCACGGTCGTCGACAACCACGAGGAAGCCATCTGGTCGATCGAGCGCGAGCTGGCCGAGCGGGTCGCCGCGAACCCCGGCGTGACCTTCGAGCCCGTCCTGGCCGACATCCGCTTGCCGGAGGCGGTCGACGCGGTCATCGGCCGTGCGCGGCCCGACGTCGTGTTCCACGCCGCGGCGCTAAAGCACGTGCCGATGGTCGAGCACTCACCCGCCGAAGGCGCCCTGACCAACGTCTTCGGCTCGCGCAACGTCATCGACGCCTGCGAGCGACTCGGCGTGAAGCGGTTCGTGCTGATCTCCACCGACAAGGCCGTCGAGCCCGTTTCGGCGATGGGCGCCACCAAGCGGCTCGCGGAGCTGCTCACCGTCGCCAGCGCTCGACGGACCGGCCGGCCGTACGTGGCCGTGCGGTTCGGCAACGTCCTCGGCTCGAGCGGCAGCGTCATACCGATATTCCAGCGGCAGCTGGAGCTGGGCAAGCCGATCACGATTACCCACGCCGACGCCACGCGCTACTTCATGACCATCCCCGAGGCAGTGAGCCTGATCCTGCAGGCCGGCGCCACGCCGGACAGCGGCGTCATCTACGTCCTGGACATGGGCGAGCCGGTCAAGATCGTGGATCTGGCCCGAGACCTGATCCGCCTCTCCGGGCTGGCCGAGGGCCAGGTGCCGATCGTCTACACCGGCCTCCGCGCCGGCGAGCGGCTGCATGAGTCACTCTTCCACGACCACGAGACGACAGAGCAGACCGGCCACGCCTCGATCATGCGGGTTCGTGCCAGTGCGGTCGGAACCGTGGGCGGCCCGGTCGACGAGTTGATCGCCGAACTCGAGCGCGCGGCCCGAAAACACGACGACGATCGGGTTCGTGAGATCCTCCACAAGGTCGCCGGCCTCGGCCGGCCTCCGGTGAACGCTTCGGCGACTCATGCGGCGGGCCGGCCCGACGCGGCAGCGGCGACCCCCAGCACACGACAGGCAGGCGATCGATGACCACACAGCAGCAGGCGCAGGCTGCGGCAGCGGGCAGTCACGCTCCGGTCGCGCAGTCGAAGGGCAACCGCACCATCCCATTCCATCGCCCGTCGATCGGCGCCGCCGAACGCGACGCAGTCATCGAAGTCCTGGACTCGCGCTGGCTTACGACAGGCCGCAAGTCGGTGGCATTCGAAGAGGCCATTCAGGCGCGGCTGGGTTGCGGCCACGCCGTCGCGGTCAACTCGGCCACGGCCGCGCTCCACCTGATCCTCGAGGCCCTGGGCATCCGAGCCGGCGATGAGGTGGTCGTCCCGACCTACACATTTGCCGCGTGCGGCGAGACGGTCCGCTACCTCAACGCGCGGCCCCGGCTCGCGGACGTGGACCCGATCACGTTCAACGCCACGGCCGAGACGATCGAGGCCCAGCTCCGGCCCGAGACCAAGGCGATCATGGTCGTCCACTTCGGCGGGCTGATGGCCGAGATGGACCCGATCATGGAGCTGGCGCGTAGCCGGAACCTGGCGGTCATCGAGGACGCGGCTCACGCCTTGCCAAGCAGCAGGGACGGCCGCGACGCGGGGACCGTCGGCACGGCCGGAGCGCTCAGCTTTTATGCCACCAAGACGGTCACCACCGGCGAGGGCGGGATGCTCGTGACCGACTCGGCCGAGATCGCCAACCGCGCCCGGTCGATGAGGCTCCACGGCCTCACTCGCGACGCCTGGAAGCGGTACTCGGGCGGCGGCAGCTGGTACTACGAAATCGAGGACGTGGGCTTCAA
>JBIOII010000104.1:0-6944 GCA_044449785.1 Candidatus Limnocylindrales bacterium
AAGCTGCGAATCGGCGACCCGCTCGACCCCGCCACGGAGATCGGCCCGATGGTCGACGTCGCTGCCGTTGAGCGCACCCGACGTTGGGTGGACGAAGCCCGCTCGTCGGGTGGCAAGGTGTTGTTGGGTGGCACTTCGGACGGCGCGTTCTTCGCGCCCACCATCCTGACCGACGTGCCCGCCTCCGCAGCGGTATGCCGCGAGGAGGCCTTCGCCCCGCTCGTCGTCGCCGCCCCCTTCCGCGACTTCGCCGACGCCGTGAGCAGGGTCAACGACAGCCGCTTCGGACTCCAGGCCGGCGTCTTCACCAACGACCTGGCCCACGCCTGGTCGGCATTCGAGGAGCTCGAGGTTGGCGGCGTCATCGTCAACGACGTCCCGACCTACCGCATCGACCACATGCCGTATGGCGGCACGAAGGACTCAGGGCTCGGGCGCGAGGGGGTCCGTTACGCCATCGGGGACATGACCGAGATCCGCATCATGGTCATCGCGCAGCCCGAGTAACACGCCACCACCACGACCAGCGCGAGGACCGGCGCCGCCGGCCAGGCGCCGCGGGAATGGCCGGATCGGCTCGCCGGCGTTGAGGGCGTCGCCTGACCCGGGTCTCCTTTAGGAGGAGGCTTTCTGCGTGATCGATATGGCTGCCCTTCTGGATCCGGCTGATCGAGAGGTCCGAGAAGCCATCGAATCGGCGCGCGAGATTCTTGCCCGACTGGGAGCCCGGGCGTTCCTCGAGCGGCTGGACGACGCCGTTGCGTCTGGTGAGTCCCGGAATGTTGGGAATATGACAGCTCCGACGTCCGCGACGCGGCTTTACCCGCAGCGCGTGTCCACCCATTCTGTTAGCAGCACAGGCGCCGCGCCCCCTCGATAAGGCGCCCAGGAGGACAACCCGATGACCATCGAACCCGCGAAGGTCGAAGAAGACCGCACCGACGCAACGGCCGATGACGCCGAGGACGTCGAGGGCCACCTCATGACCCTGACAGCCCCAGTCGCGTGGGAGCTGCAGAAAGCCAGGCAGCAGGAGATCGCGCGCGAATCGACCCGGCATTCGCTCGTCGCAGAGATCAAGGCCAAAGCCCGCAGGAAGCGCTAGCCAGCTTGCCATCTGGAGGACGACGCAGATCCGTCTGGACCACGCAGCCGCCGACCTGATTCCGACGAAACATGGCCACGCAGGCCTGCC
The DNA here is from genome assembly GCA_044449785.1 of Candidatus Limnocylindrales bacterium. Taxonomy (GTDB): domain Bacteria; phylum Chloroflexota; class Limnocylindria; order Limnocylindrales; family CSP1-4; genus Fen-1039. Next base: position 1,196 of record JBIOII010000104.1, read on the forward strand.
GGGCTTCCCCCGGCTCGAGTGCGTGGCCGCTGCGCCATGAGCTCCGAAGGCGGCCTTCCAGAATCGAATCCGCCTGCCTACGAGGCCACGTTTCGGGCCGCCCTGGCAGCCATCGCCGCACGCTCGCAGATAGCCCAACGCCTCGAGCTCGGCGCGGCCGAATCGGTGCTGCGATCGATCGTCGCGGCCGCCGTGGCCATCTTCGACGCGGAGGCGGCTTCGCTCGCCCTGTACGACCCGGACCGCAACATGCTCGTCTTCCGCGTTGCCGCCGGCGAGCAGGGGGACGGAGTGGTCGGGATGGAAATCCGGCCCGACCAGGGCCTGGCGGGCTATGTGTTCTCGAGCGGCCAGGCAGTGGCGATCTCGGACGTAGCCAGCGACGCTCGGTTCGGACGGGCTTTTGCGCGGGCCACGGGCTACGTGCCACGTTCGATCGTGGCCGTGCCTCTCGTCGACGACGAGGGCACCATTGGCGTCCTCGAGGTGCTCGACAAGCGGAGCCAATCGGCTTTCTCGCTCCGCGACGTCGAGCTGGCCGGCGTCTTCGCTCTCCAGGCGACGGTCGCCATCAGGGCCAGCCGGGTGGAGCGGGACACGGCGGCGCTGATCCGGACGGTGCTAACGGGGCTGGCGGGCGGGGATGCGCCGGCCGCCGGGGTCGACGCCCTGGTGGCCGCTGCTCTCGAGGGTCTGGGCCACGACGACGACCCACTGTGGCCGCTCGTCGAGCGCATCGCTGCCGTTCGGGCGACTTCGCCAGAGCAGTTGGAGCTCGTCACCGCGCTGCTCGGCGTGCTGGCGCGCCAGTCTGCCCGCGGCCGCGGTGGGCGCACCGCCAAAGGCGGTCAGAGCGGTTCGGGCCGCCTCGGTCGCTGGGGCAGCCGGCCGTCAGGCGGCGAGCCTGCGTCGGACGACTGACCACGTGACCAGCGAGGTTCTGCCGGCCTGGAGCGAGCCCTTCGTGGCCTCCGCGCGTGACGGGCTGCGACGCCTTCCGCCGCTGCCGTCGATCGATCGCGAATGGGCCATGGGCGGCAGCGACGGGACGGGCGTCACCGTCGCGATCGTGGACAGCGGAGTCGACCGCGAACACCCGGCCGTCGGCGGCAAGCTGGTCCGCAGCGTCAAAGTGGAGCCCGGAACGACCCCGGAGAGCGATCCGGTGATAAGCGACGACGTGGAGGGGATCGATGTAGTGGGCCACGGGACGGCCTGCGCAGGGATCATCCATGCGCTGGCTCCGGGAGCGGAGCTGGTCTCGGTCAGAGTCCTCGGGCCGAACAACCGCAGCAAGGGCATCGTGTTTGCGGCCGGCCTCGATTGGGCGATCGGTCAGCGCGTGGCGGTCGTGAACCTCTCACTCTCTTCGAGAAGCGACGCCCTGTTCGGGCTGTTCCATGACCTCGCGGACCAGGCGTACTTCGCGAACGTCCTGATGGTTTGCGCCGCCAACAATGTCCCGGGGCAGAGCTATCCCTCGCTCTTCGCATCGGTCGTGAGTGTGGCGGCGCATGACCGTCCCGACCCGGCCATCTGGTTCTACAACCCGCGGCCTCCGGTCGAGTTCGGTGCATACGGCGCCGACGTCCCGGTCGCGTGGCGCAATGGCGGACGCATCGTCGCCACTGGCAACAGCTTCGCCGCCCCGCACATCGCCGGGTATGCCGCCCGCGTCCGGGCAAAGCATCCCGACGCCTCTCCGTTCGAGATCAAGGCGATCCTGGCCGCAACGGCGACTCCGCCAGGCTGAGCCGGCTTGTTCGGTCCGCCGACTTGTTTGTTCCGGGGCGAGCGTTGGCCCGGATATCGCCCATCGAGATGGCCCCGCCTCGACATCCGGTCGTCCGACTACCGATGGACGGCCGCCGCGCGCCGCCCCACCGGCCGCATCCGCCGAATCTGCCGCGCAAGAAGTTGGCGTCCCCGGCGGGACTCGAACCCACGACCTTCCGCTTAGAAGGCGGCTGCTCTATCCACTGAGCTACGGGGACACCGGTCCGACGACGAGGGTAGGGTACCCGACTGTAGAAGGCGGGCCAAGTCGACCTGCCGGCAAAGCGCCGGCTTGCCGCTCGAAAGGGCGGTCCCGGCGGCAGCGCGCTCGTTCGACGCGACGATTGCCGGCGGGAGTGTCACAGGCGGTAAGCGTCGGATATCGTTCCTTCGTCCCATCGTGACCGGTCGCAGCGGGTGCTAGACTCGGTCCTCTTTCGTCACCGACCCGCCGCCAGATGTCTTCCTCGGAGGTCGCAATCGTGGCATCGCTTTCGCTCGACATCGATCGGGGCGATTTGCCGATGACACCCGACCCTAAGGGCGCGAGTCCCACTAGAGCGAGCACTTCCCTATCGTCTACCTCGGGCCAGCTCGCCCTGCAGCTCGGCGTCGATCTGCCGCGCCTGGCAATCGAGCCCGAATGGAAGGACCAGCAGCGGCTCTGGGGCCACAGCTTCCACCCGATGTGCTCCTATCTGGCGAGTTTCCCGGCCGGCGTCGCCCATGCCTTCATCGCCCGATACACGCGACCGGGCGACGTCGTCCTCGACCCGTTCAGTGGTCGCGGAACGACTCCGCTTCAGGCCTGCGCCGAAGGCCGGATCGGGGCCGGCAACGACCTCAACCCGTTCGCCCAGATCCTGACCGCCGCCAAGGTAGACCCGCCGACCAAGGCCGACATCAAGACCCGCGTCGCGTCGCTTCGCCTGGGCTGGGCGGCCACCGCAGCGGAATGGAACACCCTGGCTGCGGAGATCGTGGCCAACCCAGGCTCGCCCGACGCATTGGTCCCCGGTCCGGGCAGCCGGCCGATCGGTCCGGCCTCCGGGCTCAGCTCGCCGGGGCGGCCCAACGGGCCCAGCGGCTCGACGCCCGTCCGCCCGGACTCCTCGGTTCCGGCCGAGGTGGCCCTCGCCTTTCACCCTCGGACCCTGGCCGAGTTGCTCTACCTGCGGGCCGGATTGGACCCGGACGAGCGGACCGACCGCTTCATACTCGCGACGCTCACCGGCATCCTCCACGGCAAGAGCGCGAGCTACCTCTCAGCGGTGATGCCCAACACGTTCAGCATGGCGCCGCGGTACGTTCGCGACTTCGTGGCCCGGACGAGCTTCCACTCGCCGGAGCGTGACGCCTTTGCGCTCCTGGACGACAAGCTGCGCCGCCTGTATCGCCAGCCGTTGCCCGCCGCAAGGGGAATCGCCCTCCTCGGCGACGCGCGCGACGCCGGCGTCAGGTTCCGTGAAGCGCTGCACGCTCGCGGCTTGCCGGAGCGGGCCCGGCTCGTGGTCACGTCGCCGCCGTATCTGCGCGTGGTCAAGTACGGCTACTACAACTGGCTCCGGCTGTGGCTGCTCGGTTATGACGCCTCCGCGATCGACGACCTGCTCGACGACGCCCACCACCACGACGCGTATCTCGTATTCATGCGCGAGGTCCTGCGGGGGTTGCGATCGGCGCTGGCGGACGACGCCGTCGTCGCCCTGGTCATCGGCGACGTGGAGATGGATCGTGGCCGGCCGGCCAGCGGTGGCATCGGTCTCGCCGAGTCGGTGTGGGAGATGGCGGCGGCGCCGGAAGGCTACCGGCTGGCGGGCATCGCCATGGATGACGTGGCGGCCGGCCGCAAGATGACCAAGCTGTGGGGTGAAGAGGCCGGTCAGGCCACGAAGGTGGAACGGATCCTGGTTCTGGCCACCAGCGAGGCCGGTCGCCGCCGGGCGGTAAACGGCGCGACTCGCCCGATCGACTGGGAGTGGCCGCCCCGCTCGCCGCGTATCCTCTAGCCGGCTGGCCGCCCGTCCTCCAGCCGCGCTACTCGCGACGACGCCCCGGCGCGCCGACCAATACAATCGGCGCATGAAGCTGATGTACGAACCAAGCGACCTGGCCGCGATGGATCCGCTCGTGCTCATGAAGAACCTGGACCACGTTCGGATGTCGAGCCGCCGCCTCAGCTACATCCTTCAGCAGCAGGTCCATCTGTACACACCGAAGGCCAACGAGCTTCGCGACCGCATCGACAGCTACGTCGAGGCCGAGCGCCAGATCGAAGCCGAGATGGCCCGCCGCCAGCTTCGAGCCTGACGCCCCAACCTGGAACTCAGCGGGCTGCCCCGACGAACGCGCTCGCACGGCGCAGATCCTCAGACGCCGCCTCGATATCGTCCGCTCTAGCCGGGACCGGCGCCATCGCGCCCACCAGCAATCGCGGCCGTCGTTCTGCATCCTGGCCTACGACCTGGGAGACCAGGCCAGCCAGACCCGGCATCTCGGCCAGGCCGAAGGCGATGCCGTGCTCGGCCAGCTCACCGAACCCCCAGCCGTGGTAGAGCCCGCGGCCGGCTACGTGGCACATCTCGTCGTACAGCTCGGGCCAGCCGACACGCCGGCGCCTGTGGCAGAACTTGACGAAATCGAGGGCCGCGTCGCTGGGGCTTGGATCCTGTTGCTGCCTGCGCGAATCCATCGATGCACTCGCTCCTTTACCGTGCCAGACGGGATCCCGAATCGAGGTGGCTGACCGCAGGCTCGGTCCAGAAAGGGGTCCGGCCCCCGCGCGACTCTCCACCGCGGCAGGCTGCGTGCATGCTAGGCGGGCCCCGTCCGGCCGGGAAGGGGGTTTCTCCACCAAGTCTTCCACGAAGTTTTCCACAGAACAGCCGTTCTAAGATCGTCTGTTCGACCGGCCCGAGCAGACCGGCTGGAACGCCTCCCGATGGCCTGTTAGGAGACGCCGGAGACCACTCCGGCCGACCTGGGACCGTGCCTGAAACGTCGCGAAAGGGCCTCCGGCGACGCTCCGGCAGGCCGTCGGCTCGCCTGGTGGGATCGACGCCGTCGCTCACTCCGCGGCAGTCGTCTGAGGTCGCCGTCAGCTCGAGATCAGCTGTGCCTGGATCACGACGGTTCCGGCGACCAGATCGTGCACGGCTCGTTTTCGCCTCTCAAACGCGGCAACGGCGAAACCTGGCAGCACGATGACCTCGGCGGCAAAGATCGCGAAGCGGATCGCAGCGGTGCACCAATCGATCGCCTCACCGTCGACCGCCCGAACGATCTTGAGACCGCAGGCCTGCATCCCCAGAGTGGCGCCGTATCTGATCCAGAAGAATGGAAAGTAGACGAACACAACGATCGGAATCAGGAGTACGCCGAGGCCCGAAAAGACGGAGACGACTACCAGCGCTCCCACTATGGCCGCGTCCAGGGCCATGGCGGCGGCCCGCGCCCAGAACCCGCCGTACCCGATCTGCGACCCGAAGCCGGGAGGGTTTATCGCTCCTCTCGAAAGTCCGCCTTCGGATGACGTGTACCAGCGGGTGACATCCGGGTCATCGGTCCATTCGCTGCGGTCGGGTTCGTAGCCGATCGGGTTCCTGAAACCGGACCGCGGATACCAGTCCGGAACCACGCCCGCCGCGCCGGCCGGCGGCGCTCCGAACTCGCCTCCGTCGGCGGATGCTTCCAGACCGGGCCCCGATTGATCTCCGGCCATTGCCTCTCCTGTGTGGCGCGACCCCCGGTCCCGACTGCCCATGACCCCGCCGCGGGGCCTGATCGCCCATGCTAGCAGGGGGCGCCGCCCCGTTCGCCGACCCGCACCGCGGGGCCGAAGCCGCCTCGCGCCCAGAAAGAACGCCCCTGGGGCGCGGTCCGGGGGCGTTGGATATCGGCTATTTGGTACCGCATATCGGATTCGAACCGATGATCTCAGCCTTGAGAGGGCTGTGTCCTAGGCCTCTAGACG
>JBIOII010000105.1:0-6873 GCA_044449785.1 Candidatus Limnocylindrales bacterium
CGATCGGGTTGCCCAGGATCGGGGAGAAGAACCCGAAGATGAACAGGATGACGGGGACCAGGACGATCGTGCCGGCCCAGATGAAGAGATACTCGCTGACCTTGAGCTTCAAGTCTGCGCGGGCGAGCTCGCGCGAGAGGGTCGCCCCGAAGTCCCGCTCCTCCACGATCTTGTTGAGCTGGGCCATCGCGGCCGATTGGGCGAGCAGGTCGCTGATCGGGCCCTGGCCGGTGGACGCTGGCTTGACCTGCTCCTGGCGTCCCGAGGCATAGCGGTCGAGGCGCGCGGTGATGGCGGACCCGCGTCCGGAGGTCGCGATGCCGACTGCGATGAGCAAGATCGCCAGCGCCGCGGCGGTGGCGACGAGGAGCGTTGACGGCACGATGGAGCCTCCCCGCCTGCGCCCTAGAAGGCGAAGCCGAAGAGTCCGGGGGGAAGGTGGATCCCTTGCACCTCGAACTTCTCGACGAACTTCGGACGGATGCCGGTGGGCTTGAGCCGACCCTGGATGTGTCCCTCGGTGATGCCTGTCTGCTCGAAGATGAAGACGTCCTGCATCACGATCACGTCACCTTCCATCCCCTGGACCTCGGTGATGTTCGTGATGCGTCGCGTGCCGTCCTTCAGCCGGGCCTGGTGCACGATGAGGTCGACCGCCGAGGCAACCTGCTCGCGGATCGCCCGGAGCGGGAGGTCAACGCCGGCCATCAGGACCATCGTTTCCAGGCGGGACAACATGTCGCGGGGGCTGTTCGCGTGGCCCGTGGACATCGATCCATCATGGCCCGTGTTCATGGCCTGGAGCATGTCCAGCGCTTCGCCGCCGCGGCACTCTCCAACGATGATCCGGTCGGGCCGCATCCGGAGGGAGTTCCGGACGAGCTCGCGGATCGGGATCTGGCCCTTGCCCTCGATGTTGGGCGGTCGCGACTCGAGTGTCACCACGTGCTCCTGGCGCAGCTGGAGCTCCGCCGCATCCTCGATCGTGATGATCCGCTCATCGTTCGGGATGAACGATGACAGCACGTTGAGCGTGGTTGTCTTGCCCGAACCCGTCCCGCCCGAGACGAAGATGTTGAGGCGGGCCTCGACGCAGGCCTTGAGAAAGTCGAACATCTCCGGGGTTGCCGTCCCGAAGCGGATCAGGTCGTCCACCGTGAAGGGGGAGGCGGCGAACTTCCGGATCGTGACCACGGGACCGACCAGCGAGAGCGGCGGGATGATCGCGTTGACGCGTGACCCATCCGTCAGGCGTGCGTCCACCATCGGGCTCGACTCGTCCACCCGGCGACCGATCGGGGCGATGATCCGGTCGATGATCCGCATGACGTGGTCGTCGTTCTGGAAGACGACGTTGGTCAGCTCCAGCTTCCCGCTGCGCTCGATGTAGACCTGGCGCGGGCCGTTGACCATCACCTCCGTGATGGACTCGTCGCGCAGGAGCGGCTCCAGCGGGCCCAGGCCGATGATCTCGTCGGTGATCTGCTCGAGCATTCGGACCCGCTCGGCCCGGGTGAGGGCGAGGCCTTCCTCGTCGATGACCTTGCCGAAGATCTCCTCGATCTGGCGGCGCACCTCAACCTGGTTCGAGAGGTCGAGCTTCGGGTCCAGGTCCTGGATGACCCGGGACTGGATCCGGAACTTGACGTCGCGGAAGGACTCGCGGACTGGCGCCGACGACATGAGCCGCTGTGCGGGCGCTGGGCTCAGCAGAGGGGCGGTCGGCCCCGGGCCGGGCCCTCCCGCGGGCGACCCGGCGGGCGCGGTTGGTACCGAGGGTCCCAATCCCCCGGGCCGAGCGCTCTCGATTCGCTTCAGCAGTGACATCTATCAACCACCCCTTCAGCCCCCGAGGGGACGTGCTCCGGCGCCCCTAGCGCCATGCGAACAACGACTTTCGAGAAGCCTGCCTGCGGGCTCCGCTGCGCGTCTTCTCCCGCTCCCCGGTCAGCGACCGGGCCAACCGAAGAATGTCTTGCGAGACCTGTGCCTCACGGTTGCTCGTGAAGAACGGTACGCCCCTGTTGAGTGCATACACAACACTCCGGCCGTCGCTCACGATCGTGTGGTCGATCTTGCGGCCAATCGAATGCTCCACGTCCGCGACACGTATCCCCAGCGCCGAGTCCGCCCGGTTCAGGACCAGCTGGATCTTTTCAGCCGGGTAGCCGAGCTGGTCCACCACCTCCAGAAAGAGTCGTATGTTCTTGATGCTCGTGATCTCGAGCGTGAGGACAGTCAGGATCGTATCCGCGATGTCGAGGATCGCAAGCGTCTCGTCGCTGAAGGACGACGCGCAATCCACGATCACGAGGTCGTAGCGGCTCCGCAACACCTCCAGGGCCCGCTTTGCGGCCATCGGCGTCACGGCCTCGGCGAGCTCCGGCGATGCGGGCGCGAGCAGAACCTTGAGCCCAGATGCGTGCGACAGCATGAACGTGTCGAGCGATTCCGGCTCGCCGCCGGCCTCGAACTCGGGTACCAGGTCGGCGATCGATTTGTTCTTCGGGTTGAGGTTGAGCAGCACCCCGACGTCGCCGAACTGGAACGAACCGTCCATCAGGGCGACCTGTTTGCCGGGCTCGGACGCGGCGGCCACCGCCAGGTTCACGGCGATCGTCGTCCGGCCCACTCCTCCCTTGGGCGAGAAGACGGCCACGACCCGTCCCGGTTCGCGGGCACCTGATGCCGTGCGTGCCTCGCCGGTGGCGGGGGCCGTGGAGCGGAGCCGCTTTTCGTGCTCCTTCGCGTACACCTGGCGGACGGCCGCAGTTAGCTCGTCGGAGCTGAACGGCTTAACGAGGAACTCCCTGGCGCCCGCCAGCATGGAGCGCCGAAGGTAGTCGGCCTCGCCCTGGACGGACATCATCACGACCGCGGACGCCGGGACCTGCGCCGAGAGCAGCTCGGTCGCCGTGATCCCGTCCATGTCCGGCATGTTGATGTCCATGAGGACGACATCCGGCCGAAGCTGGGCCGCCATCTGGAGCGCCTCCGCGCCGGACGCGGCAGCACCCACCACATCGAAGTCCTTCTCGAAGCCAAGGAGCTTCGTGAGGTGGTCTCGAGTCTCGGGGATGTCGTCGACGATCAAGACGCGGATCTGGTCGGACATGGTGCTCGTCTGCGGGGAGATGACGTCAAGTCGGCCCGCCTCCGAGTACGGGGCGGGCCGATGCACGGGGCCAATCGCGAGCGACTGGCTCCTACTTGTTGAGGAGGTCCGGTGGAAGGACGCCGTACTTGTCGATGAGGGTCTTGAGGATCGCTCCGTCGGTGGTATCGACGGGCGGGACGATGCTGATGGGGTTTCCGTTCGCGTCGGGGACCGGGTTCCCGCTTGCGTCGACCTTGATGTAGTCCTTGGGCGAGCGCAGGACGAGCGAAATGTTGTCACCGGCGGCTGGGTCCGCGTAGAGCTGGGAGTAGCGGATGATCTCGGCCTGGTCGGCCGTGACGGCGACGACGACCATCTCGGACTGGCCGTTGAGGCTGGTCGTCGGCCCCTGAGGGCCGCTGCTCGTCTGACCGGAAGGTGTGGGCGTTGGCGATGCGATTACCTGGCTATTCGACGTTGATGCCGGGGGCAGGAGGGTGCCGATGACCAGCACGTTCTGGAGGACCATCTTGACCGAACCCTGGGGGGCGCCGATGTTGATGACCTGGGGCGGGTTCTTGGTGTCGGGGGCAACAGGCTGGATCTTCATCGAGATGACGACGTCGACGTGATCGCCGTTCTGGATCAGGGTCCCGACGCCCGTCACCTGGGAGACCTGGATGGCCATACCCCGAAGGCCGCGCGGCAGCCCGTCGGTGACGTTGGTCTCGACGCCTGAGTTGACGAAGAACGAGTAGCCCAGCGTCTCCCCCTTGGTCACGGCCCGCCGGATCGTCTTGCCGATGGCCAGGCCCGTGTCCGGGATCGTGTCGGGACCCGCGGCCACGAGCGGAACGTCGGCCAGCTCGACCATGGACGCCGTGATGTTCGTGCCGGCCGCGATGTCGACCGTGGCCTTGACGACCTTCGCCGTCGTGGGCGCGGCAGTCGTCGTCGGGGTGCCGCCTCCGCCGCTCGACGAGTTGTTCTGGGTGAGCACGATCACCCCTACGAACGCGACGACGGCCAGGAACAGGCCGATCAGCAGGATGAGCCGGTTACTCCGCTTCAAGGTTCATTCTCCCGAGCCGTGTGACAGGTGGCACCAATGTAGCATCGCCCGAAGGCGGCGCGACTATACCAAAGGGCTAGGACCATTAGGATGATTTGGTGAGAAATCATGCGCGGCGCCACGATGTCTCGTCCGTTTCTTTGCCCGGGAATGCCACGAGCCGGCCGTCCTGGTGGACGCGCCGGCCCGTTCACCTCGATCGGGCCTCCGCCAGGGCGCCCGGGCGGAGGTCGAGATGCTGCCCAGAAGAGTGAAGGGCCGCCGGGGCGATCCCGACGGCCCTTCAGAGACGGACGCTAGACCGAGTTCCCGACGGTGCTCAGGACCGTGTTGATCTTGCCACCGAGGAAGAGCAGGGCGACGATCGCGAGGATCGCGATGAGCGCGAGGATCAGGGCGTACTCCGCGAGCCCCTGGCCCTCCTCGTCGCGAACGAAGAGCGACGTGATAAGTGCGTACAGACGAGTCATGTGTTGTTCACCTCCTTCCCTGACGAAGGTCCCCCGCCGCGGGCGGGAGCCGTGGTCCCGAGGGACCGAACATGCATGGGACGTAAGCCTTCGACCATCAGGTGCCAAGACTGGGCATCGCCTTCAGCGTTGCGCAGGCTAGATACCCTCCGGGGCCCTGTCAAGGGGCAGGGCGATCGAGTGGTGCGCCGCCGCGCCGGTCGCGGCGGCGGGACCTCAGAGTGAGTTCCCGAGGGAGCTCAGGATCGTGTTGATGTGGCCGCCCAAGAAGAGCAAGGCGACGATCGCGAGGACCGCGATCAGGGCCAGGATGAGCGCGTACTCGGCGAGCCCCTGGCCCTCCTCGTCGCAATGCAGCCACGCAAAGATCGAACCGATCAGGGGCATAGGCTCGACTCCCTCGGATAAGTGCGCCCCAAAGATGCGGGGCCAGGTGAGTGTACGGTCCCGGCGGGCGGGAATCCAGTAGCCTATTCGTACCCTCGAGCCGCGATCGTGGAAACGCGGTGCGTCCTCATCCCGTCTTGTCGACCTGGGTCCCGATCAGGCTCAGCGCCCAGGCAAGTTGCGGCCCGAAGAACACGAGCGCGACCACCGCGACGACGAGGATGAGCGCGAGGATCAGGCCGAACTCCACGAGCCCCTGGCCCGCGGCGCGGGGTGCGGGTCGCGTCATTCCGCCTCGGTGGGAGGCGCCTCGTCGGCCGTCGGGGGGATCGGGATGATGACCTCGATCGCCCGCCCGTCGGCGGCGATGCTGGCGCGGCCTCCGAGCGCGGCTGCACGGTCCGTGATCTCGCGCCGGACCTCGGCTGGAAGGACGCCCGCGGCGACTTGCGCCGCTCGGTCGGCGCGGCGCGACTCGATCATGGTCACGAGGGCGGGGGGCACGTCCGCGGCGATCGGCGGAGGTGGCGGTTCCTCCTCCCGCGGTGCGAGGTGGGCGCGGACGGTGGCCGTCAGGTCCGTTGCGCCCCAATCCAAGTTCACGGTCACGCGTTCCGGGCGCATCGGCGTGAGCGCCGCCACCGACTCGTCGACGATCCGGAAGACGGCGCTCTCTAGCTCGACCGGCAGACGTCGATCCGTGCCGAGTGAGTCGAACTCGACCGGGACCTGCGCCCGCCGGCTGCGATCGCGGGCCACGCGGCGGAGCGTCGGCACGAGGCCGAGGTCGTCGAGCACCATCGGCCGGACGTCGAAGATGAAGGTCTTCGTGGCCTCCAGCGTTCGCTGGACCATGTCCACGAGCTCGCCAACCTCCGCGCGCGCGGCCGCGGGATCGCGGTCGATGAGCCGCTCCACGATCTGCGCCTGAAGCACGATGTTGGTGAGGCTTTGGGCGGGGCCGTCGTGCATGGCCCGCGAGATGTCGCGGCGAAGATCCTCCTGGGCCGACTGGAGGAGGCGATGCGTTGCCGCCGAGGCCGCGACGGGGTCGAGCGCTGGCACCGCCTGCTGCGGGTCGATCCCCGCGAGCACCGCAACCTCGCCGCGCAGGTGTGCGAGGGCGTCGCGATAGCGCTCCAGGATCTTCTTCTTTCCCTGCAGGACATCGACCTGAGCGTCCATCATGGCGGCCCGCTTCGTGAGCGTGACGAGCTGTGCGTTCTGGTCCGCGCCCTCCGCAGTCGGCGCCACGGTGATTGCCGCGAGCTTCTCCGCAAGGTGGGCCCGTTTCTGTTCATGCCGGCCCGCCTCGCTGCGCGCCTGCATGGTCAGGAGCTCGATCTCGGCAAGCTCGCGCTCCAGACCCTCAACCTCCCGGTCGAGGGTCGCCGTCAGGTCGATGGGGGTCCGGACTGGCTCCGTCATCCGGGGTCGGCTCAGTCCTCCGGCATCCGGATCCAGCCCTGACGCATGGCATAGACCACGGCCTGGGTCCGGTCGTTGACGGAGAGCTTCCGCAGGATCGAGCTCATGTGGTTCTTGACGGTCTGCTCGCTGATCGTGAGCGCGTAGGCGACCTGCTTGTTGGTCATGCCCTGGGCGATGTTGTCCAGGATCTGCACCTCGCGCGGGGAGAGCGGCGCGAAGATCGGGGCGGCCTCCTGCCCGTAGACGGCGAGCTCGCGAAACTCCTTGAGCACGCGGCTCGCGACGGCCGGCTTGGCGAAGACCTTCTCGTTGATGAGGAACTCGCCGTCGCTCACCCGCCGGATGATCGTGACGTGGTCGTCGGGGCCGACATCCTTGAGGATGATGGCGGCTGCGCCCGCCTTCATCCTCAAGGA
>JBIOII010000106.1:0-6714 GCA_044449785.1 Candidatus Limnocylindrales bacterium
ATCAAACCCTCGCCTTTGTGGCTGACCGGGCCCTATTCCGACCGCCCTTAGTTGAGCGGGAGGCTTGGGCCCTGTGCCGCGCGCGCGTCCAGTCCCACCCGCACGGCCACCGGGACGTCGCCGGCGGGCGGCAGTGTGACTTCCAGACGTTCGTGGGCGACGTCGGCGATCGTCTGGCTGCGCAGAGCCGGGTTGAGCAGGTAGGCGGCGATCTGCGTGTCGAAGGCGACCGGCAGCGGCTTCTCGGCGCCGCCGGCGATGTTGGCGACGACCAGCTGCTTGGTCTCGTGGCCTACGACGCGCGCTCCCGAACGGAGGAGCAGATCGCCGAGCCAGCCGACGGCGGCGTGGCCTTCCGCCACGAGCACGCGGCCGTCCGAGGCGGCCAGCGCCAGCGCCTGCGGCATGCCGCGCATCGGCCGCGGGTCGTCCATCAGAAGCGACGCCCCAATCTCCTCGCGGCCCGCAAGCCACTCCGACGCTTCGGCGGCGTCGGCGTCCGCCGGCTCGAAGCGGTCGAGCAGCTCGGGATCGGCGACCGCGGCGCGTAGAGCCGCGGTCAGATTCACGGGTCCCGAGGCCGGTTCCGTGGCCGGCCGGGCGCGCGAGGCCGCCGGCATAGGGACGGGAGCGGGCGCGCTCAGGCCCGTCGAGCCGAAGTCCATGCTGAGCTGCAGCCCCTCGCCCTCGCCGATCAACGAGCGGCCCTCGCGCCGCTGGCCGCGGGGCGCCTCGCCCGGAACGCGCGCCGCCGGCACGCTCCCGACTACCGATCGGAGCGCCTCGGCGGCGTCCACGACCGACTCGCCGGTAAGTGGGGGCAGCCGGTCGATGAGCGTACGGAACTCGAACTCGCGGAACAGCCGCACGACTTCGGCCCGGTCGTAATCGGACAGGCGAGCCGCCTCGAGGTCCAGCGACATCGGCAGGTCGCGGATAATTCGCGACAGCTCGCGGCTCCGGAATACCTGATCCCGCGCCTCGTCGACCTTCTCACGAAGCTTGTCGGGCTTGACTTCCTCGAGTCGCTCGTAGATACCTTCGAGCGACCCGAACTGGCCCACGAGCTTCGCTGCGGTCTTCTCCCCCACCCCGGGGATGCCGGGGATGTTGTCGGTCGGATCGCCCTTGAGCGCCTTGTAGTCGATCATCTGGTCGGGCCGCAGCTCGAAGCGCTCGCGAATCTTGTCGGGCGTGTAGTAGATGGTCGAGTCGACACCCTGCCGCGTCGTCATCAGGCGCGTACGGTCGGTGACGATCTGGAGCATGTCGAGGTCGCCGGTAACGACTGTGGTCTCGATGCCCCGCCGGTCCATGTCCAGTGTGATGGTGCCGATCACGTCGTCGGCCTCGTAGCCGGCCATCTCATACACGGGGATCCTCAGGGCGGCTACGACTTCGCGAACTTTGGGGAACTGCGAGCGGAGGTCATCCGGCATCGGCGTTCGAGTGGCCTTGTAAGCGGCGAACTGCTCGTGGCGGAAGGTGGGTCCCGGGAGATCGAAGCAGGCGGCCACGTACTCCGGCTGAACGTCCTGGATGCCACGCAGGAGGATGCTGCAGAAACCGAAGACGGCGTTGACCAGCTCGCCCTTGCTCGTCGTGAGCGGCGGCAGGGCGTGGTAGCCGCGGTAGATGAGGCCGTTGCTGTCCAGCAGCATCAGACGGGTCATGCTTGGCCTCGATCGGTTCGGTGCCGGCGAAGGGGTCGGAGGCGGCCGGCCCGTCAAGTTTAGCCGCGGCCGGCGGTCGGACGGCGGCCGGCTTCGGACCGGCCGCTAATCCACCCTTGGCGCAGCCGCCCGGTCAGCCTGAAGACAGGATCCTCTAGGATCGATCGCCGCGACCGCGCCCTCGGCGCCGTGACGGAAGGATCGCGATCGCGAGCCCGATCGCGAAGAGCGCCCCGAAACCGGCGAGCCCGACGGTCCGTGCGTCGATGCCGCCCTGAGTGGCCTCCTGGGCCGGCACGCCCGTGGTCGGCTGGCCCGCGCCGCCGGGTATCTGACCGGGCGGCGATGCCTTGCCCTGGCCGCCGGCCGATGTCAGCGGTGCAGGTGAAGACTCCGTCTGCAGTGTAGCGGCGGGGCTGGCGCCGGCCACACTCGGTGCCGTGGTGGCCACGGAGAGCTCATTCGATGCCGCCGGAAGAAGGGCCGGCGCCGGAGTTGCCGCGGGGGCTGCGGTGGGCGCGCCCGCGCCACCGAAGGCACCCGACTCCGCGCCCGTTCCAGCGGCGGCGAACGGGACCCCACCGTTCTGGCTCGCAAGCCGATCCAGGGTGGCGGTCCCGCTCGTCGTCGACGAAACGCCCGTCAGAACGACCCCCACCAGTCCGAGCGCGGCGAGGGACCCGCCGAGCGAACGCCGCAGGCCCGGACCCAAGAACCACGTCACCAGCCGTCTGCGCCGCAACCGGGCCGCTTCCGCCTCGGTAAGGCTGAAGTCGCGCGGCCGGGGCGGAATCCGTGTAGCGGCGGCCGCCTCCGCGATTACGCCGAGATCGGCGAAGAGATCGGCGCAATCGCGGCACTCGGCGATCAGCTCCAGCGCGCGCTCCCGCTCTTCAGCGTCGACGTCGCCGCCGTAGAGGCGGGCGACGAGCAGCTCGTCGTGGGAGGCGTGGCCGCCAGAAGCGGTTCGGTCCATCACGGTCCTCAGACGACCTCAACCACGGAACAGTTCCCGGCTGGCGGCCAGCGTGTTTCGCAACGTGAGCCGGCCACGATGGATGCGCGACTTAACGGTCCCCACCTCGACCCTCATGATGACTGCGATCTCGGCGTAGTCGTAACCCTCGACGTCGAAGAGGACGATGCAATTGCGCTGCTCGAACGGCAGCGCAACGAGCGCCCCGGCGAGGGCCCTAGACCGCTCCGCGGCAAGGGCCTTCGCCTCGGGCTCCTCGTCGGCCACAGCCGGCGGCTGCCAGCTTTCGTCCTCGTACTCGGGGTACGGCTGGCTGGGCCGCCGTCGAGTCGCCCGCTGGAGATCCATGGCGGCGTTGATCGCGATCCTCGACAGCCAGCTGCGGACGCTGCCACCCCGGAACGAGTGCAGGTTCCTGTACGCGCTGAAGAAGGCCTCCTGGACGGCGTCGGCGGCCTGATCGCGGTCGGGAACGAGGCGGTAGACCAGGGCGTAGAGATGGTCCTGGTGGCGGGCGACGAGCTCGTTGAAGGCCTCGAGGCGCCCGCGCAGCGCCTCCTCGACCAGCGCGGTGTCCACGCCCTGTCCGAGAGCATCGGAGCTGCGCTTGTCCTCGGCTTCGGCATCGGTAGCGACTCGTTCGTCAGCCACTCTCACATCCACGAACGCTTCGCCGGGCGGCGAGTTTGGGCTCGGCTGCGGCGGCGCGAGGATAGCACGGGCCCGAGATCGGCCACTGGCCCGGCTTGATGCCGCCCGACCGTCGGGGGCCAGGCCACTACCGCCTGGCCCCGCAGGCTGTACGATGCGCGCCGGACCGTGCCGACGTGGCGGAACTGGCATACGCGCTCGACTCAAAATCGAGTGGCCGTGAGGTCATGCGGGTTCAACTCCCGCCGTCGGCACCACCGATCCGTCCCCGGGGGCCCGGTTCGCCACCCGCCGCGCCGCGGCTGCTAGCAGCTGAGGCCGCCACCGCCGCCGCTGCCGCCGCCGCCCGATGCGGCCGGCACCCCGTCGAGGCCGTGCGCAACGATGTTGCGCACGATCGCCAGCCGCGGAACGGTCAGGAAGCCTACCGGGTTGCTCGTCACTGCCGGCACGAGCTCGATGCTCTTGACGTTGCTCGTGCCGACGCGCTCTGCCAGCGCCAGGAGAGTCGGCGCGTCCTCAACCGGCATATCTGTCCAGAAGGCACTCCCCGCCGCGCTTATCAGCGACGGGATCTTGGTGAGCAGCGAGCAGGGCTGGAGCTTTGTGCGCAGCGCGATCAGGACGGCTTGCTGTCGCGACATCCGGCCGTAATCCGAATCCTGGTGGCGGCTTCGAGCGTACTCGAGCGCTACCAATCCGTCCATGTGCTGATAGCCGGGCTTGATGTCGATGCTGATGTCCTTCCCGTCCTGGGGTCGCGAGTACTGCGAGTCCTTGATCTCGACCGGGACGTTGATGTCGATGCCGCCGAGCGCGTCGATGAGACCGACGAAGCCCATCAGGTTGATCACGACGGCACCGTCGACGTGGAGCCCGAGGTACTGGCCCACGGCGCCCTCGAGAGCCTTGAAGCCCCGTACGAAGTCTGTGCCGGGATACGGGTATGCCGACGGCCGGTTGACGGCGTCACGCCACAGGGCGTTGAGCAGGTTCGGATACGGGAAGCAATGGCAGGCGAAGGCGTTGGCGGACTCGGGCGGGAGCGGCACGTTCTCGAGGTTGCGCGGTATGCCGTACATGACCGCCCGCCCGCTCGCGATGTCGACCTCGAGCAGGATCATCGTGTCGGTCCGGAGGCTCCACCGCCCGACCCCGGAATCGGCGCCGACCAGCAGGACGTTGAGCTTGCCGTCCGCTTGCCATTGGGCCGGCGACGTGTCGGGTCCGCTGACGTCCTCTATCGGGAAGATCGGAATACCGTCCGCGGTCGTCGGGCCGGCGGTCGGCAGAGGCGTGGGCGACCCCGAGACGGACGAGGTCGGCGAACCCGGTTCGGCAGAGGCCGAGGCCACGCCCGAGGCATTGCCAGACGCGGTTGGAGCGTCGGTGAGCCCTGGGTCGTTCGAGAAGGGCGCCGCGGTAGCGCCCGAGGGCAGGTTGCCGTTGCCGCCGAACCAGTCCGGAGCGTACTGGTTGAAGATCGAGCTGATGGCGTCGCGGTACTCGACGTCGACGGCGCCGAACGCGAGATGAGTGCCTATCGTGGCGACCATGACCGCACCCAGCACGACGGCCGTCAGCGGCTGCCTGGCCCGCCTTGCCGGCAGCTTGGTCTGAACCTTGTCGCCGGGTTGCGGCTTGGGCCCCGCCGGGCTGGCGATAGAGTAGGCATCGACGATCGACCACAGCCGGTAGAGCAGGATGACGACGTCCAGTAGCAGGAACGAAGTCAGGGCGTTCTGTGAAAACAGCGAATCGAGGATCTGGTGCCTGGCGAACACGAAGACCAGGACCGCTGCGACGGTCAGGGTCAGGGCCGGGATGGCGACAAGCAGTCCGCGCCTGCGGTTTCCGGCTGCAGCCTGACCCCATCCGGGAAAGACGAACGAGAGGAAGGCAGCGGCGGCCGGTGATTGCAGCCGGGACCGTTTGCTCATCCGATCCTCCACGCGTTGCACGCCGACAGCGTGTCGCACGGCCGGGCCTGCGAACTGCCGCACCGATCTACTATGCACGAATTCTCAGGCTGGGGCCAAGCCGCGCCCGGATGTCGGTGCGGCGCGCACCGTACCGGGATGCAACCGTCGTCTCCGCCTGCCGCTAGAACCAGACGACACCGCCCGACGTCGCCATCCCGACCAGGAGAGCCGCGATCAGCCAGACGCCCACCGCCAGGGCGCCGCCGACGTACCGATACCGCCACGCCAGGATGCGTCGCCGGTAGCCGCCCGGCAGCGGGCCAGCCAGGGCGCGGGCCGCGGTGAGTGGCGCGATTCCGTCGCCACCGCGGTCGATCGCCATTACGGCCGCGTGGTAGGCGAGATGCAGATCTCGCTCGACCGCGGCCAGGCTGGTGTCCGCGCGTAGCGCCTCGTCGGCCGCAGTTGTATCGAGCGGGCGACCCTCTCTTGCGTCGAGGGCAAGCTCGAGGTCCAGACGCCGATGATGATCGTGCGGCGTTTCCGACGGCAGCTTCGAAATGGCTTCGCGCGCGTCGTCGAGGCGGCCGGCTATCAGAAGCAGACCGGCGCGCGTCCCCGGCGGCACCGTACCGGCAGGATGCCTCTCGAGCCACTCCACTGCCTGCCTGGGGGTGCGCGGCGGACTGCCACCGAAATCCGTGCGCCATTGGACGGTGTAGATGAGGCTGGGCCACATGATCGCCTCCTGCGCCGGCCACAGGTTGCGGCCGCGGACGGCGAGAAGTGTCAAGAGGAGCGGAGTGGGCACGAGCACCAGCAGGGCGAACTGAACGGCCGGTAGCCCGAGAGCCAGCCCCAGCGCGAAGGTCAACG
Source organism: Candidatus Limnocylindrales bacterium (assembly GCA_044449785.1). Taxonomy (GTDB): domain Bacteria; phylum Chloroflexota; class Limnocylindria; order Limnocylindrales; family CSP1-4; genus Fen-1039. Next base: position 6,099 of record JBIOII010000106.1, read on the forward strand.
CCGGTCCGAGGACGAAGAGCCAGGCGGAGTCCTTGGGAAAGACGCTGCGAATCAGAACGGCGTACGCGTCCGGACGGTGCGCCGCAGCAGCGCCGGCGTAGCTGTCTGAACCGGTCACGGCCTGGGCGTCGACAGGTCGAGCCGCACCAGGCCCTCACCCAGGCGGCGCGTGACCTCGGCCAGAAGCTCGGCATCGTAAGCGACGCCGCCGCGTACCTCCATCGGCAGCGTGGCACCTCCCGTCCCGGGCAGGTGGAAAACCACTCGCGTCCCCCCCGGACGTTCCTTGAGCATCGCCCTCAATTCCTCCATCGCCAGCACAATCCGGGTCGTGTCCGCGCCCCGCGTGAAACGCACGTTGAGGATGCCCGAGACGGGCGCCTCGAGGGGTGCGGTCGGCGCCGATGAGGCGCGGGCTGCAACGGCTCGCGCCTCATCGGGGAGTGGCGGCTCCTCCCGTTCGGGAGCCAGAGCGGCAAAGTCGGCCGGCGACGGCACGGCCGCAAGGGGCTCCGACGGGGAGAGCGCGGTTCCGGCAGCGGGCGAAGGCGCGGCGGTCACTCCCCCACCCCGCAGCGGGGACACTCGAATAGCAGCAGCGCCCGGGGTGGCGGGC
>JBIOII010000107.1:0-6466 GCA_044449785.1 Candidatus Limnocylindrales bacterium
CGGATTTGGTGCGGAGGGCGACTGGAAGACCGCGCTCCTCGTCCGCGCGATGAAGGTCATGGCCACGGGACTCCCGGGTGGGACCTCGTTCATGGAGGACTACACGTACCACCTGGTGCCGGATCGGCCGCAGGTCCTGGGCGCCCACATGCTCGAGGTCTGTCCTTCGATCTCGGCTGAGACGCCGTCGTGCGAGGTCCACCCGCTTTCGATCGGCGGGCGGGCTGACCCTGTCCGCCTGGTCTTCACAGCGAGCGCGGGGCCTGCGGTCGCGGTCGGTTTGCTCGACATGGGCGAGCGGTTCCGCATCGTCCTGAACGAGGTGGATGTCGTTTGCCCGCCGACGGACCTGCCGCGGCTGCCGGTTGCCCGCGCCCTTTGGGAGCCCCGCCCCAGCTTGAAGATCGCCGCCGAGGCGTGGCTGCTGGCCGGCGGCCCGCACCACACGAGTTTCAGCACCGCACTTCGCCGCGAGCATCTCGAGGACTTCGCGGACATGGCGGGTATGGAGATCGTCACGATCGGCAACGACTCGTCGGTAGCGGACATCAAGAAAGAGCTGCGCTGGAACCAGGCCTACTACCAGCTCGCGCGAGGCCTGTAGGGCCGACGAGCCGTATTCGGCGGCGTGATCGGACGCCGCCTCATGGAACACGCGGGAAGCAAGGAGGACGAGGGACGAGGACGCAACCGGCGGGAAGGCCAGCCCAGCGACCGGGTGACCGTCCGGGGCGTGGCTGCCGGGCTATTCCAGTTCCAAGGCAGAAGGGAGGTCTCTGCCAGGGCAAGGGCCCGTTCGCGAAACGGCCTCGGCGATGGCCGGGCCGGAATCGGTGGTACTGAGGAGGATACGGATGACTCGATCTGGGATGCACCGGCAGTGGCGGCTGCCAACGTTGGTGTTTGCTGTCCTGTTGGTAGTCGGCGCGTGTAGTTCATCGAGCACCCCCTCGCCCGCCGCGAGCGCTGCCGGGAGCGCCGCGGCTTCGCCGGTGGCCGCCGCGAGCGCGGCGGGCGGCGCCGCGGCGGGCGGCGCCGCGGCTGGCCAGTTCTGCGCGGGTATGAAGATCACGTTCTTCCCCGGTGGAACGGCGGGTGGGGGCTTCGAAACGGTCGTCTATAACGGCGCCAAGGCTGCCCAGGCAGCCTTCGGACCGGACGTAACGTACCAGTGGTCCGACTGGGACCCGGCCAAGATGATCACCCAGTTCCAGCAGGCCGTTGCCACGAAGCCCGACGGGATCGCGGTCATGGGCCACCCGGGTGACGCGTCCTTCGACCCGCTCATCGCGGCCGCCGAGAGCCAGGGCATCCTCGTGACAGTCATGAACACCGAGCTCCCGACGGCCGAAGCCCAGTACGGCTCCAATGGCATGGGATACGTCGGCGCGGTCCTGCATGACGCCGGCGCCTCACTCGCCAACGAGGCGATCAAGCGCTCTAACCTGGCGAAGGGCTCCGAAGTCATGGTCTGGGGCCTCAAGTCCCAGCCCGGCCGCGGCCAGCGGACGCTCGGGATCACCGATGCGCTCACGGCCGCCGGCATGAAGGTCGACTACTACGAGATCGATAACGCCACGAACACGGACGCCTCCAACGGCGTGCCGATCTTCACCGGCTACATCTCCTCTCACCCAAACGTCAAGGCGATCTTCATCGACCACGGTAACCTCACGTCCGCGATCCCGACGATGATGAAGGCGGCGAACCTCCAGCCCGGTAGCATCTATGCCGCTGGCTTCGATATGTCGCCCGCCACCGTCCAGGGCATCAAGGACGGCTACATCAATCTGGTCATCGACCAGCAGGAGTATCTCCAGGGCTTCTTCGGCATCGAGCAGCTCTGCTTGAGCAAGAAGTACGGCTTCGGCGGCCTCTTCATCAACACGGGTGCAGGTTTCGTCGACAAGTCGAACATCGACGCGATCGCGCCGCTCGTGACGGATCAGATCCGCTAGATGGCCCTTCCGCCTGCCGAGGGCGGCTTGCCGGCGGGCGCGCGCACGCGCGCTCGCCCGCCGGCGCAACATAGCGATCCAACCCTCGCCGCCCTTGCGCCCGCCAGCACGGTCCCGGCTGAGGGCGCAAAGCGTCTCGAGCTTCGACACATCTCCAAGTCGTTCGGAGGCGTGCACGTTCTCCACGACGTGAGCATGGATCTCGGAACCGGTGAGGTGGTCGGCCTGCTCGGCGACAACGGCGCCGGCAAGTCGACGCTCATCAAGATCGTCACCGGCATCCACCAACCGGACGAGGGCGAGATCCTCTTCGGGGGCCGGCGTATCACGGGGCTGACTGTCCAGAAGGCCCGGGCGCTCGGCGTCGAGACCGTCTACCAGGAGCGCGCCCTCGCCGATCAGCTCCCCCTCTGGCGCAACATCTTCATGGGCCGTGCCGTCAGCGGCCCGCTCGGCTTTCTCAAGGTCGGTGACATGCGCCGCATGACGGCCGACTTGATGGGGGAGTCGATGGGCTTCACCTCCGCGGTGCTGACCCCGAACACGAACGTCAAGGGGCTGTCCGGTGGCGAGCGACAGGGCCTTGCGATCGTTCGTGCGCTCCACTTTCAGGCGGAGATCATCATCCTCGACGAGCCGACCATGGGCCTATCGCTCAAGGAGACCGAGAAGCTGATGGGGTTCGTAGATGGCATCCGGGCCGCCAGAAAGTCGGCCATCTTCATCGACCACAACATCTTCCACGTTTACTCGGTGGCCGACCGGATCGTCGTTCTCGACCGAGGACGGGTGGCGGGCCAGTTCCCGACCTCACGCTATTCGCTCGACGAGCTCATGGACATCATGCGCGAGGTCGCCGCTACAGGAGCCTTCACCGAACAGGAGCGCTACCGCACGGAACGAGAGCCGCCCGAGCCGACGACGGATGCCATCGAGGAGCGCCAATGAACCCCGCCCTTGGCACGGCCACACCGTCCCCGCACCGCAGCCCCGTAACTGCCTTCACCGCCGCCTGGGCGTCGCAGATCGGCATCACCGTCGCCTTCCTCGCTCTCTGGCTCGGCTTCATCGCCTTGGCTCCGATCACGTTCACCTCGTCCCTGATCTACATTGCCTTCGCCCAGACGACGCCGTATTTCGCCGTCATCGCCCTCTTCCTGACGATGGTCATCATCGCCGGCGACATTGACCTGTCCTTCGTCTCGGAGATGGCCCTGAGCATGGTCGGCTTCATCTTCGTATGGCAGGCGACCGGCAGCGTCGAGCTTGGGATCCTCGCCGCGCTGGCCGTCGGCGCCCTGTGCGGCCTGTTCAACGGCCTGATCGTCACCTACATCGGGATTCCCTCGCTCGTCGTGACCATCGGCACCCAGTTCCTGTTCAACGGCCTCACCCTCGTGCTCGTCAATGGCCACAGCTACTCTCTCGTCGACGCCAACTCGGCCCCGTCGTACCAACTGCTCGTCGGCAGGCTGGGGTCCATCCCGATGGAGTTTGTCTGGTTGATGGCCCTCTCGGTCGTCGCCTGGGTGCTGCTCAACCGCCACCGGCTGGGCCAGAACGCGTACGTCATCGGGGATAACAGCCAGGCGGCCCAGCTCATGGGTATCCCCATCCGACGGACGCGCATCACCCTGTTCGTTCTCACCGGCATGGCAGCGGCCCTGGGGGGCCTGATGATCGCGCTCCAGATAGACAACTTCTACCCAGCGATCGGCTCTAGCTACTTGCTGCCAACACTCGCCGCCGTGTTCATCGGTGGGACCTCCGTCTTCGGCGGACGTGGCAGCATCTACGGCACGTTCCTCGGCGCGTTCATGATCGGGGGTATCCAGGCCGGGATTGTGGCGGTCGGACTGACCGACTACTACACCACCCTTATCTACGGCGCCGTCGTCCTCGCCGCCGTGGCCGTTCACGCCCTGCTGCTGCGCCGGTTCGAGTAGCGATGGCGGCTGGGCAGCCGGTCGCAGGGCCAAGCGACGACGCGACGATCAGGGCGCCGCTGGAGGCGGGAGCGGACCGACCCCCGGTCCGTACCCGGCCGGTGACGATGCGAGACATTGCGATCGCGACCGGCGTGTCGCGGAGCACCGTCTCGCGGATCATCAACGACGCCCCGTTGACCGTGCCGATCGCCGCCACGACCCGCGAGCGCGTCCTGGCCGCCGCACGTGATGTGGGCTACCGACCCAATCCGCTCGCGCGTGCCCTGCGCGGAGCGCCGACGATGCTCCTCGGCGCGATCGTCCGTGACATCACGGACCCTTTCTTCGCCGGGGCGATTGAGGCTGTCTCGGCCGAGGCCCGCACCCTCGGCTACAACATCGTCCTGGGCCACGCGCACGCGGAGGCCACCGAGGCCTACGCCCTGGCAGCGATGCTCGAGGCACGCCACTGCGACGCGATCCTGCTGCTAGGTGACATGGGTGACCAGCCGCGCCTGCTCGACGATCTGCGCGACACCCACGTGCCGGTTGTGGCCCTCTGGCAGGGTTCGGATCTCGATCTCATCCCCGGGGTAAGCGTCGACAACCGGAGCGGCATCGCCACCGCGATTGCCCATCTCCGCGCCCTCGGGCATCGTCGTATCGCATTCGTCGGCGGCCGGTTGCTCGGGGACATTCGCGAGCGCCAGGATGCCTACGCCGAGGCGATGGCCGACGTGCTCGGCGAGGTCCCGCCCGGCTACATCCAGCAGGTCGCTAATACGCCGGGTGACGGCGAGGCTGCGCTTCGCGCACTGGTGTCCCTGTCGCCGCGACCCACCGCGATCGTCGCCTCGACCGACGTCCTGGCGATTGGGATCCTCCGCGGGGCCCTTGTCCTGGGGATCCGGGTCCCGGATGAGCTCTCGGTGGTGGGGTTCGACGACATCGCGATGGCACGCTTCACCGTGCCGGCGCTCACGACCGTGCGCATGCCGATGGCCGAGATGGCCGCTGCGGCGATCGCGCTGGCTGTAGGCGCGACGGGGCCGATCTCGAGCGGGGACACCAGCAATGGCGACGCGGCCGTCCGCCCCGGCCAGACGGCCGGTCGACTGTTTCAGCCGGGGCTCGTCGTGCGCCAGTCGACGGCCGCCAGCCCCATCGACACCGAACGGACTGCCCGCGATCGGCCGTCAGCAAGCCACAACGGAGCGTCGTACCGGGGGAGGAGCGCGTAGGCATGGATCTGGCGCAACTCCGCGAGCAGGTTTGCGAGGCGAACCAGGAGCTGGTCCGGGCCGGGCTGGTGACCCTTTCGTTCGGCAACGCCAGCGGTGTTGATCGCGATCGGGGCGTGCTGGTGATCAAGCCAAGCGGTGTCGCCTACGCCCGGCTGCGACCGCCGGACATGGTCGTGGTCGACCTTGCCGCCGGCACCGTTCGCGAGGGCCCGTACCGCCCGTCGTCAGACACGCCGACACACCTGGCGTTGTATCGCCGATATCCGTCGCTCGGCGGCGTCGTCCACACGCACTCGTCGTTCGCGTCGGCGTGGGCGCAGGCGGGGCGACCCATTCCGTGTCTCGGGACGACCCACGCCGACCATTTCCAAGGACCCGTCCCGGTCACGCGGGCACTCAGCGCCGAAGAGATCGACGGCGACTACGAGCGTGAGACCGGCAACGTGATCATCGAGACGCTCGACGACCTCGCCCTCGAGCCGCTCAAGATGCCGGCGGTGCTGGTCGTGTCGCACGGTCCGTTCACCTGGGGCGCCGACCCGGCCGAGGCCGCGGCAAACGCGATTGCCCTGGAGGCGGTCGCGGCGATGGCCTATCGGACCACGACCCTCAGGCCAGCCATCGAGCCGATCGCGGCCAGCCTGCTGGAGCGTCATTTCGGACGGAAGCACGGACCTGCGGCCTACTACGGCCAGCCGGCCGAGCGACACTGACAGTCGTCCGGCTGGCCTGCTCAGTACCCGCCGTGCTCGGCGGCAGTCTCGAACGCCACGACGATGTTCTCCGGCGGGACGAGCGCCTGGATGTTGTGGACCGCCGCGAAGACGAAGCCGCCGCCCGGCGCGAGGTCGCCGATCCGGCGTCGGACCTCGTCGCGGACCTCCTGCGGCGTCCCGAACGGGAGAACGCGCTGGGTGTCCACGCCGCCGCCCCAGAAGACGAGGTCGCGCCCGAATCGCTTCTTCACCTTCTGCGTGTCCATCCCGCGCGCACTGACCTGAACCGGATTGACGATGTCCACCCCGATCTCGATGAGATGTGGGTAGAGCTCTGCCGCCGCGCCGCAGCAGTGGTAGAAGAGCTTCGCGTTCGTCCGGCGCTTGATGGCGTCGAAGAGCCGCTTCTGGCGCGGCTTCACGAGCGCGGCGTAGGTCTCCGGGCCGATCATCCAGCCATTCTGAGTGGACACGTCGTCCCAGTAGGTGAAGACGTCGATGTACTCCCCGACCTGTTCGAGGTAGCGGTCCACGGACTCGATGTAGATGTCCGTGATCCGGTCCATCAGCCGCTCGGCGAACGGTCGGTCCGTGACCATCGCCATCATGAACTGCTCCAG
>JBIOII010000108.1:0-6442 GCA_044449785.1 Candidatus Limnocylindrales bacterium
GACCATGTCGACGAAGTGGTCGGGGTGCAGGTGGCTCACGAGCAGGGCGGTCAGCGTGCTCGGGTCCAGTGTGGATGCAAGGTTTGGATATGCGCCCTGGCCGAGATCGAGGAGCAGGGCGTCGCCGCCGATCCGCAGCAGATAGGACGATGCGGCCGAACCTCGACGGTCCGTGTAGGCAGGCGCCGCGCCAAGGACGATCAGCTCCACAGACACAAGAGTACGCGAGGCCGCGAAAGCCGTGGCCTTGGGGCCACCGGGCACGCCCGCGCGGCCGCCGGGCACTCGACACGGAGCAACCTAACGGCCGAACCGCTCCGGCAGAACCAGGTCGCCGCGGTCCACGGCCCGTTGCAGACTCAACCGGTCGAAGCCCGCGGCGGCCACGATCTCGTAGGCTTGCTCCAGCCCGAAGGCAAACGACTGCGGCAGATGCGCATCCGATCCCGTGGTCACGCGCTGCCCGCCGAGTTCACGAAAGCGCCGTACGACCCACGGCGCCGGGTAGGTCTCTTTCTCCGGGTGCCGCAGGCCCGAGGCGTTCACTTCCAGGGCCGTGCCGCTCCCGACCAGCGCCACCAGCAGCGGTTCATACAGCTCGGGAGAAGCGGCGTAGTCCGCCACGGGGAACCAGGGCAGAAGCCAGCGCTTGCACTGGTCCATGTGGCCGAGCGTGTCGAAGAGGCCGCTCCGGATCGCGCCCATGACCTCGGCGAAGTACGGCGCCACGGCCTCCGGGAGTCGCTTGCCGGCGACGAACGCCGCGATCCGGGTGCGGTCAAACGGTCCATCGGACATGTTGTGGACCGAGCCGATCGAGTAGTCGTACGAGTGTGTCCGGAGGTGCTCGCGGATCTGGTCCTCGTAACGGCTCTGGTACGTCAGCTCAACCCCGAACCGGAGGACGACCTTACCGGCCCACCGTTCGGCGGCGTCCCTGACCGTCCGCTCCCGGCTCGCGTAGTCGGCGTACTGGTAGGCCGGTGCGCCGGGCATGAAATCGAGATGGTCGGTTATGGCTATCTCGCGGATGCCGCGTTCGGCTGCCGCGGCGCAGTAGAACTCGAGCGGGACGCGCGAATCCGGCGAGAGCTCGGTGTGCATGTGGGCGTCGAGCGGGACGTCGAACGCCTGCGCCGGGGCGCCCTTGTAGCCCCGGGTCGCCAGACTGGAACCATCCACTAGGCCGACACCAGCCCGAGCTCGCGACCCACCTTGCCGAACGCCGCCAGGCACCGGTCGAGCTGCTCTGTCGAATGCTCCGCGGTGACGATGGTTCGAATTCGAGCCTTGTCGAGCGCGACCGTAGGGTAGACGACCGCCTGGGCGAAGATGCCTTCCTCGAAGAGTCGCTGGCTGAACCGTCCAGCGGTGGCCGAGTCGCCCATCATCACCGGCGTTATAGGCGTCTCCGAAGCGCCGGTGTCGAAGCCGAGGCGCTTGAGCTCACCCTTGAAGTAGATCGTGTTGGCCCAGAGGTGGTCGATTAGCTCCGGTTCCTCCAGGAGGACGTGGATCGCTGCCAGACACGCTGCAGCGACCGCCGGCGGATGGGAAGTGGAGAAGAGGATCGGGCGAGCCCGCTGGATGAGCATATCGCGCAGCGCCCGGCTTCCGGCCACGTAGCCGCCCAGCACTCCCACCGCCTTGGACAGCGTTCCGACCTGGATGTGGACCCGGCCGTGGAGGTCGAAGTGGTCCACCGTGCCCCGGCCGTTGCGACCCAGCACCCCGGAGGCGTGGGCGTCGTCGACCATCACCGCCGCCCCAAACTCCTCGGCCGCGGCAACGATGTCGGGCAGCGGGGCGATGTCGCCGTCCATGCTGAAGACGCCGTCCGTCACGACGAGGATCAGGCGGTACGGTGCCCCGCCCGCTTCCTTGCGACCCTTCGCCCGGGCCTCGCGCAGCAGCTCGCGCAGCGCCGCCGTGTCCTTGTGCGGGAAGACGACACGCGGCGCCTTGCTCATGCGCATGCCGTCGATGATCGAGGCGTGGTTCAGCGCGTCGGAGACGATCAGGTCGTTTTCGCCGGCGACGACCGGGATGACCCCGGAGTTGGCCGTGAAGCCCGACTGGAACGTCAGGACCGCCTCGGTGTGCTTGAACTCGGCCAGCTCGGACTCGAGCCTCTCATGGATCGTCATGTTGCCGGCGATCGTCCGCACCGCGCCGGACCCGGCCCCAAAATCGCGGGTCGCGGCGATGGCCGCTTCCTTGAGCTTGGGATGCGTGGCCAGGCCCAGGTAGTTGTTCGAGGAGAGGCTGATGACCTCTTTGCCGTCGACCACTACTTCGGCGGCCTGGGGCGAGCTGAGCACGCGCATCGGCCGGTACAGGTTCTGGCGCTTGAGCTCCTCGATCTCGTCGGCGAGGAAACCGAGTGGGTTCGTGCTCGTGCCCTCGGCGGTCATGCCGCGCCTCCTTCGTTCACCATCGAATCGGACGTCGACTCGGGTTCCGGCAAATCGCCCTGCTGGGGCATCAGGACGACCTTGCCGGCGATCCCCTGGGCCAGCAGGTCGAAGGCGTCGGCATACTGACTCAGCGGCAGGCGGTGGGTGATGATCGGGCTGACGTCGAGGCCTTCCCGCAGCAGCGCCGCGGTCTTGTACCACGTGCCCCACAGCTGGCGGCCCGTGATCCCGTACACGCGGACGCCGCGGAAGATGATCGCGTCGTTGAGGTCCAGCGTGACCGGGCGCGACGGCAACCCGAGCAGCGAGACGCGCCCGCCGTTTGTCGTCATCTGGAAGGCCTGGTGGATGGCCGACTCGGCGCCGCTCATCTCGAGCACGACGTCGACGCCCGTGCCGCCGGTCTCGCGCCTGATCTCCGCGACCACGTCGCCGGCGCCGTCCAGCACGCAATCGGAGCCCATGCGGGCGGCCATCTCGCGCCGGTGCGGCATCACGTCGGTGGCGAAGACGCGCGAGGCCCCGGCGAAGCGGCAGATCGCCACCGCCATGAGCCCGATCGGGCCGCAGCCCAGGACGGCCACGCTGGCCGTGGTGATCTCCTCGACGAACGTGGCGAAAACGGCATTGCCCATCGGCTCCTGGATCGCAGCGATCTCCGGGCTCAACCCGTCGCTCGGCCAGGCGTTGCGCTCGGGCAGGCACATGTACTCGGCGAAGGCGCCGTCGGCGTCCACGCCCAGGATCCGGAGATTGGCGCAGACGTGCTCGCGGCCGGTCCGGCACTGGTAGCACGTCCAGTCGACGAGGTGGGTTTCGGCGGCCACGCGCGTTCCCAGCGGAACGGCCCCTGTGCCGGGTCCGTGCGCCACCACTCGGCCGGCCATCTCGTGGCCGAAGATCCGCGGCAGGTAACTGCCCAGGCGGCTCTGAGCCCACGGATCCCAGCGGTAGATGTGGAGGTCCGTGCCGCAAAGGGAGACCGCCTCGAGGCGGATCAGCACTTCGCCGGGACCGGGGCGAGGAACGGGAACCTCGCGCAACTCGGCGCCGGCTTCCGGCCGGGCCTTCACCAGCGCTTGCATCGTTTTCGGGATTCGGAGATCGATCGATGTGGCGGCCGAAATGGCGGACGGTCTGCCGGGCTCGCTCATCGCTATGCCACTCCCTCTCCTGCGGATCGCTCCGCCATGAACTGTGCCGCGGGCGATCCATCTGGCGCCTGTCCGTCCGGGTCGGTGACCGGATTCGTGAGGCGCCCGATGCGCTCGACTTCGACTCTCACCAGGTCGCCCGGCTCGAGGTAGACCGGCGGATCGCGGAAGACGCCGACGCCGCTGGGCGTGCCGGTCACGATGACGTCGCCGGGGTCCAGCGTGACTTCCTCGCTGATCAGGCTTATCAGCTCGGCCACGCTGAACAGCAGGTCGGAGGAGTTGCCGTCCTGCATCTGGAACGGTTCGCCGGCATTTGGTCCTGCGGCCGCGGTCCGCCACGAACGAACCGCCAGCCCTCGACCGTCGCCGAGCTCGTCCGCAGTCACGAAGACGGGGCCGAGTGGCAGGAACGTGTCCGAGCCCTTGGCCCGCAGCCACTGCCCGTCGCCCTTCTCGCCCGGCCGAAGGGCCTTCGCCTGGCCCTGCCAGTCGCGAGCCGTTACGTCGTTGGCCACGGTGTAGCCAGCGACGTGACTCAGGCCGTCGGCCGGTGCCACGCGGCTCGCCCGGCGCCCGATGACGACCGCCAGCTCGGCCTCTAGGTCGAGGGCATGGGTGCCGGCCGGGTGCCGGACCGGCGTCGCGTCGGCGGTTACCGCGTTGGCGAAGATCGAGAAGAGCACCGGCCGCTCCGGGCGCTCCCGGCCCTGCTCGCGGACGTGGTCGAGGTAGTTGTAGCCGACGCCGACGATCTTGCCGGGTCTCGGGATCGGAGCCTCCAGCCGGACGGTCGCGGGGTCGACGCCACTCGCCTCGAGCGCATCTCCGTCGGCAAGCGCCGTGGCTTCGCGGATCGCGCCGAGCCCGGGGTCGAGGGCGAAAAGCGCCGCCAGGTCCAGCCGGCCGATCTCTTCTGAAAGACTGGCCGGCGAGAGCTCGGCCAGCGCCGAGAGGGGCAGGAATCGCCCGCTTCGGAGCATCACCGCCACTCGCCGGCGGTGGGGATCGGCGCGTTCGCCGCCCCGTGGTGTGATCGTCACCAGTCGCATCGGCGAGCCTCCATCATGGCCCTCGCAACGGAACGGGTCGCCCGATCGGTGAGCACCTCTCCATTCTCCCACGGGTCCGGTTCTCGGGCCTACCGGGTTGACAGCCACGGTCCGCGGCGCCCGCAGCGCCACTCCGGTCCACGTTGACAGTCCAAGCCCGCGTCGATAGCGTGCGATGAGTGGTAGGTTTCCGAGACAAGGCCGTTGGGCCCGGGCCGAGAACCGTGGAGGATGGCGTGGACAGCACCAGCCGCGGGAGGCCGTCCAAACTAGGCCCCCGCCGCACGCGGATCGCCGACGTGGCGAAGGAGGCCGGCGTCTCGAAGACGGCCGTCTCTTTCGCGTTCAACAGCCCGGAACGCCTCAATGCCGCGACCGCGGCGAAGATCCGTGACGTCGCCGACTCGCTCGGATATCGACCCCATTCTGCGGCTCGGAGCCTCGCCCAGACGCACACCATGACCATCGGCCTGCTCACGCCGCAGGTTCTGAGCGTCGTCTTCGGGAACCCGTTCTATGCCGAGCTGTGCGCCGGCGTCGCGGCCCGGACGGACCAGGCCGGCTACGGGCTCCTCTTCGTGTCGCCGCTCCATGGATCGCTGGTTCGGGCCATCGACCGCGCCACGGTCGACGGGTTCGTTGCCGTGGGGCTGTCGGAGGACCATCCCGAAGTCGAGCACATACGCCGTTCGGGATTGCCGATCGTCCTGGTCGACGGCGCGGCGCTGCCCGAACATGCCTCGGTGGAGTCCAACGACGAAGCCGGCGCCCGCGCGGCGGCACGCCACCTGCTCTCGCTGGGCCATCGCGACGTGATCGTGATCGGCGTCGAACCGCCCAACATGCCGGGTTTCTTCGAATATTCCGCCGGGCCCACGGAGAACGTCACGTGGCGCCGTCTGACCGGCTACCGCCAGGGCCTCGAACTGGGAGGCGTCAAGCTCCGCGACGAGCGCATCGTCGTTGGGCCGGCCACCTTCGACGGCGGCGTCGCGGCCTTCCGCCGGATCTGGGAGGACGGCCTCCGACCAACCGCGATACTGGCGATGAGCGACGTGATGGCCATCGGCGTGATGTGGGCCGCGCGGGAGGCCGGACTGAATGTGCCCGCGGATCTGAGCATCGTGGGCTTCGACGACCTGGACGTGGCGCCGCATGCGAACCCGCCGCTGACGACCGTGCACCAGCCGATCCGGCAGAAGGGCGAAGAGTCGGCCCGGCTGCTGCTGCGCATGATCGCCAACCCCGACCTCGAGCGGCCCGAGCACAAGGTTCTCGACACGCGCCTGATAATTCGCGGCTCCACTGCCGTGATCCCCGCCGGCCGGCGCCGCGCCCTCGGCGCATCCCCGCCGAGAATGGGTCGGGGGGCCACCCCAGGTTGAACGACACGGAGCCTCGAGGCGGGTCCGGTGCGTCCGACCCGGACTGGGTCCGCGACTCGGTCTTCTACCAGATCTTCCCCGACCGATTTGCGTCGAGCGGGCGTGTGCCCAAGCCCGGGCCGCTGGAACGTTGGGACGCCTCGCCGACGCTGCACGGGTTCAAGGGCGGCGATCTGCTCGGGATCGCGGAGCACCTGGACGACCTGCGTGAGCTGGGCATCACGGCCCTCTACCTAAACCCGGTCTTCGCGTCGGCCTCGAACCACCGATACCACACGTTCGACTACGAGCTGGTCGATCCGCTCCTGGGTGGGGACGCCGCGCTCCGCGAGCTGCTCGACGCCGCCCACTCCAGGGGAATGCGTCTCATCCTCGACGGCGTCTTCAACCACACCGGCCGCGGCTTCTGGCCGTTCCACCACGTTCTTGAGAAC
>JBIOII010000109.1:0-6440 GCA_044449785.1 Candidatus Limnocylindrales bacterium
GGGCGAGGGAGGCTATGCGCCCGCGACGGCCGCGACGGCGCGTTTCGACGAGTCCGTAGACGAAGACCGGATCGTCGAGCGCCGGCCGACGTTACCTCCCCGCCAGCAGGTAGATCCGGGCCCGGGAAACTCTGGTCGCGCGCAGGGCTTCGGCGGACCCGCTCAGGGCGGTCCTGAGGAGGCCGCTCCTTCGTTCTCGCGTCCGCCGATGGGCAGCCCAGACTTCGGAGACCCCGGCATCAGCCGGGGTCCCGGCTCCGGTTTCGGCGGCCTCGGATTCAGCCGCCCGCCGCTGAGCGATCCCGGTGCCGGCGGCCCGGTCGCAGCAGAGCCCGATCAGGCCTCCTTGTACTCGCCCTCGACGACCTCCTCGTTGCCGGCGTCCGACGACTCGTCCGACGCACCCGGCTGATCCCCGTCGCCACCCGCCGGCCCACCGTCTGCGGGACCGGCAGCGGACGCCGCCTGATATGCGGCGGTGCTGACCTTCTGCAGCTGCTCGACAAGGGCCTCCGACGATGACTTGACCGCATCCAGCTCGCTGCCCTTGAGCGCCGTCCGGACGGCCTCGACGCGCCGCTCCGTCTCCGCCTTGTCCTCGGGCGACACCTTGTCACCGAGATCACGGAGCGTCCGCTCCGCCTGGTAGGCCAGGGCGTCGGCCTGGTTGCGGGCCTCGACCTCGTCCTTGCGCTTGCGGTCCTCGTCGGCGTGGGCGGCGGCCTCGTTGACCATCCGGTCCACGTCCGACTTTGAGAGCATCGAGCTGGCGGTGATCCGGACCTGCTGCTCGCGTGCGGTGGCCCGATCTTTGGCCTTGACGTCGAGGATGCCGTTGGCGTCGATGTCGAACGTCACCTCGACCTGCGGGATGCCGCGAGGGGCCGGCGGAATGCCATCCAGGATGAATTTGCCGAGGGTCTTGTTGTCCGTGGCGAAATCTCGCTCGCCCTGGAGAACGTGCACCTCGACCTGGGTCTGGTTGTCCGACGCGGTCGAGAAGACCTGGCTCTTGCTCGTCGGGATCGTCGTGTTCCGATCGATGAGCCGGGTCATGACGCCGCCCATCGTCTCGATGCCGAGTGAAAGCGGCGTCACGTCCAGGAGGAGGATGTCCTTGACCTCGCCCGCGAGAACACCGGCCTGGATCGCGGCGCCGATGGCTACGACCTCGTCCGGGTTGACGCCCCGATGCGGCTCCTTGCCGCCGAACATCTGCTTGACGGCCTCGGTGACCGCCGGCATGCGGGTCATGCCGCCGACGAGGACGACCTCATCGATCTCCGAAGGCTTGAGACCGGCGTCGCGCAGCGCCTTGCTGACCGGCCCGCGCGTCTTGTCGATGAGATCCGCGACCAGATCTTCCAGCTTGGCCCGTGACAGCGGAATCACCAGGTGCTTCGGACCGGAGGCGTCGGCCGTGATGTAGGGCAGGTTGATCTCCGTCGTAGTCGTCGTGGAGAGCTCGATCTTCGCCTTCTCGGCCGCTTCCTTGAGCCGCTGGAGGGCCTGCTGGTCGGTCCGAAGGTCGATGCCCTGGTCGCGCTTGAACTCCGCCAGCAGCCACTCAATGACCCGCTGGTCGAAGTCGTCGCCGCCCAGGTGCGTATCGCCGTTGGTGGCCTTGACCTCGAAGACTCCTTCGCCGAGCTCGAGGATCGAGATGTCGAACGTTCCGCCGCCCAGGTCGTAGACGGCGATCTTCTCGTCGTGCTTCTTGTCGAGACCGTAGGCGAGGGCCGAGGCGGTGGGCTCGTTGATGATGCGCTTGACTTCCAGCCCGGCGATGCGGCCGGCGTCTTTGGTGGCCTGGCGCTGCGTATCGTCGAAGTAGGCCGGTACGGTGATCACCGCGTCGGTGACCTTCTCGCCCAGATACGCCTCGGCGTCCGCCTTGAGCTTCTGCAGGATCATCGCGCTGATCTCGGGCGGCGTGTAGCTCTTGCCGTCGGCGATGGCGACGCGGATGCCGTCGCTTCGCGGGTCACGCTCGACCTTGTACGGGACGAGCTCCTTGGAGTGAGCCGTTTCCGGGTCGTCGAAGCGGCGGCCCATGAAGCGTTTGATCGAATAGATGGTGTTGGTCGGGTTCGTGACCGCCTGGCGCTTGGCCAACTGTCCGACCAACCGCTCACCGGTCTTGGTGAAGGCTACGACCGACGGGACGGTCCGCCCGCCCTCGGCGGACGGGATGACGGTCGGCTCGCCGCCTTCCATCACCGCCACGACGGAGTTCGTCGTGCCCAGGTCGATGCCGATTATCTTGCCCATTCTTGTCGTGCTCCTGCTTGAGGGTGTCTGAGTCAGTTGCTGTGTGTAGTTCTGCCGCCCGCGTCGGCGCCGCCGTCGGCGACCGCGACCAGCGCCGGCCGCAGGACCCGCTCCCGGACCCGGTAACCGCGCTGTATCTCGGCCACGACTTCGCCATCGGGCCTCCCGGTCGCCGGGACGCTGGCGATCGCCTCGTGCTCTCGTGGGTCGAAGGCCCGGCCGATCGCCTCGATCGGCGTCACGCCCTCGCTCTCGAGCAGGGCCCGGAGCTTGCGGTCGAGAAGGACGATCCCCTCGATCCAGCTCACGCCCTTGAGGTCCGGCGGCATCGCGTCGAGCGCTCGATCGAAGTCGTCCGCGACGGCCAGCAGCTTGCGAAGCAGCGCCTCGCTCGCCAGGCCGAGGTCGCGCTCGCGGTCCTCGGCCGTGCGTCTCTTGAAGTTGGCGAAGTCTGCGGCCGTGCGCTGCAGGGTGGCGAGGTGTTCGGCCGCGAGGGCCTTGGCCTGTTCGAGTTGCCCGGCGAGCTCGTCGGCCGTGGGCTCCTCCGGCTCGGTGCCGGCATACGCGCTCTCGACCGGGCGGCCGGGCCAGTCCCCGGCGGCGCCGCGGTGGTGGGTTCGACTGTGCGTCGGTCGGTCAGGCATACAAATGCTCCACCAATTCGTTCATGAGCCCCGACACGAACTCGACCGAGGCGATCGCCTGGGAGTACGGCATGCGCGTCGGTCCGAGAACTCCGACCACGCCGATCGCCCGTCCGATCCGCCCGTAGGGCGCCAGCACCAGCGAGACTTCCTGCATCTCGAGCGGCCGGTTCTCGTGGCCGATGAAGATCTGGATGCTGCCGGCGCGGGCCACGCTCTCGACCAGCGAGCCCAGGTAGGCGCGGTTCTCGAGGGCGCTGAAGATCTGCCGCACCTTCTCGCTGCGGTCGAATTCTGGGGCGGCCATCACGTTGAGTAGACCTTCGCTGAAGAGGTCGTCGATCAGCGCCGCATCGAACTCGCGCATCGTCCGGACGAGCGCCTCGCCGATGGTCCGCAGGATCTCGAGATCCTCGGAGGGTTCGTTGCCGCGCGGGAGATCGGCCAGCGCCGCCGCGATCTCGTCGGCCGTGCGATCGACCGCCAGCACGTTGAGGAGCCCGGCGACCCGGTCGAGCTGCTCCTGGGCCGATCCGGCCGGGAGGCTCTGGAGCGCCTGCTTCATGGTCCCCTCGCGGAACATGACGACGAGCAGCGCCAGGGTGTCGTGAACAGCGACGAGATCGACGCGCCGGACCCGCGCCGCCGGCGACTTCGCCGTCGTGGCGAGCCCGGCGGTGCCGGTGTTTGCCGCCAGGGTGCTGGCTGCCAGACGGAACCAGTGCTCGCTGGCGAACTCCACCTGGCCGAACTGGTGGCGGATCATCCGCTGCTCGACCGGCGGCAGCGACCACTCGTCGGCGAGGACCTGGACGTAGTAGCGATAGCCGGCGTCGGTGGGAACGCGTCCGGCCGACGTGTGCGGGTGCATGAGCAGGCCCAGCGCTTCGAGGTCCGACAGGATGTTGCGCACGGTGGCGCTGCTGACGCCCAGGCGGTAGTTAGTCACCAGCGAGCCGGAGCTCACGGGCGCCGCCGAGGTTACGTATTCGTCGATGACGGCCCGGAGGATCGCACCCGATCGGGCGTCCAACGAACCGATGGTGCGGCGTGGTCGTCGCGCCATGTCTGACTCCACTTCCCCACCGGGTCTGCGGTCGAGGCTTTCGGCGGCGGCCGGCGCCGCGTCCGCCCGGGTACCGAGGTTTCGCGGCCGCCGACCCCTGTCCCGGCCTTGCTCCGGCGGTGGTTAGCACTCTCACTGTGCGAGTGCTAACCGGCTGCGCCGATGGTAGCAGCGAGCCCCGGGCAGTGTCAACGGCGGCCCGTCGGCCGAGGGCACGCGGGCGCAGGCTGAAGCCGGCGACGGACCGGGAGTCGGCCGCCTGATACCGGAGCCGGACCGACCCAGCCCGGGGTCAGACGCGGGCCACGCTGCCGGACGTCGCGCTCCTGCGCGAGAGCGCATCGATGGTGACAGCCGCGAGCAAAACCAGGCCCGTAGCGATGTACTGCCACTGAATCTGGAGCCCGAGCAGGTAAAGGCCGTTGTATATGGCTCCGATGACCAGCCCGCCGAGCAGCCCGTGGAGCGCCCGGCCGCGGCCGCCGACAAGGCTGGTGCCGCCGATGACCGCGGCGGCAACCGCGTAGAGCACGTACTGGCCACCGTTGATGTTGGTCGTGATACCTGCCAGCGATGAGGTATAGATGATTCCGGCGAGGCCGGCGATGCCCGAGCACAGGATGAAGGCCCACATACGGACGGAATTCACGCCGACGCCGGCCCGCCGGGCCGCCTCGGGGTTGCCGCCGATTGCGTACACGTGGCGCCCGAACTGGGTCCGCTCCAGCAGGACGGTCGCGGCGGCAAGCACCGCGAGGACGAGGGGCACCACGTACGGGACTCCGATGATCGGCAGGAAGCTGCCCCTGTCTATGTTGCAGATGGCCACGACGGCTATCCCGGCGACGGCGATGAAGGCGATCTTGGCCATGGTCAAGCCCACCGGCGGAGCCACCAGGCCGCTCCGGCGCCTGCCTTCGTCGCGGAGCCACATGCTCGAGCCGAGCAGCACGAGGATTACGGCCAGCCCGATCCAGGCGACGACGGGATCGATACGAGAGTTGACGATGCCGTATATGGCCTGCAGGTTCGGTGAAATCCCGGTCAGGCTCACGCCCCCGGCGGGGCCGATCATGATGATCATGACCCCAAACCAGAACAGGTTTCCGGCCAGGGTGACAACGAACGAGGGTAGCCGCAGCCGGGTGATGATCAAGCCGTGGATCGCCCCGATCCCGGCGCAAACAAGCACGGCGGCGATGATCGCCAGCCACCAGGGCCAGTTGGGGCTTGGCTGCACGAGGTTGGCCGCGAGGATCCCGCCGATCGCCGCGACATAGCCGATGGAAAGGTCGATCTCGCCGAGCAACAGGACGAAGCCTTCGGCGATGGCGAGCACGATGAAGATCGTGCTCTGGTCGAAGAGGTTGACCAGATTGCGCGGCGAGAGATAGACGTGGTCCGGGCTCACGATCTGGAAGACGACCGTGACGGCGACCAGTGCGGCTACAACGGGCAGCACCCCGGCGTCGCCGCTCTTCACCCGAACGAACCACGCGCGCAGGTACTGGGACAGCGACTGGGCGAGGATCTCCGGCGGGATGACCTCGACCGCGGCCGCGGTCAGGTCCGGCGCAGCTTCAGCCTCGGCCCCGATATCGTCGGCAGCCTTGTTGATCCGGTGTTCGTCTCCGACTCCAGCCATCGCTCAGTCCCTCCTCTGGTTGGAGCCGGAAGCGGCGACCTCGCGGCTCGAGCCGCCGGTCGTCATGAAATCCACGATGCTCTGCCGGTCGAATGACGAGAGCGGTTGCTGGGCGACCATTCGGCCCAGGTGAAGGACGGCGACTCGGTCGGCGACCTCGAAGACGTCGTTGAGGTTGTGGGAGATGACCATGACCGCAAGGCCGTGGTCCTTCAGCCGCCTGACCAGGTCGAGCACCATCCTGGTCTGGGCCACCCCCAGCGCTGCGGTCGGCTCGTCGAGCATCACCAGCTTGGAGTTCCACATGACCGCCTTGGCCACTGCGACGGCCTGACGCTGGCCGCCTGAAAGCGTAGCGACGGGCTGGCGGATCGATCGAACCGTGGTCACGTGCAGACCGGCGAGGGTCTCTGCCGCGGCCCGCTCCATGCTGTCCTCGTTGAGGAATATGCGGCTCATCCTCTCGCGGCCCAGGAACATGTTCTGGACGATGTCCAGGTTGTCCGCGAGGGCGAGATCCTGGTACACGGTCTCGATGCCCAGGGCGGCTGAGTCCTTCGGGCTGCGCATGTGGACCTGGCGGCCCTCCCAGAACATCTCCCCGTGATCCGGCTGGTGGATGCCGGCAATGGTCTTGGTCAGAACGGACTTGCCGGCGCCGTTGTCACCGCACAGCGCCGTCACCTGGCCCGCAGGGAGATCCAGGTCGACGCCGAACAGCGCTTGAACGGCACCGAAATGCTTGCTTATGCCGCGCAGCTTCAACAGGGGCTCCGCGGCCCCCGGCGCATTCGCGAGGGACTGGGCCCCCGCA
>JBIOII010000110.1:0-6407 GCA_044449785.1 Candidatus Limnocylindrales bacterium
CTCCTCCCCGGGGGCCAGGGTCAGCGTAGCAGCGGGGCAACAGAGCGGCCCCCGGGGAGGAGTGAGGGACGCTCCGGGGGCCAGGCTCAGGATACTCGACGCGATGGAAACGGCCCCCGGGACCGCTACCACCTCGTCGCCCGGCCGGGGGTCGGACGAGGGAGCCCACAGCGGAACCGGGAGCCGGGATCAGCGTACCAGCCGCGCAAACGGCCCCCGGGCAGGAGGTTAGACCGCAGCCGGGGACCGAGACGAGTGTAGCCGGCGACGAAACGGCCTCCCGGCCGCTGAATCAGAGGGCTGTATCCTCGGCGAGGGCGGCTTGTCGCCCCAAGCGAGAAGCGGGGTGCAGCATGATGCACGAGTGGACGTTCATGCTCGGAGCCTCGACGGTTGGTGCTGTTGGCGAGCGTGTGGTGGCCGTATGTGGACGGTGTGGATTGATCCGCACCGGTCGAGTTGAGACGGCCACTTCGACAGAAGGCAGGATTGATCTCGGCGGGGATTGCCCGGGAAAGCCGCAAGCGCAAGTGGACCACCCAATCGAGCCGCTAGTCGAGCACGGATGAGTTGGACACACACCGGGCCCGCGTGGTCGAGCGTCGGTCGAAGCTCGCTGGCCCCCGGTTCCGGTATGCGTCCGATCCGCCGAGGATGTCGCGAAGAAGCTCGCGAGCCGGCGCGTCCGTTGCGGGGCCGAGGGCCGGCGTGAGTCTAATCGTCGTGACCGGGCGTGAATCGGCCCCCGGCGGAGCTGCCGACGCGGGGGCCGCGGTCAGAGTAACGCCCCCGGCCGGCGTCCCGGACGCGGGGGCGTGGTGCGACCTAGGACGCGGGCTGGCCCCATATCTGGCAATCGCAGCGCGAGCACTCGCCGGATAGCTCAGCCCGCCCCGGCTTGTGGTGCCAACGCCAGAGATGCCTGCAGTACCGACATCGCGGTTCCTTGGCTTTCATGCTGCCGTCCTTCGTCCAAGATCGGATGACGGTCATGCCGCCACCGTCTCTCGTGCCGTCTCTGCCCCCGAAGCGCGACCCGCGACCCTTGCCAGGCAGCGCTTGCAGACGCGATCCGGATTCGTCGACTGCGGGATCGGCTGAAGGTCCGTCTCTCCGAGGTCGACCCTGATCTCGCCGCCACCGCATTCGGTGCCAACGAGAATACGGTCAGGCGCGCCGTGGTTGTCCCACGTCCGGCCGCTGGCGACGTGCCACACACCGCTGCTCATCAGCCGGTCACGGATGTAGATGCCCGGGGTGAAGGCCGGCACCTGTCCGCGCTCCCGACGGACACGGGCCGTCCAGCGGCTCGTGAACTCGGCGGCGGCGCGCTTGTCGGCCCAACCGAGCCATTCCTCGAGCCGCTCCACTTCTTCGACGCTCAGGGCGTCTCTGGCGCGCAGGAGCTCCGTGTACGGGTTACGCCACTGGTCGCGCTTCCCGAGCTCCATCGGGCCCCCGGCTCCCGACTCGACGAACTCGACACGGACGGCCACGGGATCGTAGCTGCTCGTCTCACACGCCCAGCGCCCCGTTCGGTCCATCGGAAGGGACCACTCGGGTCCCCATCGCCAGCCGCTCGGCGGGTCATCCTGATCCGGGTGAAACTGAGCGATGCCGTGCGCGATCCTCGGCCGCGTTGCGCTTCCCATGACATTCCTCCCGAATCGAGCGACCCGCCAGGTGGTGTGTAAGCACCGCCGGACGGGTCGTCAGGAGTGTATTCGGTTCGACCGTCTTACACCGGTCGCCGGACGGGTCCGGCCCAACCAGCGTAGCTGCGCCAGGCCGGGTGTCAACGCTTCTGCTCCAGAAACGCGAAAGTCGTGCTCGTGGCGTTCTTCCACATTCGGATCCCGGACACCGCTCCCATGCGCAACGGTTGGGCCGGACGGTCGCCGCGATTGGCCCTGAGTGCCACTCGTGGGGCCTGTGCGCCCCCGCGGGGTTTCTGTCCGCAGCGCCGGGGCCGTCGTGAAGTCTAGGGGCCGACGAGATCAGCCGCCGACGGGCCGCGAGTTCTACAGAGACCGGGAGGTAGCGAGGCTGGCCGAATGCCCGGTGGGGCGCTGGGGGTCAGGAGCGAGATCGGCGAAAGCTCCAGGAGAAGCGGCCCACAGACCTAGCTGCCCCCCTGTCCGCAGGGCGCCCATGAGGTCGGGGGAACGGAGAGGGAGTTGCACTAGCCGAGCAGAAGGCTCATATCGACGACTTCGCGTTCGGCCTCGCGCCGTGAGCCAACCGGCGGCGACCATGGCAGCGAGTTGAGTGCGCATGGTCACCGCCGGTATCCCGAACACTCGAGCCATTGCGGAGGTGCGGATCGGGGCATACCGCGCAGCAAGCAGAATTGGCGTCCAGGCGAGGTTCTCGCCTGCTTCCTCCAGTTCAAGAGCCACGACGCCGATATCGTTTGGCATTGCCTCCATGAGTCGGTTGCGAGCCTCGAGCCTTTCCAGACTGATCCTGGTGTAGTAGTCAATCCAAGGCGTAGCGGAGTGCTCTTCCGGGCTGTAACTCTCGCCGAGCGTGGTTCGCAAGGCGGCGATGTACTCCCCCCGGTGGTCTCGGACGTACGTTTCGATCGCAATCAACTCGGGCGCGTGAACGCCGGCACGCATGAGCTCGAGGGAGGACAGGATTCGCGCCGTCCTCCCGTTGCCGTCTGCGAACGGATGAATGGCGATCAAATTGAGATGGACAAGCGCCGACCGGATGAGGGAACTCGAGCCATCCTCCCGAAGCCATGTGACCAACTGCGCCATCAGTTCAGGGACAACGAGATGGTGGGGGCCCTGGAAGATCCCGGCGCGAACAGCTTCTATTCGATAGGCGCCGTGCGTGTCAACGTCGAGCCCTGCTGTCACAGCGGCGTTGATCTGCTGGATGATGTCCTCAGACCACTCGAACCCCGGCCGATTGGCCGCTCGAGCGGCAATGTTCATCGCCTCGTTGTAGTTGAGGATTTCGCGGACGGGTGCGCCACCTGATCCGACGGTCCCAACGCCGAGCGCTTCTTGGACCTCTGCATCGGTCAGCGGATTGCCTTCGATCGCCGTGCTTGCTGCGACGGTGGCGCTGCGAGCAGCCGTCCAGAGGGCGGCAAGATGCCAACTGGACGGGCTCCGTGCGGGTTCGCGCGCGGCGTCATCCCAGCGGTCCAGTCGGTCCCGAACCTCGCTGTTGGGGATGATGTGCGTGTGAAGAAGGCTCATTCGCTTGCCCGCCGAGCGTATCTGTTCGACCCATTGTGGCGTCCATTCGCTCGGATGACAAGCGAATAGTGCGAGTCAGTTACGCTCGAACCCCCGCCACCTCATCCGCCACCGGCCATCGGGCAAGAGCTCGACGCGGACGTAGAGCCCTACCGGCTCGTCGACGGCGAGGACCGTCGGGATGCCGCCGGGGACCTCGAGCGTCTCCTCCCGGCCGTCCCACGGCCCGCCGGCGTAGACGACGCGGGCAGACGTGGCCGGCTCTATGCGCGATCCGATCGGGCTGGTCATGGCGGGCGCCTCCGGGCTGCGATGGCGCGCCCGGTACCGCGCCGTTACAGCCTACGGCGCGAACCGTGCCGGGTCGGGTGGCATGAAGCGGTCCGCGTAGACTCATCCGGGGCGATGGACGACGACTGGCGCATCGACAAGGGGCTCACGGCGTTGCGGGCGAGGATCTACGCGCTCCTCCCGGGCGACTGGGCCTTCTACGGCCCGACAAGGCTCCGCGATGGCACGTGGCAGGTCGGGTGTCGTCCGATCAGAGGGCCGGTCGAGGCGGGGTGCGTGGCAGCCAATCGGGATCTCGGGACGGCGTTCCGCCTGCTGGCAGACGCGATCCGGGCCCGCCACCTCCCGCCAGGGTTGTCCAACTAGACCGCCTTAGCGCCATCGGACGCGGAGCGGCCCCCGGTCGCTGCCCTCCCTTCCGCCCCGGGGGCTGGGCGCACAGGGTCGGGTCCCAGAGCGGAGCCGGGGGCCGACCGCCAACGGTAGGCCCCAGCCCTGACGGTCCCCTGAAAGGTGCGAGCGGATCCTCGCCCGGGAATGCGGTGCCGACGCGCACCGAAGAGGTCCACAAGGGTCAGAGTGACCAACCGGCACGCGTCAGGGTCAGGCATCCTCCGCGACAGCGCGGGAGGCGATGAGGTGCGACCCGAGGGCCCGGCCGCCGGGGGTCGCACGGAGCTGGTGGCGGGACCGACCCGTGGGCATCCACAGAGGTCGTCCGTATGCCTGCGCTCGGGCTCCTGTCCCGGCTGCGTTCGTGAGCGCGTCGACTCGACCGCTCCTCGTGCGGCCAATCGAGCGCGAGGACGATCTCTCGCTCTTCTTCTGGCTCGTCCGGGAGCTCGAGCAGTTCGAGGCGGCGCTGGAGGCGGCCCATCGTTCGGGCCCGGCAGCGGCCGAGCGCCGGCGTCCCCTCGAGAGGCTCGAGCGTGCCGTCGGGGGCCAGGTCGCCGACTGCGCGAATCATGCGGCGGCCCTGCCGCGAGCCGGCGCCTCGAGGCGATCGCCGCGCTTGTCATAGACCGGGCCATGCAGACTGCCGGCCGGATGCAGCGTCCATCCGCCGGGCATGCCAGGGCGCGGGAGCGTCCACCCGCAGTCTTCGCAGGCGCCTCCGTCCGCCTCCGGGAACCCGCACCGCGGACAGGGCTCCACGATGTAGGTCGGATGCGTGAGCGGCGTGTGATAGGTGCGAGGCGCCGGCCCCTTCGCCGGGTAGCGCCCCGTTCGCCGGTCGTATGCCCGTGAGCCGCACGCCGACCCGCAGTACTTCGACCCGGCCCGCTTGGCGGAGATGTCGACCCCGCAGACGGCACAGACGCGTCGCTGTACCCGCTCCGGGGCGTCCGTAACCCTAGGGGACAGCTCCGATGGCCCAATCCGTCCGGTTCATTCCGAAGTGCCCCTTTCCAACGCCTTTTCGAGAGGGCGGCCGACCCCGGGGAGAACGCCGGGGCCGGCCACCTGGGGGTCACTGCTAAATGATCCCGGACGCGACGGCCACGGCCGTCGGCTGGCTGAGGGCCACGGCGGAGCGGGACGTGACGCGAATCACGGTGGAGTCGACGTTCATCGCGTAGTCGCTGCTCACAAAGAACTGCAGGCCGCGCTGCAGGACCCATACCTTGGAATAGTCGCCGTAGATGATTCGCGTCGCGGCCGAGCTCGAGCCCTGAGTGTCGGTAATGCTGAGACTCGGGACCGACCAGCACGAGACGCCGAAGAGCGAGCCGATGCGGGCCGGGACCGTCGGATCGGCCACCTGGCCGCGGTCGAAGAGGTCGGGGAACATGTAACCGCCCTGCGCGTTCTTCAGGGTGGCGACCTTGTTCCAGGTTCGCGGGTGGGCGAGCATGGCGGTCGGCCTCGCCTTCGCGGTGTAGATGTCGAAGACCATGTTCGCCAGGTCGTCACCGCCGGGCGTCGACCCGTTCGTGGCGGCCGTCCAGCTGGACGTCGTGAGCCCGGGCAGGTTCGCGAGGCCGAGCAGGTGCGTCGTGGTGCCCGGACCCTCGAGGAGCTCGTAGTCCTGCGTCCATTCGATCGACGCCCGGAGCGCGTCCTGCAGCATGACGGCGGCGCCGTCCGGTCCGGCGTCCTGCATCAGGGAGTTCGAAACCCACTGCAGGACCGCGACCTTGGACAGGCGCAGCTCGCCGAGCGCCGGCACAAGGTCCGACGCGGTGATCGCGCCGGCCTCGGACGGC
This sequence comes from Candidatus Limnocylindrales bacterium, assembly GCA_044449785.1. GTDB lineage: Bacteria > Chloroflexota > Limnocylindria > Limnocylindrales > CSP1-4 > Fen-1039. Next base: position 5,714 of record JBIOII010000110.1, read on the forward strand.
ACCTGCGCCGGGGCGATGGCGGTGCGCGGGAACTCGAGGATTTCGGACACCACCGGGATCTTGTGCACTTCGGGCATGGCGATCAGCGTCGCCGGGGCGAGCGGGATCGCGAACTCGGAGCCGAGATACTGCAGGGGTGCCAGCGCCCCGCCCCCGCCGGTACCGATGGTCCACGTGCCGTACGTGGTGTATTCGCCGAGTGCCTTTGTGGCCGGCGTCTCCACGTCACATGCCCGGCACGCTGCCAGGTACTCGGCCGGAGAGGTCGGAACGTAGAGCGTGCCCTTCGGGTCCGAGCTCGAGGAGTAATGGCCGAGCTCGCCGGTGGCCTGGCTGAGGTCGCGCTCGAGCTCGGCACCGCGCCAGTTATCAGCCGCGGCGCGGAAGGCGCGCCAGAGGTTCGGCTTCCGCTGGCGGCTGAGGTTGACCATTGGAACCGGCACGGGCTTGTCATGGGCGGCGAAAGCATCGCGGACGGCAGACTTGACAAGGGTGCGGGCGCCTTCGGCGTCGAGGATCGGGGACGGAGACATGGTGGGCTCGGCGGATTCAGGGGGTCAACGCAACGACGGCGGCCAGCATAGCCGCCGGGGTCTGGTATCCGAGCGTCTTGCGAGGCCTGGTGTTGAGTCTTGCTGCGACGGCGTCGAGGTCGGCCTGGCTGTAGGTCGACAGGTCGGTCCACTTCGGGAAG
>JBIOII010000111.1:0-6404 GCA_044449785.1 Candidatus Limnocylindrales bacterium
GTTCTGGACCCTGCTCGGCCTCGCAGCCCTGACGACGCTCGCGGGGATGGCGGCAACCTTCGCAGCCAACCTGGCACTGGCCACGGGCGCCAACCTCTTCGTTCCGATGGCGTACCTCGGAGAGGCGATGGGCGCGGTCGGCGCGATCCTGGCCTTCATCGCCTATGCGCGGCTCACCCCGGCGCCGCCGGAGCCGGCGACGAGCGCCACGCTCACGGCCGGTGTTCTCGAGGGACCGTCGCAGCCGGCCTGAGCCCCCGGACACCACCGATCGCTGCTGTGTGTCTCGATCGGTTTAGGTACGGTGCCCGCCGCTGAACAAGAAAGGCGTCGCTCGGTGTCTGGAGGAGGTCTTTTCGGGCGGGATTCGAGCTGCTTCTCGGGCGCTGACGGTCGGCTCCGCCCAAGACCGACCAGGCCCCAACCCGTGCTGCACCCTCCTCATCCGGCGAGAAACCCGCCGCTCGTCGTCCGCGCACGACGCGGACACCGGCTACCACATGGAGGGCCCGGAGACCTTCCGGCCCTAGGGCTTCCCCGCGCGCTTCTCCTCGGCGGCCCGCCGCGCCGGCGCGTTGAACCGCCACGCGCGGAGGAACTCGGCCGCGGCCTCCTCGTCGGACGCGCCCTCGGCGATGTAGGCGACCTCGCGCCGCCTCTTGCGCTGCTCCGCGATCTCGGCCTCCCCTCCATAGGCCCCGCCCGGCGAGTAGACCCACATGTTGACGGTGGGCATTCCGTTCCCCTTTCCTTCGCTCTCGGCACGCGTCCGCCCTGCACGCCGACAAGTAGGAGGGCCGCGACTCTCGCTACCGCGAGCCTTGCCTGACCGGCCCGAGCACGGCCTCCATGGCCATCTTCCGCAGCTTGTCGCAGCAGAACTCGGCCCGCGCCTCGTTCCCGACGACCCGAACATTCGTCGGCGTCCGCCCATGGTCCGGGCACCGGACGTCGCCCATCCGCCTGGCCATCTCGGGCGCGCTCGCGTCCTTCGCGAGCCTGTCCAGCTTCTTGATCGCCTCGTCCAGTCCCGTGATCTTGACGTCCACTTCTCGACCCGTCCGGCCCCTATTTGCCCTTGGGCTTCTTCTGCGAGAGCGCGCTCCCCGCGACGCTCTTCGACTTGTCGCTGTAGCGCCCGTCCTGGAGGATCTTGGACGCCTCGGTGGCGACCTTCTTGCTGGTCGACTTCGACTTGGCCATCGTTGAGACCCTTTCCTCTTCAGCCCTTCTTGAGTTTCTTGGCGATGAGCTGTTTCGGCTCCCAGGTGCCGCCGGCCGCAGTCGGCGGGAACCTGTTGCCCTTGCTGAGGGCGACGTCGGAGCCGCCCTTGGTCGGCTTGTAGATCCCGGAAGCCGGGGCCTTGGTGCCCGGCTTGTGACCGCTCGCCATCGCACACTCCCTCGTCTGATTGCCGACGATCCGGAGTGTCGCGCCTTTCCGCCCATCTGTCAATTGACAGACGACAGCCGTGACCACAACAGGTTGTGTCTGTTGGGAAGGATTGCCCACTATCTAGTTGAGATGCGGCCATCCAACGGGTGATCGAAAGGCTAAAAAGGCCCATGGCCGCGAAGGCTGATGATCTAGGGCGTGGGGATCGGAAACCCGGATTCGATCACGCCGCGGCGCCGTGGTACTCATGGATGAGTCCGCCGAGCAGGTCCCGGCGGCGAACGTCGCGCGGACTGACAGGGATCGGGTCTCGAGCCCCGGGCAGTGGTGACGCCAGAGCGAGGGCACGATGGGGCCGCCCGCGGTTGTCGTGCTCGGCAAAGGTCCGCAGGGTCCGATCGAGCTGTCGTCGACCGAGGATGAGGGTCCAGTCGAGGCACTCGGCTCGGATCGTCTCGATCACGCGCTCGGCATGGGCATTCGCATTCGGTGCTCGGAAGGGCGTGCGGATGACCTGCATCCCCTCCGAGCGGAGCACCGTGTCGAACGGGCCGCTAAACTTCGCGTCCCGGTCTCGGACGAGGAACCGGACACGTGGTGCGCGGCCGTCGAGGTCCATCCCGAGGTTGCGCGCCTGCTGGGTAACCCAGGCCGAGTCAGGGTGAGCCGTTGCCCCCGATCGCGGCGGTCTCGCGGTCACGACCGAGCCCCTTTCGGAACCGGGGTGGGCGTAGAGTGAGGAGCGGCGATCGGCCGGCAGTGGTCGGGGAGGGACGGGACCACGAGACAGTTGCCGGGCCTCGTCCGCAGACAGCGTCGGCTCCCAGCGGCGCCGCGCGATACGGAGGGAAGAACTTCAATGGGCTTCATCTCTTGGATCGTGGTCGGCGCTATCGCCGGCTTCCTCGCCAACCAGATCGTGGGCTCCCGTGAGGGTCTGCTGCGGACGATCGTCATCGGCATCGTTGGCGGCCTCGTGGGCGGGTTCGTCGCCACGTCGGTGCTCAAGATAGGCTCCGTCAACGGCATCAACGTCGAGAGCATCGTGATCGCCACGCTCGGTGCGGTCGCGATCCTCCTCCTGGTGCACTTCGGGACAGGTTCGCGTGGACGTCGCCACGGTCTGAGGTGATCCCAAGTCAGGTGATTGCGCGGCTGTTTGCTGAGCGCAGACATCTGAGCTGGGAGCTCGGGAAGGAAGGGTCCCTCCCGCCGCACGCCGCAGTTGCGACAATCTGGCGATGACGACCGACATCGACTACAGCGCCTTCGACGCGCTGACCTTCGACTGCTACGGCACCCTGATCGACTGGGAGGCCGGTCTCCTGGCAGGCCTGCGGGCGGCCCTGGCCGCCCACGGCGTCGACGGCACGGACGACGAGCTCCTCGAGGCCTACGCTGACGCCGAGGCGACGCTCGAGAACGGGCCCTACCTCCGATATCGCGAGATCCTTGCCGGTGGGCTGCGGGCGGTCGCTTCGATCCTCGGGACAACCGTCACCGGTGGGGAGGCGGCGGCCTTCGGCGGCTCGGTCGCCGACTGGCCGGCCTTCCCGGATTCCGCGGCGGCCCTGGCCCGGCTGAAGACCCGCTTCCGGCTCGGCGTCCTGACGAACTGCGACGACGACCTATTCGCCGCATCGAATCGCCGCCTCGGCGTCGCCTTCGACTGGATCGTCACCGCCCAGCAGGTCCGCTCGTACAAGCCCGACGCGCGCAACTTCGCGGCCCTGTTCGAGCGGCTCGCTGCCGACGGTGTGCGACCCGAGCGCATCCTCCACGTCGCCCAGAGCCTGTTCCACGACCACGTACCCGCCAAGCGCCTCGGGCTGACGACCATCTGGATCGATCGCCGTCACGGGCAGCCGGGCTCCGGTGCCACGCCGCCGGCCGAGGCGCGGCCGGATGCGACCTTCACCTCGATGGCCGACTTCGCCGGGGCGGCCGTGCCGCTCATCGCCCGATGAAAGCACGGATGCGATCCCAGGGATCCTGACGCCTAGACCGAACAGGGTGACCCCCTGACTGACTCGGGCACGAGCGTCCAATCCACACCACTCTCGCCGTCGTTGGGGCCCCAGCGGGTGTCACCGAGGGGCGGATGAATGGGCGAATGGCCGCTAGTCTGCTGGCGATGTCAACGACCCGGGCCAACCCGCTCTGCGCGTGCATCTTCGACTTTGATGGGGTCGTCGTTGATTCCAAGCCAGTCCACGCGGAGGCGAAACGCCAGACCCTCGATCAGTACCGCATCGCCTACTCGCCGACGATCTTCGACGTGTTCAAGGGTCGCACGGACGTGGACTTCTTCGAACACGTCGCAGCGCGTCTCTCGTCAACCGGACCGGATGCCGCAACGCTCCTGACCGAGAAGCGGCGTCGATACCTGAGTCTGGTAGCCGACGTCCAGCTCATGCCCGGCTTCAAGGCGTTCCTCGAGCTCGCGCGACGGCGGTTCGATCGGCTCGGCATCGCGACCTCGGCGACGCGCAGTGATTTCGATCTAGTTGCCCGCCGTCACACCTTCCTCGGCTCCATCGATGCGGTGGTGACCTCCGATGATACGACGCGCTCGAAACCCGACCCGGAGCCTTATCGGGCCGTGATGGCGCGGCTCGCCGTGGAACCCACCGAAGTGCTCGTCATCGAGGACTCGCCGAACGGCGTCCGCTCGGCAGCCGCGGCTGGGGCGTATGTCGTGGCGTTGGCCACGGCATTCGATCCGATAGATCTCGCGACGGCGGGTGCGAACCTCGTCGTCGCTGACTTCCAGGCGTTGGCAAGGGAGCTCGACGATCTTCTCGATGGGCGTTGACCCGGTTGCCAAGGTGACGTCCGCGAGGCTTGGCGCGTGGGCTGAGGGCTCACCACCAAGGCCGCAGCGGTACCTCGGCGGGTCCGTCGGCGGCAGGTCGGGCAAGCAGCAGCTGGACGACGATCTATCGCATCGCGATGATCCAGCTCCGCTACTACCCCGCGCCCACCGGATCCACGACCAAGCCCGCGCACACGGCCACACGCGTCGAGAGGCCATGCGCGTCCTCAAGCGCCACCTCTCCAACGCGATCTACCGGACCATGTTCCGGGACGCCCGACGGGCGGCAGACTTGACATGAGAGCTTCAAGCGCCGGACCGCGCTCGTCGGCATCTTCCCGAACCGCGCGAGCGTCATCCGCCTCGTCGGGATGATCCTGGCCGAGCAGGACGACGAGTGGCAGGACGGCCGGTGCTACTTCCGGCCGGAGTCGATGGCGCTGATCGACGCGCTCGTCCCGATCGAGGAGGTGGGCCAGCCGCTCACGCTCGCGAGCTGACGACGATCAGGCGCGAGGACGACGCGCTGTTACACACGTCCTGGGACTTGACCGGTCCATCCTGCCCTCCGCGCTTCCGGTTCGGCCCTCGCATCTGCGCTCCGCCCCGCCCGCCAGGTCGGCGCCATGCTGGTGCGCTCTCGTGGGCCGGGCTCCCGTCAGACCGACGTCGCGGCTTGCTCTCTCAACGCCGACAGCGGAGCGTGAGGTTGCTGGTGCTCAGGCGTCAGGCTTGTCCGCGCGCTCCACAACGACACTGCAGTCGGTCACCAGCGCGGCAATCGCACCGACAGCCGCCAGCCAGGGAGCCAGCACCGCACCGGCCACCCCAACAGTCAGGGGGAACTCAGCCACCGTGTGGTCACCCTGCTTGATCGTGATCCGGCGGACGTTCCCCTCCGCCACCAACCGCTTGACCTCGGCGAGCAGCTGGTCACCGTCGATCTTGATGTGTTCGATTTGCATTGGTCGTTTCTCCTTGCTTGTTGCGTCGTGTTCGCTAAGGTGGTTCAAGGTTGCTTCTAGCTGTTCGCGAGCCAGCTCGCGATCTCCACCAGGCGGGCCGTGAAGCCATACTCGTTGTCGTACCAGGCCGCGACCGAGACCAGTCGATCGCCGATCACCTGCACGAGCGGCAGGTCGACGATCGACGAGTGGGGATCGCCGACGATGCGAGCCGACGTCCATTCCTCTTCGAATACGTCCAGAATCCCGTTCAGAGGCCCTGACGCCGCGGCGGTGCGGAAGGCGTTCCGAAGTGCCTCCGCCGAGGTCGGGTGCTCAACGATGGCGGTGACCTCGGCGATGCTGCCGGTCCGCAACGGGATGCGGTACGCCTTGCCGGTCAGCTTGAGGTCGGGCCATACGAAGAGCAGCGCCTTGGCGGCACCAGAGGACGAGGGGATGAGGTTCTCCGTTGCCGCCCACGAATCCCGTCGATCGCCCATTGGCTGATCCGTGAGCGACTGCGTGTTCGTGTAGGCGTGGACGGTCGAGAAGAACCCAGACTCGATGCCAACGGTCTCGCGCAGCACCTTCACCACCGGCGCCAGAGCGTTGGTCGTGCAGCTGCCCATGCTGATGATGCGGTGGCGCGACGGGTCATATGACTCGAGGTTGATGCCCGGCAGCAGCACCGCGTCGCAGTCCTCGAGCGTCTTCGCCGGGGCACTCACGAGCACGCGCCGTGCGCCGCGGTCTAGATGCGCCTGGGCGATGGGACGCCTTGTGGCGCGCCCCGTGCAATCGATCACCAGGTCGACGGAAAGCGCACCCCAGTCCGGTACCGCTGCGGATGCGTCGTAGTACGGAATGCCACGGCCGCCGATGACGAAGCCGCCCTCGTCGGCGCGAACTTCCTCACGCCAGCGACCGTAGTTCGTGTCGACTTCGAAGAGCGCCGCAAGCGTGCCGGGATCCTTGATGTCGGAGATCGCAAGAGGCACGAAGGATTCAGTCTCGAGCGCGATCCGAAGCGCTGTCCGTCCGATTCGTCCAAAACCATGAATGGCAATCCTGGTCATCTGGCCTCTCCTACCCTGAAGGGTTCAGTTTCCCCGATTCGGGGTCTGCCTCGCCTATAGCATGCGATCTCCTCTGCCGGAAGGAGCTCCATGCTGTTCTCGCTCCTGTACTTCCTGGTCTGCCGTCTCCTCGGAGCCGGAGGTCGTCGATCAGATGAGAAGGACATCGA
>JBIOII010000112.1:0-6392 GCA_044449785.1 Candidatus Limnocylindrales bacterium
GATCGAGTTCTTTCTCGAGCTCGGCCTCGAGCTCGAAGGGCGAGGGATGGTCGAAGGAGAGTGGGCAGGGCGCGTCACTGGACTGGGCGACCAGCGCGTCGAGATCGCCATGATGCGCACACCGGACGGCAACAGCCGGCTCGAGCTCTCGCGCTTTCTCGCGCCGCCTGTGGTCGCCGATCACCGGAACGCCCCGGTGAATGCCCTCGGCTACCTGCGCGTCATGTTCGCCGTGGAGGATATCGATGAGACGCTCGCCCGGCTCCGCAAACACGGTGCGCAGCTCGTCAGCAGAGAAGTGGTCCAGTACAAAGACGCGTATCGGCTCTGCTACATACGCGGGCCCGAAGGCCTTCTCATCGGGCTCGCCCAAGAGCTCGGCTGAGCGAAGCCAATGTTCTAAATCGTCCGGACTACCTCCGTGCCGGCCATATGCGGGTCACGGCGTGGTGACGACGTAAAGTCTTCGACAGGTGCCGTAGGAGGTGGGCCGTACGAACCTCGCCGCGTTGACGTCGGTTCAATGAGCACCAGATCGCAATCCCGACGATCGGTGTCGATGTCTTCCAGCCGGGATGGCTATCGTCTTGCCGACAACCCTGCCCTTCGATCCGGTTCGCGTTACGCAAACTGCGGCCCACCAGAACGGCCACTCAGGCCTTTCTCCGGCGAGGTGATCGACGCAGCCTACATGGCCCAGCAGGGCCAAGCCTCGATCGTTCGGAAACCGAGGCGCTCATAGACCTTGTAGCCGTCTGCGCTCGATTGCAGCCAAGACCAGAGGGCCCCCGCGGCGAAACCGTCGGTGACGGCATGCGCAGTCACCGCCGCCCCATAACCATGCCGACGATGTTCGGGGGGCGTGGCAATGTTGAAGATCGCGACGTAAGACCCAAGCTCGACTCCGAGGCCGGTGGTGACCGGTTGCCCATCTCTTTCACCCAGGTAGCAGCGAACTCCCGGGGTGGCCAACAGAGCAGGGGTCATCAGCTGAAGAAACATTTCCGATGGGAGTTCGAAGCCGGCGGCCGCCACGTGTGCATGCAACGGCGCCTCGTCGGGGAGCAGTTGTCGGATGGCGAGTCCTACCACCGCTTGGGGGGTCTTCAGTTGATCACGGTCCTCAATCACCATCAATGGGATGTCTTCCAAACGGGCCATACCCCGCGTGTCGGCAAGCTTCGCGAGACCATCGGCCGCTCCGGGTCGGAACTGGAGGCAGTGAGGCAGCCCGGTCGCGGCAACTTGATCTAGGAGATCGGACACGTCTTCAGGGTCAGCATCGATCTTCTGAACCCAAACTCCGTTTAGCGTCGGCAATGCCACACCGGTGACCGCGGCGACGCCTGCGCCGTTGCGGCGCGCCCAGCCTCCCGGGACCGCAGATGCAAGGTGGTGCCACGTGTCAAGCAGCGCTCCTGCAGCCACGGCGGCGCCAATAGGCACGCGCGGATTGTAGGCCGCGGGAATTCGGCGATGGCTCTACGGACGAGCGATGTTACACAACGCTGGCTGCAGCGCTCAGCCCGAGGTGCCGCGGAGATAGGTGGTTAGAGTCCACCGCGGCCCACAATTGGCCGATGACGCCGGAAGAAGTTCTCGACCGCGCACGGGCTGGCGACTTGGACAGCCTCAATGCAGAACCGGCGGCAGTAGCGCAGGCGGTCCAGGCTCTGGTCGAGGCTGGCGAAGTGGGTTCTGCCGTGGAGCTCGTCGGTCGAGCCTGGCGAACGTGGTCGTCGAGCGGCAAGCTAGACGAAGGACGGGCGGCTGCTGAGGCGGCCCTCAGTGCAGCGCGCGGCACTCACCGAGTGTGGCGGGCTCGCGCCCTCTACGGCGACGGCGTGATTGCTTTCCGCGCTGGCGACTCCAAGCGGTCACGGGCGCGAAACGAGGAGCTTTTGGACATCGCACGAGCAACTGGCGACGTGCGAGGCGAATGCGACGGTCTCACTGGCATGGCGCGTCTCGCACTGCGGGACGGCGATAATCCGCAGGTTGTCCGCCTCGCCCGCGAAGCGCGCGAAAAGGCAAGGGTTGCAGGTGACCGTGAGGCCGAGGCGCCACCACTCCACCTAGAGGCCGCCGGCATGCGGCTACAACGGCGCTACGACGACGCTCGTCTGCTCTACCTCGAGAGCCTCGAGCTCAACAAGCGCCTTGGCAACGCTCCGGTTATTGCGATGGAGCGGCATAACCTCGGTTGGGTCGAGTTGCATCGTGGCGACATCGATGCTGCGGAGGCTCGGTTTCACGAGCGCGACGCAACTTCACACCGGGACGCTTACGGCGATGCATGGGTAGAGTCAATTGGGCTGCCGTGGCGGCTGAGCGAGGTAGGGTCGACGAAGCCGAGCGGCGCTTCAAGGCGGGGAGCGCGGCTCTCGAGCGGCTCGGCGTCAAGCTCGACCCCGACGATCAAGTGGAGTTCGACTGGCTGGCCGCCCAGGTAGGAAACCGCTCATATTGAGGATGTAGGTCCAGGCACCGGTCCTCAGATCGCGACCCTCGGGCCGACGATCTCTACCTGGTTCGCGTTACGGAAACTGAGGCCCACCACCATTGGGAATTCAGGCAAAGCCGCACACGGACGAGAGCTACGAACCTCTGCCCGCCTGGATTAGGCCAACCCACGCGGGACGATAGGCACCGCCAAGGCAGGGCTGAGGCCTCTGTATTCACCGGCGACCCGGCACCACCCTAGTGACATGAGGGCTGGCCTACTGGCTGCTTTGGCGATGCTGCTTGCGGCCTGTGGTTCGACCACCGGAGGCACTGCACTGGTGACGCCCACACCCAGCCCGTCGCCTTTGGCATGCACTTCGAGCGGACTCGCTTCGGCGTCTTGGACGAGCGGGGCTCACAATTCGACGCCGATCGTGTCGGTGGTCGTTGCCGCCGACACCTTGACAATGACATTCGACCAAGGCACTCCCAATTTTGCGATCAGCCCTCAGGCGAGCTCCCACTTCCTGGTCGGGGACGGAGTGGCCACCTGGGTGGACGTTGCTGGATCCGCTGGCGCGGTGATCACCTTCAGTGGCCTCCGAGGGGACATGGAGAACTACACTGGCCCGACCCCGATCATGTCGCAGGGCCCGCTCCTGCTCGAGGTGCTTTATAAGGGTGGGTTCGAAGGCTACGTGCACTGGGCCATCGGCTTGAGCAAGCCGGGCTGCGCCAACGTCACCGCGGCCGGCTCGACATTGACGTTCAGGTTTATTGCGTCGCCCGCCTAACCACCAGTCCTCGGCCCGCGTTGGTCCGAAGCGCCGGCCCCTTTCGTGAGGAGTTCAAATCACGCCTGATAACACCTCACCCTTCGCTCGGCCTCCCACTCTTGTTAGTGCAGCGCTCAGGGCCAATTACCGCGGAGGTAGGTGGTTCGAGTCCACCGCGGCCCACCATGCTTTCCGTAACGCGAACCGAAGTCGCTCGTCGCCGGGGACCGTTCGCAGCGAGGTTGAGACGGTGATTGGGCGAGCCACGTCGGCGGCTGCGTCCGAATCGGGCCCGCGTCGCGGTGGGCAGACGGGCTGGGATCCCAGTGAGTAAGGGGCGACCTACCCCCGCTTGAACAGGCTGTCGATCGTAGCCGTACAGGGGCTCGGCCGTTATTGCTAGTGAGGGCATCAATGAGTGGCACGGCTCGCAGGCTTGGCTGGGCGGTCTCGGCCCTTACGCTGCTGGCCCTGGTGGCCTGCCAGCAGGGCACGACGCCCTCGGCTGCCCGATCGGACGTGGCCATCAGTCCATCACCGCGCGTCTCGAGCGGCCAAGCACCGGCGGGAGTTCCGCTGGTGCTGTTCCGACGTGCCGCTGTGGTGGATGCCGCCAGCTGGGACTCTGGCGCTGGATGGGACGGGCGCTTTTATGACCTGACGAAGCCCGTCGCGGGCGTGGTCTCTCCAGATGGCGAGCACCTGTTGGACTATTCGGTCGGGGCGCTGGTCGTGGACCGCGATACGGGGGCGCAGCACGACTTGGGCATGAGTCCACTTATTAATGCCCGGTGGGCTGATGACAACCGGCATCTGTGCCTGGTGATGGACCGGTCGGGCTCACCAGGCAGCGTCGGTCCCAACGGCCGAAAGCAGGAGGGCCTCGCGGATCTCTGGTGGGTCGATTCCGTGACCGGCGATCGGCGCTTGGTCGCACATTTTGGAAGCTGGGCTTTCAACGGTTGGGTGCCTGACATCACTGCGTGCAGCGCCACCGCCGACCTCGCTGCACTCGACATGCAAGCCGTCAAGACCGCCAACTACAACGAGCTCTACGTGGTAAGGGTCTCGACCGGGGCAGTAATCCAGGATGTCCACCTATCGGCCGACTCCTACCCCGTCATGAGCCACGACGGTTTGCTTACGGCCGTGAATGACACTACGGGCGGCGGGGCGACCTTGTTTGAGACCGTCGCGTGGTCTCCGGCCGGAGCCTTGCAACGGACAGAGGTCCGGGGCATGGGGTGGGACAGCAACAGCTTCTTGGTCGTCGATCCTGCCACCGCCGGGACGATCAACCAAGGGGCCATGAATCCGCGCCTGGTCGACCGCACCGGCAAGGTGCTTTGGAGGTCGCCCGCTGATTCCTTTCTGGACGCGGTTGTGGCCGAACCTGGTGGCAGCCTGATGGCCGTCGCCTTTCTGTCTCCCTGTCGGCCGCCGACCTGTCCTGGGCAACTCTGGATAGTCGGAACCAAGACGGCAATGCTCGTCTCGGCGTACGCGTTGATCGCCCGAAGCTAAGACGCTGCCAACCCATGTTGACAGGCGCCGTCGGGGCCAGCTCCCATCCCCTTCGGCCCCCGTTGAGCGGCCGTCCTAGGACAAGCACAAAGTCATCTCGCTTAGTCAGCCAAGACTGATGGTTGCTCCGCGGAGGTCGACCTGGTCGCTTTCGGAAACTGCGGCCCAATCCAAACAACCCAGATCCATCGCAGTCCAGCTCGCCTGAATGCGTGGTTACCCATCCCGCGCGGCGACGTTAGATCTCTCATGCGCTCAGCGATTGCGATAGTTGCGAGCGTCCTACTTGTCGCGTGCGGCGGCAGTCTCAATCCGGCTACGGCACCCGGCTCGAATCCGAGTCTCAAAGTAGGCCAGAGTACGGCCTACAACCTCTACACCCATTGCGGAATCCTCTCCGTCACCGCGAACGGCCACACCTACTACGCGGAGCCCCCGCTTAGCGATGGGCAGGGAAACCCACCACCCGGCTGGGGCAACCCCTACGACAACGGCACTCTGAAGTTGATAGACGAGCACACGCTGCGGTTCAGCGATGCCAATGGTCATGTCGCGACCTTCACAGACACGCCAGCCGGCGCCACGCCCAGCATTCCTCTCTGTTCGTGACACCGAAGAGTAGGGCAGCCGCCGTACTGGGCAACTGCACGCCAGGACGACACCTACAGGCGGATCGCCGGCCCCGGAATCGTGGGCGGCGGGTTCGCGTTACGGAAATTACGGCCCACGCCAATTCGGCGACTTTCCATAATGCGAACCGAAGTCGCCGCCGCGAGAGGACTCTCGGCGACGGGCCTTGACCGTTGCGAACTCTTGAGGTGCCAGGCCGCCCTCGATGTCTACCGGCTGGGAGCTCGTGGAGCTGATTGATATCGTGGAGAACGGGGCGACCGCGACGGGCGACTTGAAGCACTCGGACATGATCCACGTAATCGCCCGCAAGACCGCAGGCTTAACCGGGCGGCGCGTTGCCGGCGTTCACCTGGAAGACGATGAACTCGGTGAACTGATCTCCGTCCACCTGGAAGCCGAACCATCCCGGTCCGTCGGTCGAGAGCTGTCCGATCCAGGCCCTCCAGAAGGAAGTCGGCGTCGATGCCGCGAGATACAGCCCTCCCGTCGACGTATGGGCGGCCGTTACCAAAGAGACGCCGTGCTGCCCTTCCTTCTCGGTGGCATTGGCCAACGACAAACCGCTCATGTCGACGAAAGTCACCGTCGTCCCACCGCCCGAAATGTGGTATGGCCGCACCAGCAGAGGCCCGGAATAACGGGCGTCGACCATCAGGACGACTGCCTGCCCGCCTGCGTACCAGGTGTCTTGGCCCGACATGTAGGCGGGCCCGACGCCGGCTCCGTAGTCCGGCGCGACCGCACCCGCCAGGCTGCCCGACGAGGACGCGCAATTTCTAGTCGCCGCCGGCGCAGGAGGCCTTATCGGTCTTTGCTCCAGCCCGGCCAAGGCGTCGGCGCCGGCCTGGAGCGGCGCGGCGGATTGGCTCGGGATGGACTCCGTACAGCTCGGGGGCAGCGCGCCCGGGTAACCGACGACCCGACCGCAGCCAATCAGGCCGGCGGCAAGGCTGAGCAGCACGAGCAGGCGCGGCAGGCCGCGCACGGCAATCATCGCCTAGCGGTGAAACGTCA
>JBIOII010000113.1:0-6339 GCA_044449785.1 Candidatus Limnocylindrales bacterium
CCGGCGCGGGACTCCCCGGCGTCCCGGTGGCCAGAACGCCCGGCGGCGGGGAACTCGGAGCAGGGAAGATCGGAATGGTCGACACGACCCGAGGGGCCGGGTTCGCTGGCGCGGGGATGTCGACCGGCCCGGATTTTTCTATAGAGACGGTTAGTAGTGCACCCACCCCCTTTCATGGTCTGGAGTTTTTGGGGGAGATGGGCGGGGAGCCGCCGCGGGCCCTACCGGGCAGCATCCCCGCGCGGTGTCGCGCCGATGCACGCCGCGGAGAGGCTAATCCCGTCGGTCGTGCGGACGGTGCAGTTCAAGTTTACGACTGCGATTCGCTACGAGCAGTGTGCGCTCACTCGGCTTTGCCGAAGCGCTCGCGTAGGTGGTCAGCCCAGGCGTAGAGGTCATTGTCGGTTTCCCAGCGACGGTCAAGGGCGATCATGTGCGACTCGTCCGCGTCCACGGCCGGCGCCACGTCGCGGTGAAAGAGGACATGGATCGGCTTGTGGTGTTTCCGGGCGGCGCTGATCGCTGTGAGTACCCTATGGCTCGGATCGGACTGCGATCTGAGGACGACTACGAGGTCGTTTTCTGAGTCGGCGATCGCCATTTCCATCGGGGTCAGGTCGCCGCCCGACGACTGGACTTCAGTGATACCAGCTCCGCGGGCGAGGAAGGCTTTGGCAGCGCTCACAAGTTGGGCGCCCGAGCCGGGGTCGGCCACGAACAACGCACGCACGCGGCGGGTCGGGCGGTCACTCACGCGATGCAGCCTACGCCAGGAAACAAGCGAGGCCGGCGCTGAGCTTTGCTTCTAGGTGCAGCTTGGGAGTTGCTCGCTATGGCACGAGCGGCACCGGCCTCACCGACAGCATAGCGCGGCCCTCGTCAACTGGCACTTACGTTGACAGAAGAAAGGAAACGTGTTTCACTTTTCGCAGCGCGGGGAAAGACCCGTGTAAGTCAATACCGCGGTTCGCTCCGAGGTCGACCAGTAGGTCATCGACGGATGGCATCGGTCCCTTGGAAGTAGGCTCTCAGTGCATCGGGGAACCGATCTAGGCTGCGAGTATCTCGGCAAAGAGGTAGCGACCGAAACGAACGGAATTCGTTTTGGAGGTTGCCTCTCTTGCTTTTACCCGGACTTCGTACAGCGCGAGAACGCCGCTGCCTGACGCAGCGCGAGTTGGCGCGCCTCGCCGGAATCACGGTGCCTACTGTGATCGCCGCCGAGCGAGGTAAATCGGTCAGCGTCGAAACCGGGCTGCGACTCACCATCGCGATCGAGCGGGCACCTGCGTCCCCGATCGCGGAACCGATGCTCGAGGCGGCCGAGGCATGAGCACCGGCATCGCGGTCCCGTACCTCGCCCGCGCGCTCGCCATCAGAGGCTTGACCATGAGCGAGTTCGCCCAGAGGTCCGGCTGCTCTCGCAACACGTTGTCGACCGCCATGCGTGGTGGTCCGATCACGGCGCGAACCTTCAGGCGCGTGGTCGCGGCGTTGGATCTCGTTCCCGTTTCTGCGACGGCGCATGAGCTTGGTGCGGGAGTTGGGGAGGCGCCGGCGCGAGTCGGCGGGCCGGGGAGGAGTTGATCGAGCGAGGGGGCCCTGCCAGGGGCCCCGCCGCAACGACATCAACAAACCGGAGCATACAACGAAACAGCCCCGACGCCATAACCGAACTGCTCGCAGCGTTTCCCGAGGATCGGCCTTGGGAGTACGAGCCATGCTCGTGCCATCGTCCGAGCTGGGCTCACGTCGCTTGGTTGGTCGAGTTCTATCGCCGCGACGAACGCGCTTCGGTAGCGATCGAGGAATTCCTAGCCGTCGCCGCTGGCGCAGCTTTGAGCGAGCGTCAGAGGCAGATCAACCGCGAACTACTAGCACCGCGTCCAGCCGCGGGGCGGCGACATCTCCGGGTGCTGCCGTGAGCGGGCCGCGCCTGATCCGCAACGGACCCATCCGAATCGTTCGCTTCGAGGATGAAGCGGTCGAGATGGAGTTTCGCGGCCTGTACCTCAGCCACCATGACGTTTCCGGCCTCGTCACCACCTGGTCACTGGTCAACGGCGAGCGCAGCCCGAGCCCCATCTTCAAAGCCAACCTGAGTCTCATGGGGCCCACCGTGCGCAAGGGCTACGCGCAAGGGATGGCGCCCTCCCTCAAGGGGGTCGATTGCGCCCAGCTCGTCAACGAGGCGACCTTCATGGTCGATGCCGACTTCAAACAGGGCAAGGCGTCGACTGTGATCGCCGACGCGCCCGACATCACCCCGGAGAACGAGTACGCGATCCGCCCCCTCGTCCCCTACGAGGACACGTGCATCTTCTACGGCGACGCCGATGCGCTGAAAACCTACTCCGCGTTCGCGCTCGCCCTCTCGTCCCACATGTACCTACCCCTGATCGCCGGCCTTGAGCCTCAACAGCGCCTCGAGTGGGCGGTCTTGGACGCCGAGAGCAACGAAAGGCGCTTCAAGCAGCGCATGAGGCGTCTGCTTCCGCCCGGAGCGGATCTACCGCGGATGCGCCACATCGACGCCATCGGAATCCCGCTTGAGGCACAGGTCGAGCGGCTTGGGAACGAGTGCGCCGACCACGGCATCGAGGCCATGATCTTCGATTCGGCGGTTCCCCTGATGGCCGGAAGCCCAAACGACGCCGAGGCAGCCAGTGGACTCTTTCGTTCGATCAAGGCGCTTGGCTTGAAAGCCAGCATCGTGATCGCCCACATCACTAAGGCGGGCGACCAGAACGCGCCCTACGGGACCGGGTTCATGCGCAACACGCCGCGCAGCTTGCAATACTTCCAGGCCCCGCCGCGCAACCAACGCGTCGACGGGGAGCCCTTCCAGGTCGGCATCTTCTCCAAGAAAGGCAACGACACCGGGACCACCGCGCCCGTGTTCCTGACCTTCTGCTTCACCGCTGACGGTCGGACTGAGATCAAGCGCGCCGAGGTTTCCGATCCTTCCGAGTTCAAAGGCAGCCTTGCGACCTGGCAGATCCTGAAGCGTGTCGTCCAGACGGGAGCGCAGAGCTACCAACAGGCAGCCGAGGCGACCGGGTTCTCGGTCGATGCAATCGGCAAGGAAGTGCGGCGCCACTCAACGATCTTCGGTCGCGAGGACCGCGTAGTTCCGGGCGGCAAGCGAACCTACTTCTGGCTGCTCGACACCCAGCATCAACCTGACGCCGAGCCCGTCCCCCAAGCCCTCGTCGATCCCTTCGACTTCGGCGACCTGATGCAGGGGAGCGAGCGATGAGCGAGAAAGAAATCCTGCGCCGCTTCATGCGGCTCCTTGAATTGTTCGCCATCGCGCAAGGCGACACGAGCACTGAAAACCGCCGCACGCTGTTCGAGTTTCTGACCAGCGACGAGCTGCTCGTCGGCACGCGTAAGCGGATCGAGCAGTACACAGCGACCGCCCCCGAGATTTGTCTCGCGGACCCGCCGGCACGCACTCAGAGGCTCAACTGATGAGCAACCTAGACGCCGTGCAGTGGGAAGCCCGAGCCCACGTCGATGAGATACACGCCAGGGCGAAGCGTTCGGCCAACGCATCCGTCGCGCGCTACTACGCGGGCAAAGCAGCCGAGCAACATCAGCGGGATTTGAAGGCGATCGAGCGCCACGCTCCCGCTTGGGCGGCAGCACGCGCTCAGTGGGCGCTCGAGGCCGAGGCGCGCGACGTAATTCAACGGGTGGCGTTCGGCGGCCAGCCACCGACGAAAGACGAGAAGGCCGCAATTGACCGCTACTTGGCAACCCAAGAGCAAAAAGGAGACGAATAGATGCCTGACGACCTTGACGGATTGAGCCCCGAGGAATTGCGGGCGCAACTCGCGGCGGAGCGGGAGAAAGTCTCCCAGATGGAGGCGGAGAGGCTTTACGGCCGCGACGGCGATCAGGTCCGTCCGGGCGGCAGCGAGGGGAACGTCGGTCGACCACGGTCGACGAACGGGGACGATGCTTTTGTGGCGGACTTTGCCCAAAGGTTCAATTCAAAAACGGCCAGACACTCGGCGATGCAGCCGGTCAGCACCGCCGAGGTCCAGCGCTACGTGCAAATCCTGGCGGGCGCGAACCTGACCCAGGCGATGGCAGAGACTTCCCAGCACTTCAAGCGTGCGGGGATCTCGCCAGATGTGGTCCGAAAGTCGCGGGAGAGGCGCTAGCAACCGTAATCAGAGTTTGAAAAGGAGAAATTCAAAATGCCAGTACCAGGAAACAAAGAGGATCACAACGACACCGAGGAGCGGATGCAGCACGGGACGCGCCCTGACATGCAGAGCCGGATTCCGTCCAAGCACGTTCTCGGCACCCCGGAGGAGTTGCAGGCGCGCGTCGGCGGCACGTTTGCGACCCTGCCTGACAACGCCCCGACCGTGTTCAAGCAGATCGACGGCAGCAAGTCGCGAGGCGGCAACACCAACGACGAGCGGCCACCTACGCACAGCGCGGCGCAGAAATTCGGCGATTGGGCCCACTACACGGGCGGGCGCGGAGGAAAGGGCTGATGTCGAGCGCCAACCCGATCTTGGCCGGTCAAAGTCGCGAGGTCTGGGCCGAGCATTTTCTCGCCAACACCGGATCGTTCAGCACCACCTTCGCAGCGAACGACTACGAGACGCAGGCAGGCGTGTGGGGGCCATCGCCGGCCAAGGTCAGTGCGGGGTACACGACCACCCACGACCTGACGGCCTACAACCCGGTCCCGGTCGATGGCTCCTGGCACGACCGGATCACCGGATATGTGGGTCCGGCCCGCCCGACCGCGGCGAACGGATCGTTTGAGCAGGGGCGTCTCACATGAGCGAGCACAGAGCCGCCAAGCAGGAGCGCGACCGTCCAAGTCCCGCAGCGGTCGCGAAAGGGACGACTACCAGTGCTGCGGCTGAGCAAGAGCGCCCCTCGCCGGCTCAGGTCGCGGCGGGGAGGCGATCGAAATGAGCGATCGCCGATATGGGCCCGGACACGCAGCAGCCGTTACCGAGATGTCGCGCGGACTCAAGCGGGAGGAGCTGCTGTTGCGTCTCGAATACCGCGGCTGGCCGTCCTGCGACTTGCGAGAGATGGGCGCTTCCGGGAATCTGGCTCGGCATGGCGTGATCGGTCCCGGCAAGGAGGCGTGGGAGCAGTTCTGCAACTGGACGACCTCGCGCGAGATGAACCTCGTCCTCGTCCAACTCGTTCATAACCCTGCTCTGTTCAAAGGCGGGAAGGTCGCCAAGGCATGACGCTGGCCGAGATTCGCGCCGATCTCACCGACGAGATATTGCAGCGCGCCGAGGCGTTGCGATGGCCGAAGGTGATCTGGTCCGATGCGGGCCTCGACTCGCGCCGCGGCTACTGCCAGGGTGACGATGCTTGGCGGATTGTCCCCCTGTCAATGACCTTGGCCGAGTTACGCCAGTTGCGGCGGTGGCTGATGGAGGAGGTGCCATGAAGCCGCACACCTTCCACCAGGAGCCGACCGACGCCTTGCTGAGGAGCTATCCCGCGGTCTGCGGCCACGTCGACACCGAGGCGCAACTGCTCTGTGTCCAGCCTCAAAAGCATCCCGACCACATCGTCCCTGATTCCTTCGAGGTTCTTGAGCGCCGGATGCGCGGAGCGCCGACCTATGGCTGAGCCGCGCAAGTTCGCCACCCGTGAGCAGCTCGACGAGTATTTCAACCTGCATTTTTCCCGGCTCGAACTCGAGCCCTCGAAGATCGCGAAGCAAAACAAGCACGCAGAACTTTGCGGTCAGCGTGACGACGCGCTGCTCCAACTTGGCCGGGATTTGGCGAAGCTGGACATGGCGCTGACGCCAGTGACACCGCCACGATCCGAGCCCCCGCCTCTGCCTGACGAAGCGAGCGAGAGCGAGAAGGCCGAGCGCCTGTATGGCAACGCCGTAATGCTCGTGGGTGGCACTGAGCGACTGCGGCGGATCTCTCCGCCTATTCCCAGCCTCCCAGCAACGCCAGGGGATGACATGCCATGAATTCGGCTGAGTCTCAGGAGCGTTCGCGGATCGCTTGGGAGAACCTGCACCCGCATGAGTCCAAGTACGAGGGATTCCAACAGCCCCCGACGCCGCTCTACCGTTCGCCAGTCGTCACGCGCTGTAGCGGTCGCCTGCGGGCCCGCATCGGTCCCGACCCGGCAGAGGCGCCCGGAACCGTGCGCTGTGATAGCTGCGGGGCTCGCTTCGACCACGGACGCTATGCCGGCGGGCACGGCGAGGTGATCGCGCCGACCGGACTGGCCGCGTTCGCGCTTGACTGCTGTAACTGCCCGCGTGACCACACAGGCGAGGCTTGCCCAGCGTGAGCACCGAACTGAGCGCCAAAGAGG
>JBIOII010000114.1:0-6318 GCA_044449785.1 Candidatus Limnocylindrales bacterium
GACCCCTGGAAGGAAGAACGCTTCAGCAGCCGGCCAGGCTAGAGTGAGGGTGACGAACCGGCCCTCGTCAGCCTGAGATGGCCCCTTCCGCGCACGGGTAAGCCCGGCTTGGCGTGATGGTGCTCGGCTACGATCGCCACACACTGCGCCGTCGAGCTTGGCGGTTATACACTGCGAATGCGGCGTTCGCCCACAAAGACCGGGTCTCGTCGACGCTCGGACGGAGGCTCTTTCGCGGAGGCCTCTTGCGGCCCCCGGCACCCCGGGGCGGTGGGTCCTGCCGGCAACCGAGGAGGACTCATGCCATGGCAGAGAATGCGCCGCAGCACGTCCGGGCCCCTGACGGGCGGACCATCGAGATCCTGTCGATGCCGTCCGGAGCCGGGTGGACTCTCGTCTACCAAGGGGGCACGCCGGCCGCGCCGGTCTCGTTCGTGGCGCTGGAAGCCGCAGCGGCGGCACGGGGGATGCGGCTGGTCCAGTACGCGCGCCCGGGCTATGGCGGCTCCGAGCGCCGGGCCGGTCGACGAGTCGCCGATGCCGCCGTAGATGTCGCTGACGTTCTCGACGCTCTGGGCGTGGACCGCTGCCTGACCCTGGGCTGGTCGGGCGGTGGGCCGCATGCCCTTGCATGCGCGGCGCTGCTCCCCGAGCGCGTGGCAGCCGCCGCGACGATCGCCAGCCCCGCCCCGTATGGTGCTGAGGGTCTCGACTTCTTCGCAGGCATGAGTGCCGACAACGTCGAGGAGCTCGGGGCTGCCCTCGCGGGACCTGAGCAGCTGCGAACCTTCCTCGAGGCGCTGGCGCCGTCCTTCAGCTCGATAACTGCTGAGCAGGTCGCGTCCGGGCTCGGGGATCTCGCCTCGGAAGAGGATCGGAATGCCCTGACCGGCGAGTTCGCGGAGCACGTTGCTCAGGCCTTCCGGCGAGCGCTGTCGAGCGGCATCTGGGGCTGGTACGACGACGACCTCGAGCTTGTGCAGGATTGGGGCTTCGATCTCGCATCCATCCAAGTGCCCGTGACAATCTGGCAGGGCGAGCACGATCGCATGGTGCCGATCGCCCACGGCCGATGGCTGGTTGCCCATGTCCCGGGACGGCGCTCGCGACTCCTCCGAGATCACGGCCACATGTCCCTGATGGCAGCCTCCCTAGACCGGATTCTCGACGACCTTCTCGAGCGCGCCGGCGGAAGGACTTAGCGACGAAACCGGGGTCGAGGTGTCGAAACGCCATGCGTGCGTTTTCGTGCCGCTACCGACCATCCCGCGCTCGCTGTCCCTCCCGCCGGAGAGTCTCGAGATCGAGACGTATCATCGAGCCCATGACACGCGTTCCGGGGGGCTGGGATGTGGCGAGCCCGGTGCAAGCCGAGGTCTTCGTCGTCTGGCTCGATGGCGATCGCCTCGAATTGACCGGTCCCGATGGCCCGGCCCCGTGGATCTTGGAACTCGGTTCGGCAGAACATCCGATGGAGGTCGTCGATCGGATAGTCCGCGAGGCGCTCGGGGCTCCGCTCCTCGTCCATTCGACCTCCTGGCGCCGCGACCGCGATGCCGTGATCCTGAGCTTCGTCGTCGCGATCGATGCCGATACGGCGGCGGGCATGGCCAGCCTTCCGATACGGCGAGCCGACCTGGCGCGTGGCGGAGCGTCCGAGGCGCCGCCCAACATCGGCTTCGAACAAGTGCTCGACCACGGGCTTCGGCATCTGGCCTGGTTGGCTCAGGACGACCCGGTGGTGCGGACCACGCTTTCGGACGCCTGGCGCATTGCCCTCGCGGACTATGTGCCCGAGCCCTTCCGAAACCTAGCCTGACAGGAGCAGACCATGGGGACCGCTGTATTGCTCGTGCGCTGCGCGTGCGGCTGGCAGGTTGAGTCGGACTCGGAGGAAGAGGTCGTGGCCGCAACACAGGACCACGGGCGCAGGTTGCACAACATGCTTCCGACGCGCGACCAGGTGCTAGCCATGCTCGTGCCTGCCGAGCGATCGATATCGGGCGACCCGCCTTCGGCGGCGTCTGATCGCTTGGGAGCCGACGGCGACCAAGTCGGTTGACCCGGCCTGAGCGCGGCCATCGCCCTGGCTGCGGCTGAGAACCTCCTCGGAGAGCCCGCGGCCTGATCCCGTCGTCAGGCCTGTTCGTGGTCGAGATCGTCTGCGAGGCCGTGATCGACAGGGTGAATTGCGGCCGACACGCACGCATAGTGTTGGCATCGGTTCCTCGGCGAGCGGCCAATTAGCATCCACTTGTTGACGACGTCCGGTGCAAGAAGAGCCGTGGAGACTGGCCGAGACGGTGCGGGGTCCGTGGCCCGGGATCTCGGGGCTCGTTCTCAGCGCCGCAGCCAGGAGATGTCAGGCCGGCTCGGCTCGGCGCCATCGTCACGGGCGTGATGGTCGGGGGTTCCATCGGGGAGCGACGCGGCTTCGGAGTACGAGCGACCTCCCACGGCCAGCAGTCGCAGGCGGCGCTGACGCGACGAAAACGAACCGGTGCGAAAGCGACGAGCGGCCAAGTCGCGGTCGATGAGCTGGCTGGCGGCCAGGACGACTTCGATCGGCACTGCCCACGACTCGGGCAGGGATCGGCCGGGCTCCTGGTCGGCAACCACGCGGATGATCGCGTAGTCCGGGGCGACGGGTCGCGTTGCGCGGGCCACCGGCACCCTGGCCTTCCGGACCTTGGGGGCAGCCGCCGGTTTGGGAGCCGCCAAGGCGAGGACGGCCTCCGGAAGAGCCTCGCCGGACGCGAGCTCACTCGACGGTTTGAACGTCATGACACGCAGTGCATCGAGCCGGCGAACCAGCCGAAGCGTTTCCTCGAGCTCATTGGCGCGAACGTGGCCGGCGGCGACCGCCAGCTCCAGACGCGCCTGTCGCTGGCTTGGGTCGAGCTCAAGCAACTCGTCGAGCACATCTTGACGCCGCGCTTCGCGGCTGGTCCGGCTCCAGAACACGCCAACCTCCTACCCGAGATGCATGACGGCCCGGCAAAGATGCCTACCCCTGCCCCTGTGTTCAGCTAACCCCGACCCTACCATCGGTGGGACTCTGGGAGCCACGCATCTGGTACTTCCGGCGGATTCTGTGGTGCCGCCTGACACCGGGGCTGAACACCACATCGCACGAAACTCCGCGGATTCCATCGGACCGCCCAGTACATCTGCCGGACCAGGGTCCATCGGGGTGTTGCCGAACGACGAACTCGGGAAGGCTTCGTGCGTACTCACGCCTGGGAAGGGGAAGTGGAGCAGGAGACGATGAGGGCGCAGGTATATGCACGAGGAGTGTCGTGCCAGTGCGGTCCTAAGCCACAGGACCCAGGTCCAAAGTCCTCGTACATTCGGACCGTTATCGGACGTTCTGACGCCCCTAGACTTCGACTGCACGAGGCCATCCGAGGCGTGGACAGCAGCCCACGCTGGAGGTGGCGTGAGGCCGGAGGCAGAGACGGGCACATTGTTGACGGCCGGCGACGACGTTTCTGCGGCGGGTGCTTCCGCTCGCGCTGAGTTCGAACGCCGCAACCAACGCCACGTCGAGAGGGTGGCGCAGTATCGGCCGCGTCTGCTCGCGGTCTCCACTGCCGGGATTGCTGTTGCCCTTGCGGCGATGCTGTTGGGTCAAGCGATCGTTGGTTTCTTCGTTGTCGTGATGGTTCTAGGAGCAGTTTCCAGGGTCGTGGCAACGGAGGACAGCACCCTCAGCTGGGCCACCGGCTCCCAGGGCGAGACGCTGACAGCCCAGGCACTCGAGCAACTAAAGATCGATGGCTTCGTAATCCTCCACGACCGACGCATCCCGGGTTCCTCGGCCAATATCGACCACATCGTCATCGGTCCGCCCGGCATCGCCATCGTTGAGACCAAGTCCTACTCGGGTCGGCTCCGGGTGCGTGGCAACGACGTATACGTCGGTGGATACCACCGAACGTCACAGACCGTCGACGAAGCCCGGCGCGAAGCTGTCGCCGTCAGCGTCGCGCTAGCTGGCGAACTGGAGCGCCGTCAGCTGGGGGTCCGGGCCATCCTTTGCATCCATCGCGCCGATCTTCCGTTCTTTGGAGCCTCGCCTGGAGGCGTCTCGATCGTAGATGGGCGTGGCCTCGTCAAGCTGCTCCGGAGGGCCTCACCAAGGCTGTCGGCTCAAGATGTCCGGGACCTCGCGACCCTCGCAAATGACCGGCTCCGTCCGGCTGTCGCGCCATTGCCGGAACTCTATGGAAGGCTGCCTCTTGGGGCTTCGAGCGTCCGGCCCGTTGAGATCGAGCCGGTTCCGGAAGCATCTCCGATTGAAGGCGAACGGTTTATGCCGCCAACCCGGCGCGCCCACCTCCAGGCCGCGCGCGAGGCTCGCGCAAGGGCAACCGACCAGCGAACGTACTGGACCCGCGACGGGCTCACCCAGGGAAAGGCGCCTCCTGCCATCCCACCGGAGCAGCTGCATTAGAGAACGGGATCGTTTGGGGCAATGGGTGAAGAACCGGTGGCTCGATGACTGACGCCCAGAGCGACATCGTCCGGCAGGTGTTCCCGCTTCTAGACTCGCTATCTTCCAGACAAACCGATGTCCATGCTCGCGACAGCCTGCTCGCGGCAATGCGGGCCGGTCGCTGGTGGTGCGTGGCTGCGGGTCAGCTAGATCGGGAAGAAGCTTCTCTTGCCGAGCGCGGCGGGTTCCTGGTCGAAATCGAACGAGACGAAGCCTTTGAGGCGGCGCTTCTCTCGTACTACTCCTTCGGCAACATGGTTCTCGACCGTCTGGCTGCATTCGCAACCGGGACCGATGTGGATGGGGCTTGGAAGGCGTGGCTCCAAACGATGGATCGCGGGCTACCGACCCAGACCCGAGCCCTGGCTCGGCAACTCGACATCGATCTGCGAGTAACCCGCGACAAGCTTGCAACCCATCTCGGGGTCGATGCCAAGCTGACGTGGGGCCTCTCTGGGGCTGCGTCTTCTCGGCTCGGCGCGTTTAGGATCTCTGACGAGCCACTGCCGCCCGAGGTCGTTGCCGAACTCAACGTGGTCGCGAAGAGGATCGGGGCCGAGACAATCGCCGACAACGACCGCTACGCCGCGCTCATTCTGATGGAGGCGATGAGGGAGCGCGCCGACCACTTGGACGAACGCGGCAGAAATGCCTATCGCGCGGCTGCCAATCTCGTCGGTGCGGAATCGCCACCTGTATCGGACGTGACATGGCGCGTTGTCGCCCTGGTCCGTTCTTTCGGCTAGCGGGATCCCTTGGCCGTGTCGGCGCCACTAACCATTCGATCGTGTTTGCCAGGGAGCGGAGGATGGCTCGCCGTCCCGAGAGGACGTGGCCAGCGGATAGGCGGAGCGGGACAGGATTAGAGACACCGCATCTCAGGAAGGATGCCCTGACTCAGGGTAGGCCGGCTACACATCCTCGACTCCGCGACCGCTGCACTGAGAGCAAACTCGGCAGCCCATCCTGTTGCCGCTGGTTCCGCGCGTCGGCTGGCGCTTGCTGCCTTGCCCCGACCGTGGCCATGCGCGCCGCATGGTCAATTGGTAATTGACCCGGGCCGGACTTACGAGCGATTGGTGACCCGAGGGTTGGCGAGCTAAGGTCGGCGTGCTCGCGCCACTCGTCCTCTCTGGCGGCGCGAAGGCGAGAGGCTCGGCGAACTCCATGGCGGGCCGGGCCTCTTCGCTTCCTCGGTGTCGGTGGGCTCGTCATCCAACAAAGAGCAAACCGGCGAGGCAGTGAGGTCGCCGGAGGCAATCGGGGATCTGCTAGTGACGATGCGATTGCCTGACCTGGCCCGCAGCGGCCGTCTCCGCAGCCTCCACCGCGCCATCTCTGGGTGGTTGGCGGATCATGGTTGGAGCCCGCCGGCCGATATCGTGCCAGCACGGGTCGTGCTCTTCGTCGCCACACTGGCGGTGATGTTCGGCTGGCTAGCGCTCAGGAGCAGGTAGCAGCTCAGGGGAGGGCGACGGCCCTGACTCGGCGGTGGTCGCAACTCGCGATCCGCCTGGAGGCGCGACGTTGGGGGCGGCCGGCAACTCCGACGCCTTGTCCCGAGGCGGGCCAGCAGTCACGCAGGCGGCACACGGGCTCAGTCGAGGCCGGACAGTCGGTCGATGAGGACCTGCGCGAATAACCCTGACCACTGGACGACACAGGGCCCCGAGCATTGAACGATCAGGTCTCTATGCAGAGGGCCGGCGTGTCAAGGGCTTTCGTCCGGGGGAGCCCGTTTGAGCGAGGGGGATGCGCTTCTCATGTCTCTATTGCCTCTTCAGCGGGAGGACTCGGTTGGGTTGGAGACAGCGGTGGCC
>JBIOII010000115.1:0-6270 GCA_044449785.1 Candidatus Limnocylindrales bacterium
ACTCCCAAGAGCATGGTCAGGAGCATGGCCGGCGCGAGAGATCCCGTGCTCGCACCCAGCAGCTGCTGGTAGAAGCTCGGAAGGGCGATGTTCATATTCACTCGGCATGCCGCGCTGCCCATATGTCGGCCGGGGCACGCGTGGGCGGGGACGCTTTGTACGGGATGGAACGCCAGCCGACGCACCGGGAGTATACGTACGGTGTCGCCGAGTCCAAGCTTACGGACCCAACTGAATCACACCGCGTGCTCGACGACCTGCGCACGCTTTCGTCTTAGCTGGCCCCTCCAAGAGCCGTGTCGATGGCGTCGAGCTGCGCTACCTGCCAGTCGACGAAGGACTCGCCGGCCTTCGGGATCGTCTCCGAGACGCCGACCACCGGCACGCCCGACTGCCCGGCGAGACTCTTGATCGACTCCGTCACCGGGGAGGTGGCCTGGCTGTTGTAGAGCAGCACCTTGACCTTGTGGCCGGTAAGCAAGTCCTGCATCGCCGCGACGTCGGCCGGCGCCGGGTCCGTGCCGTCCTCGATCGACTTGGCGAAGCCCTCCGGCGTCAGCGACTGCCAGCCGAGAGCGGTGACGAGGTACCCGGGCACCGGTTCGGTGTAGGCCACAGGCAAGCCAGCATAGCGAGCCTTCAACTCGGCGATCTTCGCGGTGAGCGGCCCGAACGAGTCGAGATAGGTCTTGAGGTTCGCCTCGACCGTCGACTTCGACGCCGGGGCAAGCTGCTCCAGCGCGTCGGCGACCGCCCGAGCGACCTTGGGCATCGTCGCCGGGTCGTACCAGACGTGGGGATTCACGCCGACGGCGAGGCCGAGCAGGGTCTGCACGTCGACCACCTGGCGGTCGGAGCGCGGCGAGGCGCTCATCAGGTGATCGAGGAAGGTGTCATAGCCGAGCCCGTTCTCCACAACCAGGGTGGAATCGGCGACCTGCTGCGCGTTCTGTGAGCTGCTCTCGTAGGTGTGGGGGTCGATGTTCGGGTCGTTCAAGATGCTCGTCACCGACACGAGATCGCCGCCAACACGCGACACCAGGTCGCCGTAGAAGTTCTCGCCGGCAACAGCGTTGATCTTCCCGTTCGATGAAGGGGCGCTCGAAGAGCAGCCGGCAACGAACGTAGCCAGTGCCAGGAAGAGACCGAGTCGCAGACTGAGTCTCACTATTGGTCGCGGAAGTCTCTTCACCGTGAATCTCCTTGGGGTGCCCCGTCAGGCGGGGACGGTTACCTGGCAGCTCGGGCAGAGCCCGAAGAGTTCGACCCGGTGGCGGTCCACCTGGTATCCGGTGCGCCGCGCGACCTCGGCCGCGACCCCACTCATGCCGCATTCACCCAGATCGACCGAGCGCCCGCAACCGGTGCAGACGACGTGGTGATGGTGGCCTGCGTCGCAGCGAATGTACGAATGATCGCCGTTGGGCAGGTCCAGGCGCTCTACCGCCTTCAGATCGGTGAGGATCTCCAGGGTCCGGAAGATCGTGGCGCGGGCAGCCCCGAGCCTGCGCCGCCGGGCATCCGCAACCAGGTCCGTCGTGTCGAATGCACCGTCGCGGCTGAGTATGAGATCGATGACCGCACGGCGAGCGTCCGTCATCCGGTAGCCCGCCCGGTCGAGCGACCGAGCGAGGTCGTCGCCAGTCATCCTGTTCGCAGCGGGCGTGATCGTCATAGGCCGGCAGCGTATCGCATCCCACACGGCACGTCGAGACTCAGTCGCAATAAGCTTGCCTGGTGGTTCGCTCGTCACTGGCCAAACGCGATCGGGCCCGGATCGCCTGGTGCCGCCACACATGGGGTCTGATGCGCCCGTTCGTGGCTCATCTATCGTCCGAGTGATGAGGGCTGACGAGGGTTCCGGGGCGCCTGGTCCGACCTTCCACGTTCTTTCGGTGCCGAGCGACCGGTGCACCGGCTGACTGGCGCGACCCACGCCCACCCCGGCCGTCGGCGCCGGCTCGCGTTCGCGGCACTAGCCGGAGGCCTCGCGATCGTGGTCGTTGCGCAGCGGTTGACGCCTGTGGCTCGACCACCGCTGTACGACGGGGTCGTTGTGACGGAGGCATACCGCTGGCTCTCGCCGCCGCCGGGCCAGCTGGGCGGTGCTCAGGGAGCCTCCGGCACCGAGACGGTCCAGGGGGCAAGCCCGGTCGTTGCCCTGGCCACCCCGGAGGAACCGCCTCAGGCGCAGATCTTTGCGGCTCCCGGGACCCTGGTGCTGCCGCCCGGAACGACGTCACTCAAGCTCTCGATCGACCCGATCCCGCCAACCGGTGCGCCTCGGGATGGCTCGATCGCGGGCAACGAATATCGAATCGTGGTGGCGACCCAGACCGGCGCCACCGTCGCCGGCGAGGCGGGCGGAAACGTGACGATCGTAATCCGAGGTCCCGCGAATGTCTCGAACGCGACCATCGAGCGGTTCGCCGACGGCACCTGGCAGCTTCTGCCAACGGACGCGACCGGGTTGCCGGCGACCTTCCTGGCGGTCGTGACCGACTTCGGGGACTTCGCGCTCGTGGTCCCCGCTGCGGCGACGGCCCCGCCCACCTTCACTTCGGCACCGGAGACAAGCGCGTTAGCCACGTCTGCCGCGTTGGCGATAACCGGCAGCGCGACGGCGGAGAGCAGCGAGGGTGGATCGAGCGGCGTTCCGCCGCCCCAACCAGCCCCACTGCTGCTGCTCGGCGGGGTCGGAGCGGCAGTGATCGTGGCCGGCTTACTGATCGCGGCATGGCGGCACCGCCGGACCGAGTAGACGGCCAGGCGCGACTGGCGGGCCACCGCGGGTCAGATGCCGGCGCTCGGTCGGCCGGTTCGTACCCTTGGGAGCAGAGGCCTCGCGCCCAGATGAGGAGTCGACCCATGGCCCGACGCATTTGCATCAGTCTGCCTCGCGGCATCGCCGTTGCCGCGCTCGCCGCTTGGCTGGTCGCCGGCTGCTCGACCGCGGCGGCTGCCCCGGCGAGCTCGTCGCCCGGGCTCCACATCGGCGTCGTCCTGCCGCTCAGCGGCATGCCTGCGCAGCTGGCGGGCCAGGAGCGGCTCGGCATCGAGCTCGCGGCCGACCTCACGAATGCCGATGGCGGCATTCACGGCCGCCAGATCGCCCTTGATGTCCATGATCTCTCGGACACGAGCCAGGCCGCGGCGGTCGTTGCTGAGATCAAGGCCGACGGCGCCTCGGTCGTGGTCGGATCGTATGCGTCCGATCTCTCGATGGCGGTGAGCGCCGCGACCGCGAATGCCGGGCTTGTCTACTGGGAGTCGGGCGCGGTGGCCGATCAGCTCACGGGACGCGGTCTGCCGATGGTCTTTCGCGTGGGCGCGGACGGGGCGCGGCTCGGCGCCAATTCGGCGACCTTCGCCGCTACACTGCTGGCCGCGCGACTCGGCGTGACCGCATCCACTCTTCGAGTGACGATAGTGGCCGCGACCGACGATTACGCCCGATCCGTTGCCGACGCCGCCCAGGCCGGGCTTGCTGCCGAGGGGGCGGTGCTGGCCGATCGAATCGACTACTCTCTCACGCTGCCCAATTGGCCCCTTGTGTTGCAGAGGCTCGTCGCCTCTCGACCCGACGTCGTAATCCTCGCGGCTCACATTCCCGACGGTGAGGCATTCCGGCGGGCGATGATCGCCGCGAACGTCCACGTCGGTGCCCTGATCGGCTCGACCATGGCCCAGTGCGTGGGCGACTTCGGTGAGGAGCTGGGCGCGGATGCAATCGGCGTCTTCGCCTCCGACCGACCGACCGGTGGCTTCAACCCAACAGCCCTTGAGCCTTCGGCGCGAACGCTTTACGACCGCTTTGCGGCGGTCTGGGCGAAGTCGAATGGCTCGACCCAGCCGACCGAGGAAGGTCTGGCGGGCTTCACCGCCGCATGGGCACTCTTCCATGACGTTCTGCCAAACGCCGCCGGACTCGACCCCGCCTCGATCGCAGCCGCAGCACGCGCGGTCAACCTGCCCGAGGGCAGCCTTCCGAACGGCTCGGGCCTGCGCTTTTCCACGGACCCAACCAGACTCGGCCAGAACGAACTGGCAGCCGCGGTGATCTGGCAATGGCAGGCCGCAAAGCCCGCCCCGACCGCATCGGCCGTGACCGGCGGCGGCTCAACGACGCCACAGAGCGTGACTGTCTGGCCGGCCCAGTTCGCCAGCGGACCGATCGATCCGTCGCTAGTGCCACTGCCTCGATGACCGCGATCGCCCTGGAGGACCGGGGCCACGCGGCCACGCGCACCGTCGTGGTTGGTCTCGGGCTCGGCCTGGCAGTGGCAGTTCGCTGGCAGATTTTCCGCACGGAAGCTCTCGATGGGGTCACCGAGGGACTCGTCTTCGGACTTGCGTTGCTTGCCTTGGCTGGGCTCGGCGGGCTCAAGGTGTCCGTCCCGCCCGTCCAAGCCGTTGCCGCTGGCCTGGCAGCGGGCGCCATCCTCGTCGCCGCTGCGATTCTGTCTCGCTGGCCGATCCCGCCACTCGTGCTCGGCCATGCCGCGCCATTCCTGCCGTGGGTCGTTGTCACCACGCTCGTTGCCACAGCCGAAGAGCTCGTGCTGCGCGGCACGCTTTGGCGATGGGCGGCTGCCGCGGGGGGTGACGCCTCCGCGCTTGTCGCCACTAGCCTGTTGTTCGCCCTGATCCACGTCCCCGTCTACGGCCCGACCGTCGTCCCGCTCGATTTCGGCGTAGGACTCCTGTTCGGCGGGCTGCGCCTGTGGTTCGGCGGCCCGGCTGCTCCAGCCGCGGCGCACGTCCTGGCGGATCTCGCGACCTGGTGGTTGTGATGAGGCGTCGGGGGCTCGCGCTCGCGGCGCTGGCCTCCGGCGTCGCCATCGTGGTGCTGGCCCAGCGGCTGACGCCGATCGCCGGGCCGCCGCTGTATGACGGCGTGGTGGTTATCAATCCGTACCGGTGGCTGTCGCCGCCGCCTGGCCTCCAGGGCGGTGCCCAATCGGCCCAGCAATCGCTATCCGGGCAGGATATCCAGGGCGGGTTTGGGATCGGCACGCCGGAGCAGCCGCCGCAGGTTGAGATCGACAGTGACGTCAGTTCGCTTGTGATCCCGAAGGGCACGACATCGATCACCGTGTCGATCGATCCGGTGGCGGCCCCTTCGGCACAGCCCGCAAACGGCATCGTCGCTGGGAACGTGTACCGGATCTCGGTAACCAACCAGAGCGGCGCCGCCATTGGAGCGAAGACCGGCGGCAGCGTGACCCTGGTCCTTCGTGGGCCTGCCAGCCTCCCGGAGGCATCGATCGAGCGCTACTCGGGCGGTAGCTGGACGGAGCTTCAGACTTCTCCGGCCGGCATTCCAGACACGTTTACCGCGCTCGTCCCCGGCTTTGGTGACTTCGCGCTCGTAGCTCCGTACGCCTGGGTCCCGGCCGGCGAGAGCGCGGCATCGGCCGCCTCTGTCGGTCCCGCGGCGTCATCCGGGTCCGCCAGCATCACGCCGCCGGGAAGCTCCGGATCGGCTGGGCTTCCGCTCGTGCCGATCGCCGGTGTCGCCGTTTCCTTCCTGGTTCTGGTCGGCTGCATGATCGTGCTGTGGCTACTGGGCAGGCCGCCCAAACCGGGAGCGGACGGCTGACGGGCCGTAGGCAGCACTATCACGACATCGTTCAATCGACGATCGCAAAGGCCCTGACCGGGAACGTGGCCATGCCGCTGACTTTGACGGGAACGGCGAAGAAGCGCCCGCCTCTTGCAGGCAGCTGCTCCAGGCCACACAGGTGCTCGACGACCGGAATCCCGGCGGCGAGTAGCGCAGTGTGGGCGGGTCGCCGGCCATCTTCGGTGTCGTCGATGTTGAGCGAATCGATCCCGACCAGCGCGGCGCCCCGTTCGGCGAGCTGCGATGCCGCCTCGGCCGTCACAAAGGGGTTGCCGCTCAGGTAGGAGTCGGTGCCCCATCGCGTCGCCCACCCGGTCTGGACCAGGACCGCATGACCCTGCAGCTCGAGGCCCTCGAAGATGCCGGGACCGATGGCGCGCTGGCCGGCCCGCAGCGTCGGCCGGATCAGGCTGATCGGCAGGTTGGCCAGGCGCTCCAGCGGCAGCTCCGCTAGGTCGATCCGTCCCTAGAACCGATGCGCCGGGGCGTCCACGTAGGTGCCGGTGTTGGCGACCATCTCTATCCGTACGATCTGGAACTCGGTGCCCGCCGCGTAATGCGAACGCGAGGCCTCGTAGCTCAAGTAGACCGAGATAACCGGACTGGGCAGCCCCGGGTAGGTGGTCATGCCGGCCTCGATGACG
>JBIOII010000116.1:0-6188 GCA_044449785.1 Candidatus Limnocylindrales bacterium
ACCGGCTGCACGAGCTCGCCCAGGAGCGGCGCCGGCGCTGACTCAGGCGCGTCCACCGAGCAAACGCTCGAGCCGCCGAGCATCATGTGACCCCAGGCCGAAGGGGACCGAGGGCTACATGCCACACGTAGTCGCGGCGGTGGCGCATACTCGGTCCCTGCCCGAAGGTGAAGACCGCCACAGGCAATCGGGAGAGCATCGTGAACCTGAACGTCGTCCTGCCGCTTTGCTCGTCTCTGCTCAGCTTCATCTTCTGCGCCATGCTCGTCGATCAGTGGCGGGAGCGCCGCCGCTCATACCAGGCCGTCTGGGCCGTCGGCATGCTCTGGTACGGCCTCAGCGCGGGCACCGAGTTCCTCGGCGGAGCCATCGGTTGGTCCGAGCCGCTGTACCGCGCCTGGTATCTGATCGGCGCCATCTGGGTAGCCGGCTGGCTGGGTCTCGGCACAGTGCTGCTCCTCGGCAAGACGCGCTTTGGCTACGCATTCGCGGGTTCGCTGTTTCTGGCGGGTCTGTTCACGGCGCTGACGCAGGCGAAGTACGACTACGCCGGCAGCGGCGACGCCCCGATCGTCTATTTCGGCATTGCGGTTGCGCTGGCGGTGGCGATCGTCATCGACACGTTCCGCGGCGGTGAGACGTGGCCACGGCTCGCGGCGGCCGCCATGGTCGGCGGGACCGCAGCCTCGGCACTGATGATGGCGACGGTGTCGCTTCCGGCTCCGGGCTGGGTCGTCGACCCCATCACTCACATCCCGACCGGGGCGCTCTTCCCCGGCTACCTTCGCCTGCTGACGCCGTTCTTCAACATCACCGGCGCCTTCGCGCTGACGCTGGGTGGCGTCTACAGCACGTACATCTTCATGCCAAAGCGCCGCGCGATCCGCTATTCGCTGGGCCGTGACCAGTCGCCGGCAAAGTTCCTCGCGAACCTGCTGCTCGCCCCGCTCGCGATCGTCGTTAACCTTGCCGTATCGATCCCGGGCACGATTGCCGCGCTCTTAACGCGAAGGCTAAACAGCCGGGTTCCCGCCACGCTGCTCATCGCCCTCGGCGGCCTGATCCCGGCCATCACCAGCGGCCTGAACCGGTTCGGCGACACGAGCGCGTTCTTCGTCGGAGAGCTTCTCGGAGTGATCTTCCTGTTCGCCGGGTTCCTGGTCTCGATCGAGGTCTTCCGGGTGATCCGCATTCCGTTCACCGGCATCGTCCTCCGGACGCGAGTCCCCGAAGAGATAGTCTGACCCAAACTCGGTACGCTCGGCCTCCGGACCGCCACTCGGAGAGGGACCGTGGCGTCCTAGTGACACGGCCTCGAGATTCCGAGGCCGCCGAGCGAAAGGGGGCGAGATGTTGGGGAGAAGGTTTTGGCCGAGGGGCCCAGTGCCGGCTCCATCGATATCGGCTCAAGCGAAGATCCGCGCCGCCGGCGCCGCACTAGTTGCGGTGATCGTGGCGGGGGCCTGTGGCACGGCAGTAGCCACCACGACGCCGACTGCGGGGGCCTCGGGCACGCACTGGCCACCAAGTTCGGCTTGGCCCACCGGATGGCCGTCGCCGCCCTTGACGGAGTGGCCTTCCCCATCCCGCTCGGAGGAGCCTTCACAGTCGCTGGCTCCGGGCGAGTTCGCGACGGCGATGGGCAAGGTCGGGTTGCTGGCTCCAGCGGACGACCATGGAGCCCTCGCCGGCAGCGAGATCAACGACTTCGGGTTCGACCTACTCCGCCAGCTCACCCCATCCGGCAACCTGTGCGCGTCGCCGACGAGCGTCGCGCTCTCACTGGCCATGGTCCTGCCAGGAGCCCGAGGCGTCACGGCAACCGAAATGGACACGGTCCTGCACGACTTTGGGTCGACCGGCCAGGCCGACGAGGTCGTGGCACTCATCAACACCCTTCAGTCAGACACGCGATACGACGATTCGGGCTGGTCCTCGAGCGACCCGCAGGCCACGCCCGACCACACCGGCCAGCAACCGGTGGCGGAGCTGGACGTTTCCAACGCCGCCTTTGCGCAACGGGGAATGAACCTCGAGGAGGCTTACCTCGATGCGCTCAGCTCTGGGTTCGGAGCTGGCCTGGGGCTGGTCGACTACATGAACGACCCAGAAGCAGCTCGCTTGATCATCAACAGATGGGCGAGCGACAAGACCAAGGGTCGGATCCCCGAGGTGCTACAGCCGGGCGACGTCAACAAAGGCACGCGCATCGCCCTCGCGAACGCCATCTACCTGAAAGCTGGTTGGTCGACCCAGTTCGATCCCAAGGCGACCAAGACGCTGCCATTCACCCGCAGCGACGGGTCCAGGGTATCGGTTCCAACGATGGCGATGGACAGCAACCTCATGTATTCAGCGGGAGCGGGCTATCGATCGGTTCTCCTCGGGCTCGGCGGCACCATGGCGATGACCATCGTCGTTCCAGACGACATGGCGTCGTTCGTAAAAGGCCTCACGTCGGCGAGGCTCAGCAGCATCGAGAGCGCGATGGCCGGCTACGACGTGGACCTGACCCTGCCGCGATTCTCGGCCGAATCGAGAGTCGACCTCACGGGCGCTCTCTCGGCGATGGGGATGCCCACCGTGTTCTCCGTGAAGGCCGACCTTTCGGGCGTCACCCACGACGAGCCGCTGATGCTCGCCAAGGTCATCCACCAGGCCAACATCGACGTCGTCGAGCAGGGCACGACGGCGGCCGCGGTCACGGTTTCGCTTGGGGCCACGATGGGTGGCGGCGGCCCAGAGCCGTCGCCCCTCCACGTGCAGTTCCACGTCAACAAGCCGTTCCTGTACTTCATCCGGGACAACTGGACGGGCGCCGTTCTCTTTATGGGCCGCATCGACGACCCGTCGGCCAAGAGCTGACGGCATCAACACCCACCCGATCGGGCCCGGAGTCGAAACTAGGACGACAGACCCCGTCTTCGGAGTTCAGCGAGCAGGATCGTCAGATCTTCGATCGTGACGGCGGCGCCAGCCACGTCTAGAGCATTCGAGTCGGCGGCACCTGTCGTGACCCCGATGCCGGTCATTCCCGCAGCGGTGCTGGCCAGCATATCCCACGCCGAATCGCCAACGTACCAGCAGCTCTCCGGCGTCACCGCCAGCTGGGCGGCCGCAGCCAGCAGCAGATCAGGCGCCGGCTTGGCGTGGACGACATGGCTCTGGTCCACGATCGGCGGCTCCGCGGGCAGCGCCAGCGACTTCACCGAGGCAGCGACCTGGCCGGGCAGGCTCGACGTCGCGATCGCGAAGGTCAGGTGGCTCAGCTCCAAAGCACTCAGCAGCTCCGACGCACCGGGGAGCGGCACCGGTGTTTCGTTCAACACGTCGAAGATGGCGCCGCTCAGGTTGTCCACGACCTGCGCCTCGGCATCATCGAACTCCCGCCCCGCGGCGCGGGAGGCCTCGTGAGCCAGCCGGCGTCCGTCGGACCCGATCAGGCCGGCCAGTCGATCGCGCTCGATCGCGACGCCGTGCCGCTTCAGGGCCTCGAGCCAGGCGTCGATACGGAGGTGGACCGTGTCGACGAGGGTCCCATCCAGGTCGAAGAGAATGGCCTGCGGACCCGGGAGGCCGCGAAGTGTCTGGCTAGAACTCATCCGGGAATGGTGACAGGTATGCCGGCGACGGCGCGGCGGTGCGGCCCGCGGCACCGCCGGAGTCAGCCTCAGGTCAGCCGTTCGCCCGCGTGGATCTCGATGTCGAGGCGGTTCTCCGCCGGCGATAGTGGGCACGACCAGCGGGGGTCGAAGGCGCAAGACGGCTGGTAGGCGAAGTTGAAGTCGACCACGACGGCGCCACGATCCGGGTCGCCACCCAGATCTGCGCCCTTGCCGGTGTCGAGCAGGTAGCGGCCGCCGCCGTAGGTTTCCCGGCCGTTGGTGGCATCGCGGAACGGCAGGAACAGGCCGCCTGCGTATTCCGGCAGCCAGAAGAGTGCCAGCCACCGCGCACCGGCCGCGAATGGGATCTCCAGCCGGCCGACCCGCTCAAAGCCCAGCGGCCGGCCTGTGCTGATCGGCAGCTTCAGGCCCAGCCCGCCGACGCCGGCGGCACACGCCGGCGTCGCCCCCGAAGCTGGCGGTTCATCGCGCTTCACTTGCACTTCGAACCGCAGACTGGAGTCGTACGGGAAGTGCACGGCCCGGAATTCGGTCCTTCGCTCGACCGGCAGCGGCGAAGAGGGATGGTCCCGATACAGCGCCTCGCGGGCGGTCCGCCAGCGAGCATGCGCGGCGGCCGGATCGCGTGCCGCAAGGTCGCGGACCTCGGCGTACAACTCGCCGACTCGGCGGCGCCAGTCCGCAAGCTGCAGCCGTCCGCCGCCGGTCTCGCTCATGGTCTGGTGGCTCGTCGTGCTCACGAAGACCAGTGTCGGCGGGCGGACGCGGCGGTCAAACCGGGTCGCACCTGACGGTCGAACAGCCCGGTCTCGGGCAGCCGCGGGACGCCCCGGCCAGCCGGCCACGGGGGCGCTATCGCGAGACCGGCCCGAAATGCCGCTTTACCTCAGAAAGGTATTCGCGACCGAGCCACGGCGATGCTTGCGTCAGCCAGCCGGCGAAGCCTGTCCGACCCAGCGGCGTCGAATGGCTGACGAGCAGGCCGGCCATCAGACCGTCCATCTCCTCGCGGGTCAGAAGCACGTCGCCGACCGCCCGCCCGAGCAACCTCGCAGCGAACAGGGCCAGCCCTGGCGAGCCGTGGACGATCCGGGACCGGCTGCCGACCGCGCCCCGGATCATCTTCACGAAGTCGGTGAAGTCGAGCGTTTCCGGGCCCGCGGCATCGACGACCACGTTCTCAGGCAGCAACGCCAAACCGACGGCCAGGTCGGCAAGGTCGGCGACGTGGATCGGTTGGATTCCATAGCTGCCGTCGCCTGGAATTCCGAAGATGGGAAACCGGCGCAGCAGCCAGGCAACGTTGTTGACCAGGATCGGCTCATCGCCGAACAACACGGTCGGCCGCAGGATGGCGTAACCCATCCCGGATTCCACTACCGCTGCTTCGACCCGGGCCTTGCCGTTGTAATAGGGCAGCTTCGAGGTCGCATCTGGATTCGCGATCGAGACGTGTACGATCCGCCGAACACCGGCCATTCGCGCCGCGTCGATCAACTTCAGAGAGTTCTCGACGGCGAGGGCATGGGTCGTTCCTCCGCGCGAGAAACGCACCCAATACGTGTTGAAGAGCATGTCTACGCCATCGAGGCTGCGCGCCAGGGCCGCTGCGTCGAAGACCAGCGGCGCGATCGCGACGGGTCCCGGGCTCGGCGATGCCGACCGCGGCTGATGGTTGGTGAGGGTCAGGACCTCGTGGCCTGCCTCCAGGAGGCGTGCCGCGATATAGCGACCGGAAAACCCGAAAGCGCCGGTGACTGCGTGGCGCGCCATGGGCACCTCCCTGGGACGCGATAGACACCCAAATGGCGGCGCGCCGTGACACCGGCCGGCACTTCCGTCATACTGGCTACTCAACGGTAGCCAGTATTGGCCAGAATCTAGATATCGTCAAGGAACTAGTTATGGACGAGGCCGAAGCGATCCGCCGCGACTTCGCGGCCGGTTGGTCGCGGATTGGGGCGGCCTGGGGTGTAACCCCTTCCACGGCAGCCATTCAGGGATATCTGCTGCTACACGGCGGGCCGCTGACCGAGGCGGAATTGCGCCAGACGCTCGGGCTCTCGCACCGGGCGACGCTCCTGGCCCTGGCGGATTGCGAGAGCTGGGGCCTCGTCGAACGGACCGCGCCACGGCGCAGCGGCCGCCGCGGCCCGGCCGGGCGGGCGTGGGTCGCGGTCGGCAGCCACTGGGAGTGGTTCCGTCGCGTTGCCGCCTCACGCAAGGAGCGCGAGACCGATCCGGTCGTGCCGCTTCTGGAGGATTGCCGGCTTCGGGCCGAGGCGGCTGGCTCGAAGGATCTCGAGGCACGCGTCGGCACTTTGCTGACGTTCGTTCGCGATTTCGATAGGGGCGTGGGCGCTGTAGTGCAGGCCGACTCGCAAGCGATCGCGCACCTCTTCGGGGTCCTCGGTCGCCTCGACGACCAGACTCTCGGCCGCCTGCTGACCGCCCTGGCCTCGGTGCCGGCGGGCGACCTAGCCGACGCCGTTCGAGCGATGGCCGGCATGAACCCTCAGCTGTTGCGGGGCTTCGTGCGGCTCGCGGGCCGGCCGGCAATCG
>JBIOII010000117.1:0-6172 GCA_044449785.1 Candidatus Limnocylindrales bacterium
GGAACTCGATCGCCGGCCCGACGAGCCGAGGCCGAGGCGGAGAGCCGAGGACCGTAGCGAGCGCACCCCGAGATGCGTGAGCAAGGACAGCAGGCAACAACGAGGCATGGGCCGTCCGGCCGGCGATCGACTAGCTGCCGGGACGGTCGCTGGGCTGCGGTAGTAGCGACGACGACGCGCCGGCTACGGCGGGGAGCTGGCCCGGGAGCGTCGGCGATGGGGTGGACGCCGTCGAGGGAGGGACCGACGGAACGGCCTGCATGTAGGTCTTGCCGTCCGCGGCCGAGGTATACACGAGATGCCCATCATCGAACGTGAGGCTCGACATGACCTCGTCGGCGGCCAGTCGCGGCTCGTTTGTGTCGACCAGCTGGGCGGTCCGATCGACCGAGAAGAGGTTCAGACGGCCGATCCTGTCGCTGCCCGGATCGGCAACCCAGATCGCCAGGTTCTGACCCAGGTCATCCCAGCGGACGACCCAGGCGTGGACGAGGTCCGGGCCGGAGGCGACTGACAAGAGCTGCGGTAGCGCCTGGACGGCCGATGCGCTCGGGGCGGGGGTGGGCGCCGCTGTCGTGGCCGATGCTACGGCGCTTGGCTCCAACGATGGAGACGCCTCGTCGGTCGTCGCCGGAACGGGACTCGGCGAAAGGGTCGGAGCCGTCGTGGTGCCCGGCGTCGCGGTCGCGACCGGACTCGGGGTCGGGGTCGGTGCGGGTAGTGTCGCCAGCGATGCCGGAGTGAGGGTCAGGTCGGACCACGCGTCGAAATAGAGGTCGCCCTTGCCCGGCTGCCAGAGCCCCGAAACCGGATCGAACTCGACGCTGCCGGACCAGTAGACGAGGAACTGACCGGTGGGGTCGACCGTCGGGAGGAGCATCGACCGGGCTATCTCCAGAGCCTTGCCGGTGCTCGGATCGAAGACGTAAGAAGTCGAGCCGACCGAGTTGGTGCCGTCCGGAGCCGACGCAACGGCGCCTCCGGACGTCTGCACCGGTGCGATCTCACTGATCAGGACCTTCTGGCCGAACCACCCGGCGAACAGGTCGCCGTGCCGGAAGGTGACTGCCTGGGCCCGGTCCTGACCGATCTGCCAGATGAACACGTCCGGGCCCGTGCTGTGGTCGACGGGTCGAGCCGAGAAGGCGACGTATGTGCCGTCCGGGGAGAATTCGGGATCGCGACCTACTACCTGGTATCCCGACAGGATCGCGGTAGCCTGAGCCACGCCCGGGGTCGTAGCCGACGGGGCGACGGTTGCACTCGCAGTTGCGATCGGGCTCGGGCTGACGCTGGGCATGGTCGCGGGCACCGTCGCAATTATGGAAATTGCTGCGGTAGCGGACGGCGCGGGCGTCGAGGTCGGCGCGGCGGTCGGACTGGGGCTCGGCGTGGCTGGTGCGGGGGTCAACGTCGGCCGCGGCGTAAGGAGATCGATCGCGACGGTCTGCGGGCTCGAGACCAGGGGCATGATGACTACCTTGTTGTCGGTCCACACCGCGGCGCGAGTGGCATCCGGCGCGATTGCCGCTGAGACGGTGGTATCGCTCGAGATCGACCCCAACGTCTGGCCGGTTCCGTTCGTCATGGTGCAGCTGCCGTCGGTGGCGGCGCACGGCGTCGTTCCGCCTTTGATCTCATAGACGCCTGCCACAGACGCGATCCAGTAGCTCGTCCCGTTCACGACGGCGAGCGGCGCCTGGGGCCCCCCGGAGGACTGACCCGGAGTGGCGGTCCCGAGCGCGATGGCCGCAGTCCCGGTGGAACCGGGCAGCGGATTCAATATCGGGCTTTGGACGATCAGCGAGGTGGCCGCCACCACGACTACGACCCCGACGGCGACGGCGGTCGCGAACAGCGGACGACGACTGACGGGTGACGCGCCGGCGCTTCTCGGCGATCGCCTCGAAGCAGCGGCATCGGCGAGATCGAACCCGGCCGCGGTTCGGGCCCACAGGTCGCGAGGCGGTTCGGGCACAGGCAGAGAGCTGAGCTCGAGGTGGATCGCCCGATATTCCTCGGCCACGGCTGCGCAATCCGGACACGCCTCGAGGTGACCCGCGAGCCATTCGGCGTCGTTCGGCTCGAGCTCGGCGTCGACCGACTCGGCGGCCAGGTTTCGCGCCCGCTCGTGGATCGGCTTCGGATCGCTACCGAGACGCTTCATAGCGGGACTCAACGTCCGGCTCGCGTGTGGTCGTCGCTGGGACGGCGCGGGTCTGCCCCGCGTGCCTTTTCGGCATAAGTGGCGTCGATCGCGTCTTCGCGTTCCTTCTCCTTGCGTCGCTCATCGGCGAGGGCCTGCCGGAGGCTCTCCCGCGCGCGGGTAAGCAGCGCTCGAGCGGCGACGTGGCTGATACCGAGCGTCTCCGCGAGTTCGAGCCCAGTAAGGTCGTTCACCTCCGCCATCAGCAGAGCCGCTCGCTGCCGCTCAGGGATCCGTGCCAGCGCTCGTGCGAGCGGCCCCGAGAGCCGCATCTCCATCGCCAGGTGCTCGGCCGACGGAGCGGCTCCGTAGCTCTCGCCGGTCCACGGCATGAAGCGAATGATCCGCCGCCGCCGCATCTCGTCCAGCACCACGCGATGGGCGATCTGGTACAGCCAGGCTCGTGCCTTGGCCCGGTCCTCGAGGGAGTCCTGGGCCTTGTATGCCTTGATGAACGTGTCCTGAGCGAAGTCCGCCGCAACGTCGGCATCGCGGACCATCCGGAAGATGTACGCATAGATCTCGGCATGGTGAAGGGCGAAGAGCTGTTCGATGAAGGTCCGGTCGCCGGTGCCTTCGGATGCGGCGGTCACGCCGCGCTCCAGTTGCCAGGTCGTCGCGCTGATGGACACTCTGTCGCCGCCGCCATGTTTCCGGTGTATGGCCTGAGGCGCCTCCCCGCGCGCCGGGAGGTAGTGACGGAGTGGCCCAGGAGCCTGTGACGGCGTGGCAGGCAACCCCCTGGTCTCATGGCAGATCAGCAGCTCCCCCCAGTGGACCCTGACGCAACAGCTCCTCGACCGCCTCCTCCGGAGAGACCGGGTTCACCGGTAATCCGGTCCCCAACTCGAGCCCGGCGATCTCGCGAAGCCGCGGGTGGACTTCCCAATGCCAATGGTACGTCGCGTCGACTCGTTCGCGGAGGGGCGCCGTGTGCAGCACGAGGTTGTGCGGCGGGCCGTCAAGGCGCGCCAGGCGGCCCAGGACCTGGCGGAGCGCCTCGGCCGTGGAGGCAATGTCGGCGTCCGTTGCGGCGGCGAAGTCCGCGGCGTGCCGGCGCAGCACGATCCAGACTTCGAACGGGGAACGAGACGCGTATGGCGCGAAGGCGACGCTCGCGTCGTCCTGCCAGATCATGCGCGTCCCGGCACGCGGTTCCTCACGCACTAACCGGCAGTACGGGCACTCGCCCTCTCGGATCACGTAACGGGCGGCACCGCCGATCTCCTCGGCCACCCGGTGCGGGATTTGCGGAAGATCGTACAGGTCGAGGCAGAGGTGGTTGGTCATCGCGCCGGCCTGCGCACCCCAGTTCTGCACGACCTGCAGGTACTCGGTCTGGCCGACGTTCCCAGCGTCGACGAACGCCTTACGAACGCTCGATAGCATTCCCTTCAGTAGTTCGCTCCCGACGGTCTGGATCGGCCGATGTTCTCCCGGAGGCGCGACGATGGTGCGCCAGCTGCCGGCCGCCTTGGCCTGCGACATCGCGATCTGGGCCAGGTTACGATCCATCTCACGAGCTTCGTCCTGGGCACCCACGACATGGAACGCGTAATCCTTGAGTGTCCTGATCCGGATGCCGTCGCCGGGGGGCTGGGTACAGTTCTGGCATTCGCCTCCGTCGTCGATGGGGGCGGCGGCCAGCGAGAAGCGACCGCGCTGAAACTGGCGATCGACGACGGTGGCCACCCACCAGCCGGTGATGGCGTCGCGCCGCAGTTCGAACAAACCCGCTGCCATCAGCGGGCTCCGACCGCAGCGAGGCGCGGCCCAAGTTCGGCAAGAAGCTGCTCCAGGCCCGACCGAGCCGTGACCGGATCGGCGAGGGGCGGAAGAGTCCCGGCGAGCGGTGCACCGATCGCCGCCGCCAGGGCCACCGCGAACTCCGCGGCGGCCTGAGCCACCGATTCCGTCGTGGGAGCGCCTGAGTGCCCAAGCTCCGCGGCGATCGACGTCGACTCGACGCCGGGCAAGCCGCAGGCGTCGATCAGACCAAAGTCGGAGAGCCGAACGGTGATGTTGAGAGCGATGCCGTGGTAGCTCACGCCGTGTTCGATGCGGACGCCCACGGCCCCGATCTTGCGCGTTCCGTCGCCGCACCAGCAGCCCGGAAACCCTTCTTTCGGCCCCGCGGCGACGTCGAAGACTGCGCAAGTACGAGCAAGGGATGCCTCGAGAGCACGAACGAGCGGCCGGATGAGCAATCCGCGGTCGGCGAGTTTCACGATCAGGTAAGCGGTCAGCTGGCCGGGGCCGTGGTAGGTGACCTCGCCGCCGCGCTCGGTTCGGATCAGCTCGATGTTGCGAGCGGCAAGCTCAACGGGGCCGGCGATCACGTGAGCGGGATCGCTGTGGCGGCCCAGCGTGAGCACCGGCTCGTGCTCGAGCAGAAGCAGTTGATCTCCGATCAGCCCCGCCGCACGAGCGGTAACGAGGCGGTGCTGGAGTTGCCACGCGTCGCGGTAGGCAGTTCGGCCGAGCCAACACGCGGCTATCGGTGGCGCCGAGTCGGCGTCTCCGGGGGGCGAGGCTATCGTGGCGCGATCCATCGCCGCCACGATAGCAAACGCGAATAGGCCCGCCCTTGGCCCGGCGGCGATCCTGGCCGAGCCGGTCCGCGACCGTTGCGTCGCGCGGGTCCCGGCGGCCCTGCGATTGGGCCGGCGCCGAGGGACCCGTGCTAGCCGGCCGCCTCGTTCAGACCGGGCCGCTCAACATCGACGGGTGGCGAGCTCGTCGCCGCCCGCTCGAATATCCGATCGAGCGCCAGACGTAGCCCGGTTCCGGCGGCTCCGGCGATGACGCCATCGGCTCCGAGGCCCGAGATCGCCAGCCGGGGCGAGAAGGGAGAGATCGCGGCGAGGGCCTCGGCGACCGGGCCGAGCAGCAAATCGCCGCCACCCGTTCCGATCCCGCCGCCGAGCACCACCAGGTGCGGATCGAGGACGGCGGCGATGGCGGCGATGGCGTGGGCCAGACGGCGCGCCTCGATCGCCACGACGGCCGCCGCGGCGGCATCACCCGAGCGCGCGGCCGC
Source organism: Candidatus Limnocylindrales bacterium (assembly GCA_044449785.1). Lineage (GTDB taxonomy): Bacteria > Chloroflexota > Limnocylindria > Limnocylindrales > CSP1-4 > Fen-1039. The sequence goes on from JBIOII010000117.1 coordinate 5,247, forward strand.
GAACACATCGGCGGCCGAGACTACCGACGTCACTCCGTTGGCCCGGGCAAGGTTGAGGATGCCCGACGAGGAAACGAGGGCTTCGAACGGCCCGGCGCCCCACGCGGCGGCCCGCTCCGACGGGGCGGCATCCATGTCAAGGGCGAGGTACCCGATCTCACCGGCGAGGCCGGCGGCGCCGCGGCGGAGCTCGCCGTCAAGGACAACGCCCATGCCGACTCCCGTTCCCACCGACAGCAGGACGAAGTCGTCCACCCCCCGCGCCACTCCCTCGACGTGCTCACCCACGGCCGCGAGATTGATGTCGTTCTCGAAGAGCACCGGCGCTGCCAGTGCCCGGCGGATGTCGTTGATCACGCCCGGGCTCTCCCACCCGGGCAGGCTGGGGGCGAGCGAGAAGTGGTCCTCACCCGGGCGGATCACACCTGGGGTGCCGACGACGACCTGGTGGACATCGCTCGGGCTGATCCCTGCCTCGAGCGTGAGCTGGTCGGCGGCCTGGCGAAGCTGGGCGATGACTGTCGGCGCAGTCGAGGCCGAGGTCCGTGATGCAGTCCGGGCCACGACCGTACCCGTGAGGTCGCTCAGCGCACCCCTGACCCACTGCCGTCCGATATCGAGGCTGAGCACCCACCCGGCCCTCGGATTGACGTCGTAGAGCTGAGCCGTGGGCCCCGGGTGCCCGCGGGTTCGACCCACCCTCGTTATCAAACCCAACTCGAGAAGACGGCCGATGACGTCGCCGACCGTTGGTCGCGACAGCCCGGTCAGCCTCACGACCTGCGCTGCGCCGATCGGCCCACGGGCTTGGACACTGTCGAAAGTAGCTCGGAGATTGATGGCGCGGAGCAGACTCGGCTGTGCCGCCTCCCGTTCGCGCATCGCCATCCTCCAAACTGCTGATCCTTAGGAACCCTACCTTTACC
>JBIOII010000118.1:0-6162 GCA_044449785.1 Candidatus Limnocylindrales bacterium
CAGACGACGTGCACCGCCGCGCCGATCGCCGCGGCACCGAGGCCCAGCAGGAACGCGTGGCGAACGCTGCCGGTGTCTCGGGCCCCGGCCACGGCGTCTCCGACCCCGGCCGCGGCGCCTCCGGCAGGGGAGCCAGCGGCGGCGGGACCGCTGGTCGCGTACCGCTCGGAGGGGGCGCGCTCCAGGAGCCGTCGCGGCGGGTGGTCGCCGGGATCACGATCGGGCATGGGCCCGATGGTAGCGCCCACGGGAAAGGCGACCGGGTAGACTTCGCGCCGTGAGTCATCCCGCCCTCGGCCTCCCGATGCCGGACATGACCGCGGGCTTCCCTGCCGCGGCGGATCGCATCCGCGCCTCGCGCGCCCGGCTCGCGGTGCACGCGCTCGAAGCCGCCGTGGAACGCGATCCGAGGCTCCGCGAACGTCAGGGCGGGGCCGGCCTGCGGCACCTGCTGCGCGACACGGACGGCTACCTCGAGCGCATCGCGCTCGCCGTCGCCTCGGGGAGCCCGCTCCAGGTCCGCGAGTGGGCGGAGTGGGTCGCCCCGGTCTTCCGCCGCCGCCGGGTCCCGATGGACGACCTGATCGTGCTCTCCGAGGGTGTCCGCGTCGCGATGGCGGCCGTTCTCTCGGACCAGGAACGCTCCGCAGCCGACGTTGGTCTCGACCAGGCGATCGCCGTCTTCCGCTGGCATCGCGGCCTCGGAGGGGACGCGCGGAAACACAACCGCCTCCTGTGGGCCATCTACAAGGGCGGCTGATCGATGACCATCAAGTGGGTGCAGGTCGATCCGTTGGTGATGAACGGCGAGCCGTTCTGCTACGGCAGCCGGCTGACCGTCCGCCAGCTCCTCGAGATGCGCCGCACGGGCTACGACCTCACCAGGATCCTGACGGACCATCCGGAGCTGCGCCGACTGGGTGTCGCGTTCGCCTTGTGCTACGCGGCTGACCACCCTGAGCGCTACGCGGAGTTCCTCAAGCCGGACGGATCGTTGGTCGGGCCCGGCTACAGCCCGGCCGAGGCGGCGGACCTCCCGCCCGAGCTGCGCCGGCCTGGCGTCGTGATCGACAGGGGAGCCGCGGCCCGCACCTGAGTCTCACGCGGCTGCGATGCGCCGGACCCCGTCAATTCCGACCTGCGGGCTCGTCTTTCCCCGGATCGGTGCTACGCTTCCTGCGAGCCGCAGCGACCCCGCGGCACCATCGAGAGTCATCCATGACCGAACAGTCACCTCTTGCCCCAACCGCCGCCGACCCTGTCCCCGCCCCGGCGTTCGACCTCGAGCGGCGTGCCCGCGAGCTCGCCGTCCTCGACGCGCTGCGCGAGGTGGTGGACCCCGAGATCGGGATGAACGTCGTCGAGCTGGCGCTCATCAAGCAGGTGATCCTGGGCGAGACGGAGTCGGAGGTGAAGATGATCCTCACCACGCCGTTCTGTCCCTACGCTGGTTCGATGATCGCGCAGGTCAAGGAGCAGGCCGAGTCGGTGCTGGAGCACCCGGTGAAGATCACCCTTCTGGCCGAGCGCTGGGACCCCCGCGACGCGGGTCTCATGTGGTGAGCCCGGAGGCCCCGGCCGCGGCGCACGCCTCGTCTATCGCCACGAAGAAGGGCGACGACGGGACGACCGGCCTGCTCTTCGGTGGCGACCGGATCCCGAAGGACGACCTTCGGACGGAGGCATACGGAACCCTCGACGAGACCGTGGCGGCGCTTGGGCTCGCCCGCGCCGAGCTGGCGGTCAAGCGGCGCCTCGACGCGCTCCCTCCAGCCCTGGCGGACCTCGAGCCGCTGATCCTGCGGATCCAGCGCGAGCTCTTCGTGGCCGGCGCGGAGCTCGCGACGGACCCGATTGCCTGGGGCCGGCTTCAGGACGGGACCACGCGCGTGTCCGCGGCGATGGTGGACGGGATCGAGACGCTCCTCGCCGAATACGAATCCCGGATCGACGTCCCGAAGGAGTTCGTGGTGGCCGGGGAGACGCGCGCGAGCGCTGCCCTCGAGCTCGCGCGCACGGTTGTCCGCCGCGCGGAGCGACGGGCCGTGACGCTGGACCGCGCCGGGCAGGTGCCCGGGCGCCACCTGCTGCCCTATATCAACCGGCTCGCCGACCTCCTCTGGGTCCTCGCGCGCGCCGCAGAGCAGGCGGAGGCACACACGGCCACGGCCGCCCGGACCACGGATCGCCCCGACCTGAGCTGACGAGCGTCGTCGCGCTCCGGGAGCCGTCCCGTGCAGCCTTTCGAGACTTGGCGAGAATAGAGATCCGGAGTCGGAGCTCCGGCACGCCACCAAGGAGATCCTCGCACCATGTTCACGAACCAGTACGCAACCCCGAGCCGGGTGGGTGTCCGCCCGGACGCCCGCCTCGCGCAGGCGTTCCTCACCCAGGCGTTCTTCTGGATGTTCCTCGGCCTGCTGCTCACGACCGGCGTCGGCGCGGTCGTCGCCGGCCTGTCGGACTCGCAGCTCGCGAGCCTCGAAGGACTCGTCCTGCCGCTGATCATCGCCCAGCTCGCGATCGCATTCAGCCTGACCCTGGCCATCCGCAGGATCCCCGCCACGGTTGGCCTGCTGCTCTTCTTCGCCTACGCCGCGCTGACGGGAATCACCCTCGGTTTCATCCTGCAGGTCTACGCGTTGGGGAGCGTCGTGGCTGCCGGGAGCGCCGCCGCGGGCGTCTTCGCCGCGGCCGCCTTCTACGGAGCGGTCACGCGGCGCGATCTGTCGAACCTGGGCGCGTATCTCTTCATGGGTCTGGTCGGGCTCATGGTCGCGATGCTCGTCAACCTGTTCATCGGGTGGAGCTTCCTGAGCTTCGGCATCTCGGTCGCCGGCGTCGTCATCTTCACGGTCCTCACGGCGTACGACGTGCAGCAGATCCAGAGCGGCGCGGTCGCAGCCTGGGCGGGGGCGATGGAGAAGGGCGCCGTGATGGGCGCCTTCAAGCTCTACCTGGACTTCATCAACCTGTTCTTCATGCTCCTGCGGCTCTTCGGCAACCGGAACTGATCGGCGCTCCGGCGCCTACAGGGCGAGCGAGAACCCCAGGAGGCGAACTCCCGGCACAGGCTCCCAGTCGCGGTCCGGCTGCCGGACGAACCCGAGCCTCTGGTAGATCGCCTGGGCCGCACGCATGAACTCCATCGAGTGGAGGAAGACCGCGCTGCGGCCCTCCGCGCGCGCCCGGCTCACGCACGCCACTGCCAGCGCCGTCCCGGCGCCACGGCCGCGCGCGGCCGGGTCCACGGCGAGCATCCGGATCGCGGCCTCGCCCGGTTGCAGGAACTCCGCCCAGGGGCTCTCCGGTCCCGGGACGTACGTGGCGCAGCCGAGCAGCGACCCGTCCGCGTCGTCAACGGCGGCCAGGACCACCGACTCCCGCGCCCGCCGGGCGACGTCGCGCAGCTCCGGCTCGTAGTCGGGCTCGTCGAATTCGGGCAGCGAGCGATACGCGGCCACCACCAGCTCGCCGACCCGCGCGTACTCCTCGGGCCGGGCCTCGCGGACGACGACGGGCACGCCGGGCCTCAAACCGCGCCCGTGCGCGGCGGGCGCCGCGCCGCGCCGCTCGGGATCGGGTCGGACATTGGAGTCCGGGTCATCGCCGCGATTCTGCGGCATCCACGGTCGTCGCGCCGCGTCGGCGCCGGGGTTCCCGCGCGCATACTTCTCAAATGACCACGATCCCGACCGCGCCCGTTCCGCGTGCCCCCCTCTCTGGGCTTCTGGTCGATGCAGAGGCCGTGATGCCGGAGATCCTCGATGTGCGTCGGCGCCTGCACCGCCGGCCCGAGATCGGTCTTCAGCTGCCCGAGACGCAGGCCCTCGTCGTCGCCGAGCTGGGGAAGCTGGGACTCGCCCCGCGCACCGGCACGACCGTCAGCAGCGTGACCGCGGTCATCGAAGGGGCACGTCCGGGTCCCACCCTGGTCCTGCGCGCCGACATGGACGGCCTGCCGGTCGGGGAGGAGACCGGGCTCGAGTTCAGCTCCGAGGTCACGGGAGCGATGCACGCCTGCGGGCACGACACGCACGTCGCGATGCTCATCGGCGCCGCGCGGCTCCTCACCGCGCGGCGCGATCTGCTCGCGGGCCGGGTCTTGCTGATGTTCCAGCCGGGCGAGGAAGGCTTCGGCGGAGCGCGCTACATGCTCGACGAAGGGATGCTGGACCTCCCCGCGGCCGAGGCAGCGAACGCCGCGTTCGCGATCCACATCTCCACCAGCTACCCCGACCGGCACCCTCAACCTTCGCCCGGGCCCTGAGATGGCGGCGGCGGACTTCATCCAGCTGACCATCCGCGGCCGTGGCGGTCACGCATCTTCGCCGTCCGCGGCGCTGGACCCGATCCCGGTCGCCGCCGAGATCGTACTGGCCCTCCAGGCCATGGTCACGCGCCGCGTCGACGTGTTCGACCCCGCCGTGGTGACGATCTCGCACGTGCGTGGCGGGACGACCAACAACATCATCCCGGAGACGGTCTTCATGCAGGGAACCATCCGGACGGTCTCCGAGGCGACCCGTGCGGCGGTCCATGCCAACATTCGCCGCGTGGTGGACGGGATCTGCGCCGCTCACGGCGCTACCGGCGAGCTGGAGATCGAGATCGGCTACCCCGTGACGGTCAACGACGCGGCGTTCACCGCGTTCGTCACGTCCGTCGGCGCGGACCTCGTCGGCAGCGACGCGGTGATCCCGATGACGGCGCCGATCATGGGCGCGGAGGACTTCTCGCTCGTGCTCCAGCGCGTGCCGGGGGCGATGGTCTTCCTCGGTGCGCGCCCGCCCGGGGAGGACCCGGACACGACGCCGGCAAACCACTCGAACCGGGTCGTCTACCACGAGCCTGCCCTGGCCGTCGGGGCGGCGCTCCACGCCGCGATTGCGCTCAGGCACCTCGCCGGCGGCTGACGCCGGCCCGGGGACACTCGCCCTCGGCTGGGCTACGGGCACCGTGCTCACGACGCCGGGGTCCCTGATGTACGGCTGAACAGGGGATCCGAGCCGAAACGACCGACCGGGGGCGAACGCGATCTCGAGGCCCCCGGACGGAACTCGCGGAGCTAGGTGTAGTTCCCGGGGATGATGAGACGCGGGGTGGGATGGGGTTCTAGCGTCGGGGCATGGATGTGCTCCAAGCCCAGCATCGGGACGATCCCCACCGTCGCCTGCTCCGCCACACCTACCAGGAGGGGCCCGACTTCCTGTTCCTCGCGACGCGGGGTGGCCGCCCGCCAGTCCGGCTTCCCGACACTGGGCTCGCGGAGGTGCGTCTGCGGGCCCGCTGTGTACGGGTGGCCCGCGAGGAGGGCATCGGGGCCGCCCTGGAGCTCGCGGCCAGCCGGGAGAGCCTGTACCGCTGGCGGACACGCTACGAGGCCGGTGGGCTCGAGGCGCTTCGCGATCGACTCCGGGGCCCGGCGCCCTCGCGGCTGCCGGCCTGGGTCGAGCAGGCGGTGATCGTGGTGCGCCTGCTCACCTACTGGAACTCGAAGCGCCTCGCGGCCGAGTTCAGCCGGCGCGAGATCTATCCACTCGATCACCACGCCGTCGATGCCCTGCTGGCCGATCTCGGCACGGCCCGCCCGTCGAGCCGGCGCGAGAAGGGTCCCGCCTACGAGCGTGGCCGGCCCAACGAGCTCTGGCACATCGACATCAAGGGCCCCTTCTTCCTGCGCCGCTCGGCGCACGAGTATGAGAAGACCTGGATCGTGGGCCTCGTCGACGACCACAGCCGCTTCCTAATCGGGCTGCGGATCCTGCCGCGGCCCCAGGCCGCACCCATCCTCGCCTGGCTCGACGACTGCTTCGAACTGTGCGGGACGCCGCTCGAGCTCATGAGCGACAACGGCAATCCGTTCGTCGTGTGGATGCCCGGCGTTCTCACGCTCTTCGGCAAGACGCTCGAGGAGTTGCGGATCCGGCACCTGCGGACCCAGGTGAACTCCCCCTGGACAAACGGCAAGATCGAGCGGTTCTGGGGTGTTCTCCAGGCGGAGGTGCTCGACCGCGAGGTCTTCCGGACGATCGAGGCCGCGGCTGACGGGCTGGCGCGCTTCGCGGCCTACTACAACTACGACCGGCTGCACGGGGAACTGCATTGGCACACGCCGGCGGAGCGGTTCGACGGGACCCCCTTCACCGCACGCGGCTTCGA